>CAZVGH010000118.1:0-5225 GCA_964626515.1 uncultured Alistipes sp.
AGCCCATCTGCGTGGAGAACATGAGGTTGAACTGCCGCACCTCGGTCCAGTTGCGGGTACCCGAAATCGGGCAGACGATCTCGCAGTCGAGGATGATCTGCCGCAGGGCGTCGAGGTCGTTGGCATTCAGGGCGTCGGCGAAACGCCGGTGCACGGCGTCGCGCTTAGCCGCGGTCTCCGCCACGCGGGGCGAAGTGGCACGGTACTGGGCCTCGTCGAACGACTCGCCGAAGCGCTTGCGGGCCTTCTCGACCTCCTTTTCGATCTTCTCGTCCTGCTTGGCGAGCCACTCCTCGATCAGTACGTCGGCGCGGTAGCGCTTCTTCGAATCGCGGTTGTCGATCAGCGGGTCGTTGAACGCACCGACATGGCCCGAAGCCTCCCACGTACGGGGGTGCATGAAGATCGCGGCATCGAGGCCCACGATGTTCTCGTGCAGCTTGACCATCGAATCCCACCAGTAGCGCTTGATGTTGTTCTTGAGCTCCACGCCGTTCTGACCGTAGTCGTAGACGGCGCCCAGGCCGTCGTAGATTTCGCTCGACGGGAACACGAAGCCGTACTCCTTGCAGTGGGCGACCAATTTTTTGAAAAGTTCTTCCTGCGTCATCGTATTTTGTATTTTCGGTTTTTCCAAACGACAAAAGTACGAAATAAAAAGGAAAAGCCGAATTTTATTCGGGAATTATGCAGTTTCGGCCGGGGCGAGAGGAGGTTTCAAAAAAAGAACCCCGGCAAAAAACCGGGGTCTCTTTCTCAAGGAATAAGCAGAACTGCTTCTTCACTTCGGCGGCGACTAAAAGTCCGTTGCCGCCGAAAATTACTTTTTCAGCAATTTCTTCACTTCGGCGGCGACTAAAAATCCGTTGCCGCCGAAAATTACTTTTTCAGCAATTTCTTCACTTCGGCGGCGACGGTAGCACCGTTGTAGCCGAACTGCTCGTCGAGCACCTTGTAGGGCGCGGAATAGCCGAAGTAGTCGAGGCCGTGGATCATGCCGTTCTCACCGACGAGGCCCAGCAAGTTGACGGGCAGGCCCGACGTGAGGCCGTAGCGCACGATGCCAGCCGGCAGGACGCTCTCCTGATACGATTTGGGCTGGTCGCGGAAAAGGCCCTCGCTCGGCACGTTGACCACGCGCACGGCGATGCCCTCCTGCGCAAGCAGCTCGGCCCCTTCGACCAGCGTGGCGACCTCCGAACCCGTAGCGACGAGCACGGCGGCAGGCTTCGCAGCGTCCATGACGACGTAGCCGCCTTTGGCGACCTGCGTAGCCTCCTCGCGGCGCGTGCGACCGCCCAGCGTCGGCAGGTTCTTGATATTCTGACGCGAAAGGACCAGCGCCACGGGACGATGCTCCTCGACGGCCGTCTTCCAGGCCATGAGGGTCTCCTCGCCGTCGGCCGGACGCAGCACGACCATCGAGCGCTCACCGTGGTGGTTCTTCAGGTGCTCCATCAGGCGGATCTGCGCCTCGTGCTCCACAGGCTGGTGCGTAGGTCCGTCCTCGCCGACGCGGAACGAGTCGTGGGTCCAGATATAGATCACGTGCAGGCGCATCAGGGCCGAGAGGCGCACGGCCGGCTTCATGTAGTCGGAGAAGACGAAAAAGGTGCCGCAGGCCGGAATCACACCGCCGTGCAGCGCCATGCCGTTCATCACGCAGGCCATCGTGAGCTCCGAAACGCCCGCCTGGAAGAACTTGCCCGAGAAGTCGCCCTTGACGAAGGCTTTCGTTTTCTTGAGGTAGCCGTCCGTCTTGTCCGAGTTCGAGAGGTCGGCCGAGGCGACGATCATGTTCTCGATCTTCTCGGCGAAGACGCCCAGCACCGTGGCCGAAGCGGCGCGCGTGGCGACGTCGGCTTTCATGTCGACGGCCTTGTAATCGATTTCGGGAACCTCGTCGCTGAGGAACTTGTCGAGCTTGTGCGACAGCTCCTTATGCTGCTGGCGCCACGACTTCTCGACCTGCGCCTGCTCGGCGGCCCAGGCCTTGAGGGCCTCGCGGCGGGCAGCGAAGAGCTCGCGGCTCTCCTCGAAGAATGCGAACGGCTCGTCGGGATCGCCCCCGAGGTTCCGGATCGTAGCGGCCAGATCGGCTCCGGCAGCCGAGAGGGGCTGTCCGTGGGTCGAGACCTTGTCTTCGTAGCTCGAGCCGTCGGCCGCGACGGCACCTTTGCCCATCGTCGTGCGGCCGATGATGAGGGTCGGACGCTCGGTCTCGGCGTTGGCGGCGACGAGGGCCTTGCGGATCGCGTCGATGTCGTGTCCGTCGACGGTCAGCACGTTCCAGCCCCAGGCCTCGTATTTCTGTGCCACGTTCTCCGTGTCGACCTCCTCGACTTTCGTCGAGAGCTGGATGTTGTTGGAGTCGTAGTACATGATGAGATTCGCCAGCCCCAGATGTCCGGCAATGCGGCCCACGCCCTGCGAAATCTCCTCCTCGACGGCACCGTCGGAGATGTAGGCGTAGGTCTTGTGGGCCATCCACTCGCCGAAGCGGGCGACCAGAAAACGTTCGGCGATCGCAGCGCCCAGCGCCATCGCGTGGCCCTGTCCCAGCGGTCCGGAGGTGTTCTCCACGCCGCGCAGGACGTCGACCTCGGGGTGTCCGGGCGTTACGCTGCCCCACTGGCGCAGCGACTGCAGGTCCTCGGCCGAGTAGTGGCCGGCGAGCGCCAGCGTCGAGTAGAGCATCGGCGCCATGTGGCCCGGATCGAGGAAGAAGCGGTCGCGGTGGGGATAGGCCATGTTGTCGGGGTCGTAGCGCAGAAACTCGGCATAGAGCACGGCGACGAAATCGGCGCCGCCCATCGCACCGCCCGGGTGCCCCGACTTCGCTTTCTCGACCATCGAGGCCGCCAGCACGCGGATGTTGTCGGCTACGCGCGTAAGTTTGGAATTCGTAGAAGCCATTGTATGATTCGTTTTGATTTTCGTTGTTTCCCGTTGTTTTCGTTCTCCCCCCCCTCTCCTCCCCGCCCGCTTTCGCCGGAAAGGCCCGGGCCGAGCGGGGAATCGCTAAAGCGAAGATACGAAAAAACTTCGGTTATCCCACCTGTTTGAGGGAACAAATGTTCGCCTGTTCGATCTTTTGCGTGGCGTAGGGCCGCGTAACGGTAAATTTAGGCACGTCGTCCGACGGCAGGTCGAACATGGCGTCCATCATCACCGCCTCGCAGATCGACCGCAGGCCGCGGGCCCCTAATTTGAACTCGACGGCCTTGTCGACGATGTAGTCCAGCGCCCCGTCGTCGAAGCGCAGCTTCACGCCGTCCATCTCGAAGAGCCGTTCGTACTGCCGCACGATGGCGTTCTTCGGCTCCGTGAGGATGCGCCGCAGGGCCTCGCGGTCGAGCGGCTGCATGTAGGTCAGCACCGGAAGACGCCCCACGAGCTCGGGAATCAGCCCGAACGACTTGAGGTCCTGCGGCGTGATGTACTGCATGAGATTCGAGCGGTCCACCGTCCGGCTCTCGCCGCGCCCGTAGCCCACGGCCCGCGTATTGAGACGCTGGGCGATTTTGCGCTCGATGCCGTCGAAGGCCCCGCCGCAGATGAAGAGGATGTTGCGCGTGTTGACCTGAATGAACTTCTGGTCGGGATGCTTGCGTCCGCCCTGCGGCGGCACGTTGACCACGGTGCCCTCCAGGAGCTTCAGCAGCGCCTGCTGCACCCCCTCGCCCGAGACGTCGCGCGTGATGGAGGGGTTGTCGCCCTTGCGGGCGATCTTGTCGATCTCGTCGATGAAGACGATGCCCCGCTCGGCCAACGGCACGTTGTAGTCGGCGACCTGCAGCAGCCGCGAGAGGATGCTCTCGACATCCTCGCCGACGTAGCCCGCTTCGGTGAGGACCGTGGCATCGACGATCGTGAAAGGAACTTTCAGCAGACGGGCGATCGTGCGGGCCATCAGGGTCTTGCCGGTGCCCGTAGGTCCCACGAGCACCACGTTCGACTTGTCGATCTCCACCTCGTTCTCTTTCGGCGGATAGAGCAACCGCTTGTAATGGTTGTAGACCGCTACGGACAGGAAGCGCTTGGCAGCCTCCTGCCCGATGACATACTGGTCGAGGAAATCCTTGATCTGCGCCGGCTTCAGCAGGTCCTCCTTGCGGAAAGGCGCCGCACCGGCCTTGCGCTGCTCGGCGAAAAGGTCGTTGTCGAGCAAAATCTTGTAGCCGTTCTCGATGCACTTGTTGCAGATGTTGGCGCCATTCGAGCCCTGGAACATCAGCTCCGCGTCGTCGCGCCGCGTGCCGCAGAACGAGCAGCAGTCGTTCGGGTTGTCGCCGCCGCCCCGGCGGCCGTTGTTTCGGTTTTGCGTCATTGCTTTTCGCGTTTGGTGAGCACTTCGTCGATCAGGCCGTATTCGCAGGCCTCGCGGGCCGAGAGCCAGTAGTCGCGGTCGGCGTCGCGCTCGATCTTCTTGATCGGCACGCCCGAGTGCGCGGAGAGGATTTCGTAGAGCTCGCGCTTGGTCTTCATGATCTCGCGGGCCGTGATCTCGATGTCGGAGGCCTGTCCCTGCGCCCCGCCCAACGGCTGGTGGATCATCACCCGCGAATGGGGTAGCGCCGAACGCTTGCCCGCCGCGCCGGCCGTCAGCAGCACGGCGCCCATCGAAGCGGCCAGTCCCGTACAGATGGTCGCGACGTCCGAGGCGACGAGCTGCATGGTGTCGTAGATGCCCAGTCCGGCCGAGACCGAGCCGCCGGGCGAGTTGATGTAGATCTGGATGTCTTTCTCGGGGTCCACGGACTCCAGAAAGAGCAGCTGCGCCTGGATGATGTTGGCGGCATCGTCGTAGATCGGAGCGCCGAGGAAGATGATGCGGTCCATCATCAGACGCGAGAAGACGTCCATCGTGGCGATGTTGAGCTGGCGCTCCTCGATGATCGTCGGCGAGACGTAGGCCTCGCAGACCGACCGGAAGTCGTGCAGCTTCAGCGAGCTGATGCCGCACTTGCCGCGTGCGTATTTTTCGAATTCGGACATAACGTAGAATAGGGGGTTCACACTTAAAAAAAGGACTTTGCAAACATCACGCCTGCAAAGTCCGAAGCGGGAAATTTTCCGGCCGCGGCTCAGATTTCTTTAGCCAGCTTGGCGAAATCGTCGGCGGAAACGGCTTTTTCCGTTACTTTGATCTTCCGGCGTACGGCCTCCACGACCTTGACCTCGAAGAGCTTCTCGTAGATCTTCTGGCCCTGCTCCTTGTCGGC
>CAZVGH010000119.1:0-5219 GCA_964626515.1 uncultured Alistipes sp.
TAGGCCTGCCGCTAGCGTTCATCCTGAGCCAGGATCAAACTCTCCATTGTATAAATAATGTTTTGTTTATCTTTAGCTCTAATCTCAAAGGTATTGTTTGAAATCACTCCCTCTCCCGAGAGAGTGGATAAAACTAATAGCTGCTCAATTACTTCAAAGAACGCCGTTCGTATATTGCTATATGAACTGTCTTTTTCAAAGATCCCGAAGCCTGAAGGCTTCGTTTCGCCTCGCCCGCTTTTTCAAGCGGAAGACGGGTGCAAAGGTATAACCTTTTTTCGAATCCTCCAAATCTTTTTGCAAATTTCTTCAGAACCTTTTCGCTTCCCTTTTCTCTACCCCTTCCGGGGCGAAAGCGGGTGCAAAGATGCACCTTTCATTCTTATTTTCCAAATTTTTTCCGACCTTTTTAACTACTTATTTCCTTCTTCTCTTTCAGATGGCACGTTATCAACGGATTACGAAATCCGCCTCGAAAGCGGCATATCTCGCCGAATTCTATTATATATAGGTATAGCGCGCAGCACGGTCTGCCAAGATATTTAGTGGCTGAAAAATACGAAGATACGACAAATTTGAGTTATATTTGCGTCCGTATCGAATATCACGGGCGAGAAAAGCATGACGCACGCAGAGCGCATAAGGGATCTTTACGGCAAACATTGGAGGAAACTCTATGTGCACGCATGCAATCTACTGAACGACAACGAACTCGCCAAGGATATCGTCAACGACGTCTTCTGCGCGGCGCTCGAGGATGCCGCCCGTCTGCACGAGGCTCCCAACCCGCTGCCGCTGCTTTTCGTCATGGTCCGCAACCGCTGCATCGATCATCTGCGGCACCGGAACGTCGTGCGCAAATTCCGGGAGAACTATGCCCGCGAGCTGTATGCCGAGTGGACCGAAAAGGATTACGAGGCCTACGAGGAGCAGATCGGCCGCATGCAGGAGAGCATCCGCGGCATGGCGCCGCAAATGCGGACCGTAGCCGAAGCCTACTTTCTGGACCGCAAAAAGTGCTCGGAGATCAGCGAACAGCTGAATATCAGCGACAACACCGTGCGTACACACATCGCGCGGGCCATGAAACTGCTGCGCAGGCGGCTGCTTTCGATTTTTCTGTAATTTTTTTCGATTCCCTGTCATCGGTTTCAGGCATTCGTTCGTTATATATGCAAAACGAACAACCGAAATGACCGAACAGATCAATCCCGATTTAGACTATGCCATGCAGGCCGCGGCCGATCCCCGCATGCAGGAGACGGAGGAATTCCGGCTCTGGCTGCGGGACGACGGACACCGCGCGACCTTCATCGAGGCGATGGCCTGCAAGGAGGCGCTGCTGCGCGAGCGGCTGGCGCGGAAACAGCAACTCAAATTAAGGATCGCATACCGCAGCGTCGCAGCCATTGCCGCCGCGCTGCTCGTGGCGCTGCTGCTGCCGCTCGGCCGACAGCTGGCAGAGCAGCGGCCGGAGCGGCTGTTCGCCGCCGTGGAGGGTGCCACGCAGGTGATGCTGCATTGCGACGGCTGCGCGCAGCAAATGACGGAACAGACGGTGCTCGACCTGAATGCGTCCCGAGAGGCGCCGCAGGCGGCCGCCGGGTATCAGACGCTGCAGACGCCCCGCGGCAAAGATTTCCAGGTGGTGCTGGCCGACGGCACCCGCGTATGGCTCAATGCCGAGACGCAGCTGCGCTATCCCGCTACGTTCGACGGGCAGGAGCGCCGCGTGGAGCTGACGGGCGAGGCCTGCTTCGAAGTGACCCGCGACGAGCAGCGGCCGTTCGTCGTCAGTGCCGGCGGCATGGACATCCGCGTGCTGGGCACGCGCTTCAACGTCCGCTCCTACGACCCCTCCGACCGTCATGTGACGCTCGTGAGCGGCAAGGTCGAGCTGACGGACGACGTGCGCGGCTCCGTGGTGCTGCAGCCGGGCGAGGACCTGACCTATGCCGAGAACGGCGAGCATGCGATCACGCAGGTCAACACGACTGCCTACACGGCATGGACCGACGGCATGTTCTACTTCGAGGACGCCCCGCTGGAGGAGATCATGCGGGCGCTGGGGCGCTGGTACAACGTCAACATCGACCTCCGCTCCCGCAAGGAGCTCGCCGAATTGCGGCTGCACTTCTGGGCCGACCGCGACTCGACGCTGCCGGAGGTGCTGGCGCTGCTGAACAAACTCGGCAAAGTGCGGGCCGAGTTCCGCAACGGAACCGTCACCGTAAAAAGCATATAACCCTAACATCCATAGATCATGAAAAAGCAAAAGAAACTTTGCCGGGCCGCAGGGACGCGCGGAGCGTCCGTCCTGTTCAGAGTCTGCCTGCTGGGAGTGATGGCGCTCCTTTCGGTGCAGGCCTGGGCACAGCAGCCGGCGCGCATCTCGATGCAGATGAGCAACGTGTCGCTGGGAGCGGCGCTGAAGGAGTTCGGCAGTGTGTCGGGCTACCGCATGAATTTCCCGAGCAAGGACGTGGCCGAGTACACGGTCACGATCGACGCGAAGAACGAAGCGCCGATGCAGGTGCTCGGCAAGCTCCTGAACGGCAAACCGTTCGAGTATGAGGTCGACCGCAACATCATCACCGTGCGTCCCGTACGGACGTCGGGGCGCTATCGCACCGTCGAGGGCCGCGTAGTCGACGAGAGCGGCAAACCCCTGCCCGGCGCCCATGTGAAGGGCGGAAACGGCCCGTTCGGTGCGGTCACCACCGCGGACGGCCGCTTCAGCTGCAAGGTGCCGGCCGAGGCGACCGAGATCGAGGTTTCGTTCGTGGGCATGCTGACCGAGAAGGTCTCCGTCAGCGGCCGCAACAACGTGCAGACCGTCGTGCTGCGCGAAGACCGCCAGATGATCGACGAGGTGTACGTCACCGGTTACCAGACCATCAGCCGCGAGCGCTCGACCGCCTCGTTCGGCTTCGTCGCCTCGGACAAGCTCACCGAGCAGATGCACGCCGACCTTTCGGCGTCGCTCGAGGGTAAGATTGCCGGTCTGCGCATGGAGCTCAATCCCAACACGGGTACGATGAAGGCCGTGCTGCGCGGTGTGGGCACCTTCTCGAGCGCCGTGGGCACCGACCCGCTGATCGTCATCGACAACGTGCCGACGAGCCTCACGCTCGACGATATCAACCTCTATAACGTCGAGAGCATCACGGTGCTGAAGGATGCCGCAGCAGCCAGCATCTACGGTGCGCTGGCCGCCAACGGCGTGATCGTCGTGACGACGAAGCGCGCCAAGGAGGTCGGCACGAACGTCACGGTCAACGCCGACTGGTTCATCACGAGCAAGCCGACCTTCGACGCCCTCGACCTGGCCTCGACGAGCGACATCATCGACTACCAGACCGCCTTGCTGGAGGCCAATGCCGCCAACTCGGGCGGCATCGCCAGCTACCTCTCGTCGGTCAGCAAGGGTTACGGCTACATCAACCCGCTCTACCAGCTCTATCTGGACCGCGAGAACGGCCTGCTCACGCCGGCCGAAACGGACGCGACGGTCAATAAATGGCGCAACAACGATTTCTACAAGGAGTTCCGCGACCACGCATGGCGCAACGCCGTCACGCAGCGCTATAACATCATGCTGTCGCAGAAGGCCGAGACGAACAGCCACCTGCTGACCTTCAACTACGAGAGCAACAAGCAGCGGATGCGCGGCGACGAGAACGACCGGCTGTCGCTCTACTACAAATCGAACTACGCCATCACCAAGTGGATGGACATCAACGCCGGTGCGGAGGTGCGTCTCGGCAACGGCTCGACCCCCTCGATCAGTCCCGACTACACGCTGCAGCAGCGTTACGAGCGGATCCTCGACGAGCAAGGCGGCCGCTACACGTCGCCCTACGGCCCCACCGTAGGCGGCACGACGGGCTACAACGGCGACATCGCGCGCCAGTACGAGGGTCAGACGCCCTTCAAGTCATTCGGGTTCAACGTGCTCGACGCCATGGAGGATGCCTCGAAGAAGACGCAGAGCGTGAACATCCGTCCCTTCTTCAACGTCCAGCTGCGACTGCTGAAGATGTTCAAGTACAACCTGATGTACCAGTACGAGTACAACAAGAGCAAGAGCAAGCTCTACGAGGCCCCCGAGACCTACGCCATGCGCATGCTGCACAACCGCATGATCGACCTCTCGGGCAAGTCGCAGCTTCCCGAGGGGGGGGGACGCTACGAGCAGCGCGAGGCGGGCAGCAACCGCTACACGCTGCGCAACCAGATCGACTTCGAGAAGAACTGGAACCGCCACGCCGTGACGGCCATCGCCGGTCTGGAGTTCCGCAAGACGAACTCGCCCGTCCCCACCGAGCAGCTGTTCTACGGCTATGATCCGCAGACGCTCTCCTCGGCCCGCATGGACTGGGAGAAGTACAACAGCGGCGTGGGCACGAGCATGATTACGGGCTCGCCGATCACGCTCAGCGGTCTGCCGACCACCGTGCACGAGTCGCGCCACCGCTACGCGTCGTTCTACGCCAACGCCAGCTACTCGTATGCCTCGCGCTACAACATCACGGGCAGCCTCCGCTGGGACTACGCCGACCTGTTCGGCCTCGACATCCGCGAGCAGCGTCACCCGCTGTGGTCGGTCGGCGGCTCGTGGCTGCTCTCCGAAGAGTCGTTCATGAAGGATATTTCGTGGCTCGACATGCTCAAGCTGCGTGCGACCTACGGCGTAAACGGTAACGTCGACCAGAACTCGACGACCTATTTCGTCGTCTCGCAGAAGACCTACAAGTACCCGATCACGTCGACCTACCTCAACTTCGGGGACGACGACCTGCCCAACCCGCACCTGCGCTGGGAGAAGACCGCGACGACCAACATCGGTCTCGACTTCCGCATCCTGAACAACGTCCTCGGCGGTAGCATCGAATTCTACAACCGCCGCTCGGACGACCTGCTCGTGAAGCGTTACATGGACCTCACGATGGGTGCCGCCTCGCACGTGGTGAACAACGGCGTGATGCGCAACCGCGGTATCGAGTTCTCGCTGAACGCCGACATCGTCCGCACGCGCGACTTCCAGTTCTCGGCCGACTTCACCTTCGCCAGCAACAACAACAAGATGCTCCGCGTAGACCACAAACACGATGATTCGTCAATCTCGTTCATCACAGCGCCGGGCAACTATTTCATGGAGGGAACCAGCTACAACACGCTGTGGGCCTACCGCATCGGCCGCATCGAAAACGGTTATC
>CAZVGH010000120.1:0-5189 GCA_964626515.1 uncultured Alistipes sp.
GACGGGCCAGCGTATCCTTGATCTGCTTCGAAACCTCCTCGTCGCTCACTTCGGGGCGTACGACGGGTTTCGGCTGCGGCTTGTTCTTGCTCTTGCTGCGGCGGCCTTCGCCCGGCTTGGGCTGGTTCTGCTGCGCGCCGCCCTGTCCCTGTGCGGGACGGCCGTTGCTGCTGCCTGCGCCGCGGTTCTCCGAAGCGCCTTTGGCCTCGCCGCGGCCGCCGTTCTTCTGGGCCTTGTTCAGGTCCACCTTCTCCTTCTGTAGGCGCTTGCGCTTGTGGCGGCCGCCCGGAACGAAGCCCGAGACATCCATCGTGCCGAGCACCTGCGGTCCCGTGAGGGTCGCGATCTCGGGACGGAATACGCTGTCGCGTCGGGGCTGCGCGGCGGTGTCGGCTGCTGCCGCGGGGGCTGCTGCGGGCTGCACGGCGGGTTTGGCCGCCTCGGCCGGCTTCGGCGCGGGTGCGGCCTTCGGCTTCTCGACGGGCTTTTCGGCCGCTGCTGCGGGCGCCGCAGGCTGTGCGGCGGGCTTGGCGGGAGCAGCCTCGACCTGTTCGGCCGGCTTCTCAACGGGCTTTTCAACGGCCTTCTCGACCGGCTTCGGCGCCTCGGCGGGCTTTTCCGCGGGTTTGGCGGCCGGCTGTGCGGCGGGCTTGGCCGCCTCGGCCGGCTGTGCCGCGGGTTTCGGTGCGGGAGCCGCTTTCGGAGCCGCGGGCTTCGGCGAGAGATCGATCTTGCCGAGGATCTTCGGCTGCGGGATCTCGTCCTTGACGCGGATCATGTTCGACTTGATGACCACCTCTTTCTCCTCCTTCGCCTTGGCGGGCTCGGCGGCCAGCGTGACGGTCGTCTGCTTCTGCGAGATGCGCTCGCGCACCGAGTCGCGTGCGCCGGCGGCGCTGCGGTTGGCGCCGAACTCCTTCTCGAGGACGGCATAGGTGTCGCCGTCGACCAGCGTGTTGGGCGAACCGTCGCTTTTGATCCCCTTCTTCTGCAGGAAGTCCGTGATGGTGTTCAATCCCACCTTGAACTCCTTGGCAACCTGAATTAATCGCAATCTTTTTTCATTCCCCATATATTCGATCTTGTTTCTTTGTTTACTCCTCAAATTCGGCCTTCAGAATCTCGACGACCTTCTGTGCCTGCTCGACCTCGAGGTCGGCGCGGGCGGCGATCTCCTCGACGGAGAGCTCGAGCACGCTCTTGGCCGTGTCGCAGCCGACGTGCTGCAGCGCCTCGATGATCCACGGCTCGATCTCGTCGGCGAACTCCGTGAGGGCCACGTCCTCCTCCTCGACCTCGCGGTAGACGTCGATGTCGTAGCCCGTGAGCATCTTCGAGAGGCGGATGTTCAGACCGCCCTTGCCGATGGCGAGCGACACCTGGTCGGGCTTCAGGTAGACCGAAGCGGTCATCTTCTCCTCGTCGAGGGTGATCGACGAGATCTTGGCGGGGTTCAGCGAGCGCTGGATCATGAGCTGCGTGTTGGCCGTGTAGTTCACCACGTCGATGTTCTCGTTGCGCAGCTCCTTGACGATCGAGTAGATGCGCGAGCCCTTCATGCCGACGCAGGCGCCTACGGGGTCGATGCGGTCGTCATACGACTCGACGGCCACTTTGGCGCGCTCGCCCGGGATGCGGACGATCTTCTTGATCGTGATCAGACCGTCGTAGATCTCCGGAACCTCCTGCTCGAAGAGGCGCTCGAGGAACTGCGGCGCCGTGCGCGAGAGGATGATGCGGGGCTGGTTGTTGTTCATCTCGACCGACTTGACGATCGCCTTGATCGTGTCGCCCTTGCGGTAGAAGTCGTTCGGAATCTGCTCGGCCTTGGGCAGCAGCAGCTCGTTCTCCTCGTCGTCGAGGATCAGCACCTCCTTCTTCCACACCTGGTAGACCTCGCCCGAGATGATCTCGCCGACCTTCTCCGAATACTTGCGGTAGAGGTTGGCCTTCTCCAGCTCGAGGATGCGCGACGCGAGGTTCTGACGCAGCGACAGCACCGTGCGGCGGCCGAAGGCGGCCAGCTGCACCTGGTCGGCATACTCGTCGCCGATCTCGTAGGTCGCGTCGATCGCCTTGACCTCCGAAACGGCGATCTGCATGTTCGGGTTCTCGACGGCGCCGTCCTCGACCACCGTGCGGTTGCGCCAGATCTCCAGGTCGCCCTTCTCGGGGTTGATGATGACGTCGAAGTTCTCGTCCGTCTCGAACTGTTTCTGCAGGGCGTGGCGGAAGACATCCTCCAGTACGCCGATCATCGTCGATTTGTCGATGTTCTTCAGCTCTTTGAACTCGGCAAAGTTGCTGATCAAATTCAGGTTGTCCATTGTTGTCGTTTATTTTTTTTCGGTTATTTGCCTGACGGGTTATTTGAAATCGAGGTACTCGACCGTCGATTTGATCTCCTCGAACGGATAGGTGCGGGTGACGGTGACGGCCTGCTTGCGCTTCTTGCCCTCGACGGCCTGCTTCTCCTCGTAGGAGAGGGTGATCGCCTCCTCGGTCACGGCGTCGAGCTTGGCCAGGATCTTGATGCCGCTGCGGAGCACCACCTCGACCGAGCGGCCGATCAGCTTGCGGTACTGGCGCAGGCACTTGAGTTCGGAGCCGATGCCGGCCGACATGACCGTCAGCTCGAAATCCTCCGCGTCGCGGTCCAGCTCAGCCTCGATGGCGCGGCTCAGGGCGATGCACTGCTCGATATCGACCGATGCGTCGCTGTCGATCGTCAGCTCGACCTCGTTGGCGGGCGAGACGGTGCAGCCCACGACGAAGAGTTCGGTCCCCTCGGTGTGGCGCTCGGCGATCTCGATAATCTGTTTAGTGTCAATCATATATTGTTCGTTGTTTTCGCACGGGTACATCCGATCCACGAAAGAAGGGGACTTCATAGTCCCCTTCGTCGTGCGTTCGTTGCCGCAAATATAACACAAAACTCTCGGAAATCCAACACTTTTGTCTCCGAAAGACGAAAAAAATCCGAAATCGGCCCTTCGCAGGCAGGCGCGCGCCTTTCCGTCCGCTCCGCTTACAGCAGTTTCAGGCTGTCCAGAAAGAGCAGCACCATCACCGCGGGGCAGACGTAGCGGAGCAGGAAGCGCAGCAGACGGTCGCCGATGTTGAGGTACGGGGCGGTGTAGAGGGTGCTGTAGAGCTCCTTCGTGTGGCGGTGCCAGCCGGCGAAGAGACAGGTCATCAGACCGCCGAGCGGCAGCAGGATATCGGCTGTGAGGTGATCGAGGGCGTCGAAGATCGTCAGACCGCCGATGCGCCACCCCTGCAGCAGGCCGAACGAGAGCGAGGCGAAGACGCCGAGCAGAGCGGTCGCGAGGGTCGTGCAGCAGGCCGCCGTGCGGCGGGTGAGCCGCCACTCCTCGTGCAGGTAGGCCGTGCAGGCTTCGTGCAGCGAGATCGTCGAGGTAAGGGCTGCGATGACGAGCAGCAGGAAGAAGATCGCCGACCAGAGGCCGCCGAAGGGGAGCGATCCGAAGATCGTCGGCAGGGTGATGAAGACGAGCGACGGGCCCGAGTCGGGCTCGATGCCGGCGCTGAAGACGGCGGGGAAGATCATGAGCCCCGCGAGGACGGCGACCACCGTGTCGAGCAGCGTCACGTGCAGCGCCGTTCTGCGGATGTCGGTCCCGTCAGTGAAGTAGGAGGCGTAGGTAATCATCGTGCCCAGACCGATCGAGAGCGAGAAGAAGGCCTGCCCGAGGGCGGTCAGGACGGACGAGGCGGTGATCTTCGAGAAGTTGGGCGCGAGGAAGAAGCGCAGCCCCTCGAGGCCGCCGGGAAGCAGGATCGAGTGGATGGCGAGCAGCAGCAGCGCGAG
Source organism: uncultured Alistipes sp. (assembly GCA_964626515.1). GTDB lineage: Bacteria > Bacteroidota > Bacteroidia > Bacteroidales > Rikenellaceae > Alistipes. The sequence goes on from CAZVGH010000120.1 coordinate 3,833, forward strand.
GAAGAGGAGCGGCATCATCACTTTGGCGGCGCGTTCGATGCCCTGCCGCACGCCGAGCGTGATGACGAGCTGCGTGACGACGGCGAAGATCACCGCATAGAGGGCGGGGCGCCACGGGTTGGCGATGAACTGCTCGAAGAGAAGCCGGTTGCTCTCGGCGCTGCCTCCGCCGACCAGATCGCCGGTGAGGGAGTGGACCATGTATTCGGCCGTCCATCCCGCGACGACGAGGTAGAAGCCGAGGATGAGCGTCGAGGTGATGACGCCCGTGTAGCCGATGATGCTCCAGCGGGGCGCGAGCTGCCGGAAGGCGCCTACGGCGTTGCGGCGGGTGCTCTTGCCGATGGCGAATTCGGCGATCATGAGCGGCAGGCCCAGCAGCAGGATGCAGGCCGTGTAGATCAGCAGGAAAGCCCCGCCGCCGTTGTCGCCGGCGACGTAGGGGAAGCGCCAGATGTTGCCGAGGCCGACGGCACTGCCTGCGGCTACGAGCACGGCGCTGATGCGGCCACCGAAAGTGGCGCGACGGTTGGTAGTTTTCATGAAATTGACCTAACTCTCTCCCCGCCGCACGGCGACGGGAACAATTCAAAAAAACGACGGGCCGCATCCCGCGGCGCGTCCTGAAAACGGCGGCTTCGGCGGGGGAGGGGCGGGCCTTGAAAATGCCCGGCGGCCGCAGCCCCTCCCCCGCCGAACCCCGGCCGGTTATCCTTCGATCGTCACGCTCACGCGGGCGACCTTGCCGCCCAGTGGCGGCGCCAGTTTCGCTACGGTGCAGCGCACGCGGTGCACCTGCGGAAAACGGGTGCGGAGGGCGCCGATGATGTTCGTCGCCACGCGCTCGATGGTCCGCTGCGTGCGCCGCATCTCGCTCCGCACCGTCTCGTAGACCGTCAGGTAGTTGACGGCCCGCGCGACATCGTCCGTCTCGGCGACGTCGCCGAGTTCGGTCACGATCTCCAGATCGACCGTGAAGCGGTTCCCCACCTGCCGTTCCAGCTCGTAGCAGCCGTGGAAGGCGCGGAACTCCATGCGGTCGAGTGCGATGCGGTACTCCATGCGCTATTCGGCGATTACCAGGTAGTAGTTCTTCTTGCCGCGCTGTACGAGCAGGTACTTGCCGGCGATCAGATCCTCCGTCGTAACGGCCCGCATCGGGTCGTTCACCTTCTCGCGGTTGAGCGATACGCCGCCGCCTTGCACCAGCTTGCGGCACTCGCCCTTCGAGGCGAAGATCTGCGTGAGACCGGCGGCCAGCTCCGTGAAGGGGAGCTCGCCGAGCGCCGCGCGTTCGATGCGGTACTGGGGCACGCCCTCGAACACCTGCAGCAGGGTCTGCTCGTCGAGACGGTGC
>CAZVGH010000121.1:0-5179 GCA_964626515.1 uncultured Alistipes sp.
GACGGCACCTGAAACGGAACATCGGAATACGACTGCAATGGAAAAGAAAAACATCGGAAGCCTGCTCGCCCTCTACCCGAAGCCGATGACGGTCGTCGGAGCCGAGGTCGACGGCCGCGTGAACTGGCTCGTCGTCGGGCATACGGGCATCATCGGCCACGACCGCATCCTGGTGAGTATGAACAAAGACCACTACACCAATCAGGGAATCCGCCGCTCGAAGCGGCTGTCCGTCAACCTCGTGAGCCGCGAGATGCTGCCGAAAGCCGATTATGCGGGCAGCGTGAGCGGTGCATCGGTCGACAAATCGGCGCTCTTCGACTACCACTGGGGCGATTACGGTACGCCGGTCATCGACGCCTCGCCGGTGACGATGGAGTGCGAGGTGACGGATATCTACGAGACCGAGGGTTTCGACAACTTCATCTGCGCGGTGGTCAATACCTATGCCGCTCCCGACGTGCTCGACGCCGCAGGACGGCTCGACTACACCCGCCTGAAGCCCGTGCTGTTCGCTTTCCCGACCTATTCCTACCTCGCTACGGGCGAAGTCATCGGCCAATGCCTGCAGCTGGACCGGCTGCCCGGCATGTGCGCCAAAGAGCCGATGGCGGCCGACGGCATCGTGCGGCTGTCGAAAGTCGAGGTGTATCCGCAGTTCCTCGACGCCTATCTGCAATACGCCGCCGAAGTGGGCGAGACGTCGCTGCGGACCGAGCCGGGCGTCCTGACGATGTATGCCGTGCAGGAGCAGGAGAACCCCTGTATGATCACTATCCTCGAAACCTACGCGAGTCGGGAGGCCTACGAAAAACACATCGCCTCGGCGCATTTCCGCCACTACAAACAGGGCACGCTGCACATGGTGAAGTCGCTGGTGCTGTCCGACCAGAAGCCGCTGAACGCCGCGAACCGAATCAACAATTTCATGCAATAAACCATGAAACGCATCATTCTGATTACAGCATTCACTCTTTTAACAATCCACGTTATGGCACAGGAAAAGATCGTACAGACCGCAGGCCGCGGCCAGCTGGGCGAGTTCGCGCCCAAGTTCGCGGAGCTCAACGACGATGTTCTCTTCGGCGAGGCCGTTTGGAACGACGCGACGTTCTCGCTTCACGACCGCAGTATGATTACCATCTCCATCCTGCTCGGCAAGGGGCTCGTCGATCCCTCGTTCCGCGCACATCTGGAGATGGGTAAAAAACACGGCATCACGCGCACCGAGATTGCGGCGCTGCTGACGCAGGCCGCCTTCTATGCGGGCTGGCCCAATGCCTGGGCGGGTTTCCGCATGGCTAAGGAGGTGTGGGCCGACGATACCGCCGCCGAGGATGCCAAGGCGGCCTTCCAGCGCGAGATGATCTTCCCCGTCGGCGAACCCAATACGGCCTATGCGCAGTATTTCGTCGGCAACAGCTACCTCGCCCCGATCTCGCAGGAGCAGGTGAAGATCGCCAATGTCACCTTCGAGCCCCGCTGCCGCAACAACTGGCATATCCACCACGCGACGCAGGGCGGCGGTCAGATGCTCGTCGGCGTCGCGGGCCGCGGCTGGTACCAGGAGGAGGGCAAGCCCGCGCAGGAGATTCTGCCCGGTACGGTCATCCATATTCCCGCGGGCGTGAAGCACTGGCACGGCGCGGCGGCCGACAGCTGGTTCGCGCACCTCGCCGTCGAGATCGCGGGTGAGAACACCTCCAACGAATGGCTCGAACCCGTCACCGACGAACAGTACGACCGGCTTCGGTAAAAAACAGCCGTCGAACGTTTTCCGCCGGCCGCGGTCTGCCTCTTCGCAGATCGCGGCCGGTTTTTGGGAGGCATACATGAAAAAGCCCCGCAAAACATCGTTTTGCGGGGCTTGGAGTGGAGAATACGAGAGTCGAACTCGTGACCTCTTGCATGCCATGCAAGCGCTCTAGCCAACTGAGCTAATCCCCCATTGCGGTTGCAAATGTAGTGGAAAAAATCGAATTACCAAAAACTTTGGCGAAAAAACGTGCCGGGAGGGTGCGTTTTTTTTGAGACGGCGGCCGAACGGCGTTGCGGCAGGGCGGGGCAGTGCGCACCGCGCAGCGCGAAAAGCCCGGTTATCGCAGTAACATCGCGCAACCTGAAAAGCCCTGGTTGCTGCGGAGCGTCTCGCAAGGCGCGTCACGCCTCGGCGGCAGGCAGTTCGGGTGCGGCAACCGCTTCGGCGGCGTTTTCGGCCTCCTCCTGCAGGGCGGCCGAGAAGGTTTTCTTGCTTTGCAAACGGGCCGTCTCCTTGAGCTGCAGACCGACGCGCACGAGGTTGTTGTTGCCCGTGGCGAGCCGCTTGCGGGCCTCCGCATAGGCGTCCTGCGCCTTGCCGAGGGCCGCGCCGACCCCCTCGAGCGAGGCGCTGAAGGCCACGGCCTGTTCGTAGAGTTTCAGACCGCACTCGGCGATGCGTTTCGTGTTCTTGTCCTGGGCGTCGTATTTCCACAGGTCGGCCACGAGTTTCAGGAGCGCGAAGAGGTTCGTCGGCGACGAAAGCAGCACTTTGCGTTCGTAGGCGTCGGTCCAGATCGCCGGATCGGCCTTGAGCGCCTCGAGGTAGGCGGGTTCGTTGGCGACGAAGAGCACCACGAAATCGGGCGAGTCGAGCAGCCGCTGGTACTCCTTGCGGCCGAGCTCCTGCACATGCTGCTTCACGGAGGCGAGGTGGGCCGCCAGCTGGCGTCGCCGCTCCTCGTCGCTCTCGGCGGCCGTGTAAGCGACGTAGGCCGTCAGCGAGACCTTCGAGTCGATCACGATGCGCTTGTTCTCGGGCAGCTTCAGCACAACGTCGGGCCGCAGGTTGCGTCCCTCGGCATCCTTGAGGTTGTATTGCGTCTCGTAGTGGAGCCCCTTGACGAGCGACGAGCTGTCGAGGATCGTCTCGAGCATCGTTTCGCCCCAGTCGCCCTGCACCTTCGAGTTGCCGCGTAGCGCGTTCGTCAGATTGGTCGTCTCGGTCGTGATGCGGCGGTTGAGCTCCATGAGGTTCTTGAGCTCGTTCTTGAGTTCGCCGCGCTGTTCGTTTTCGTGCGAGTAGATGCGCTCGACCCGTTCGCGGAACTCGGTGATGTTGTCGCGGAAGGGCTTCAGCAGCACGTCGAGCGATTCGCGGTTCGTCTCGCGGAAATGCTTCGACTGCTCTCCCAGAATCTCGTTCGCGAGGTTGCGGAACTGCGCCTTGAGCTGCTCCTGCTGCTCTTCGCGCCGGGCGCGCTCGGCATTGCGCTCCTCCTCGCTGCGGGCCTTGAGTGCGGCGATTTCGGCCGCGGCCGCGGCGCGTGCGGCCGCCAGCTCGGCCTCGACGCGGGCCCGCTCCTCGCGCTGCCGGATCGTCTCGGCCTGCGCTTCGCGGGCGGCGGTCTCTGCGATGCCGCGCTCGCGGCGGGCTGCCGCGGCGGACAACAGGGCGATGACGGCGACGGCCGCCAGAACAAGTAGGGCGAGGATGAATCCGATATACATAACCGTTTGCGTTTTTTTGTTGAGGCCCGTCGGTCTGCGGGTTGCGGTCTGCGGCCGAACGGCGGGGCGGGGTGCTTTTGCGGCGGAGAATCTTCCGCCTTGGTGGCAAGCAGCCGATCACGCCGCTCTGCCGAACAAAGATACGGTTTTTCGGGGAAAAAGTATTACCTTTGTAGACTAAAACGGAATTTTCGTATGACACGCATCATAGCTCCTTCGGTGTTGGCGGCCGATTTCGGCCATCTCGATCGCGACGTGCGGATGGTTGATCGCAGTGAGGCGGCCTGGGTGCACGTCGACGTCATGGACGGCGTGTTCGTGCCGAACATCTCGTTCGGCTTCCCCGTGCTGCGCGCCGTGCGGCAGGCGACGGCCAAGCCGCTCGACGTCCATCTGATGATTACGGCCCCCGAGCGCTACGTGGCGCGCTTCGCTCACGACGGCGCCGACCGGGTGACTTTCCACCTCGAGGCGACCGACGATGCGGCCCACTGCATCGCCCTGATCCGCGAGAGCGGTGCCGCGGTCGGCATTTCGATCAAGCCTGCCACCCCCGTCGAGGCGCTGCGCGAGCTGCTGCCGTCGGTCGACATGGTGCTCGTCATGAGCGTCGAACCCGGCTTCGGCGGCCAGCGCTTCATCCCCGCCTCGCTCGACCGCATCGCCGCCCTGCGCCGCATGGCCGACGCGCTGAATCCGCAGCTGCTCATCGAGGTCGACGGCGGCATCTCGTCGGCCAACGCCCGTTCGCTCTTCGAGGCGGGTGCCGACGTGCTGGTCGCGGGCAGCTCGGTCTTCAAGGCCGCGGATCCCGCGGCGGAAATCGCAAACATGTTACACGCCTGAAAAAAGATGATATCGCTCGATAACCTCACCGTCTCCTACGGCGGCTGGACCCTCTTCGACAACATTTCGTTTCTCATCAATCCGAAGGACCGCATCGGCCTGGTGGGGCGCAACGGTGCGGGCAAGACGACCCTGCTGCGCCTCATCACGGGCGAGCAGCAGCCCACGTCGGGTGCCGTGACGATCAACGGCGACTGCACGATCGGCTACCTGCCGCAGACGATGCGCGTCGCCGACACGACGTCGCTCGTCGAGGAGACGGGCAAGGCCTTCGAGGAGGTGCTGGCGCTCGAGGCCGCGATCGAAGGGCTGACGACCGAGATCGCCGAGCGGATCGACTACGAGAGCGACGCCTATGCGCAGCTGCTGCTGAAGTTGAACGAGGCGCAGGACCGCTATCACCTGCTGGGCGGCGATACGCGCGAGGCCGACATCGAGAAGACGCTGCTCGGTCTGGGCTTCAAGCGTAGCGATTTCGGTCGTGCCACGAGCGAGTTCTCGGGCGGCTGGCGCATGCGCATCGAGCTGGCGAAGCTGCTGCTGCGCCGCCCTTCGATCTTTCTGCTCGACGAGCCGACGAACCACCTCGACATCGAGTCGATCCAGTGGCTCGAGGAGTACCTGAAGAACTACAGCGGTGCCGTGCTGCTCATCTCGCACGACCGCGCCTTCCTCGACAACGTCACGACGCGCACCGTGGAGCTCTCGCTGGGCAAGGTGACCGACTACAAGGTCTCCTACTCGAAATACGTCGAGCTGCGGGCCGAGCGCCGCGCCCAGCAGAAGGCGGCCTACGAGAACCAGCAGCGCATGATCGAGAAGACCGAGGAGTTCATCGAGAAGT
>CAZVGH010000122.1:0-5165 GCA_964626515.1 uncultured Alistipes sp.
TGCGCGGCGACAAGTCGCAGACCGAAGCGCACTTCACCCCCCACCCCGAAGGGCATGCGCATGCCGCGGAGCTCGTTCGGCAGATCGCGGCGATGAACCGCGGCGAGTTCGTCGACGGCGAGGTGGATATCTGCCACCATTCGGCCTTCACGATCGGCGTGGCGGGTTACCCCGAGACGCACGGCGACGCCCGCTCGGCCGAGGAGGACCTGCAGCACCTGCGCGAGAAGGTCGACGCGGGAGCGCAGTACATCGTCACGCAGCTCTTCTACGACAACCGCCGCTTCTTCGACTTCGTCGACCGCTGCCGCGCCGCGGGGATCGGCGTGCCGATCATTCCCGGCATCAAGCCGCTGGCCACGGTGCGCCACCTGACGCTGCTGCCCGAGACCTTCGGCTGCCACATTCCCGAGGAGCTCTCCCGCGAGGTGCTGCGCCACCGCGACGACAAGGCCGCCGTGCGCACGATCGGCACCGAGTGGGCCATCGCCCAGAGCCGCGAGCTGAAGGCCGCGGGGGTGCCCGTGCTGCACTACTACCCGATGGGAAAGGCCGAGAACATCCTGCAGATCGCCCGCGCGATCTTCTGACCCGTTTTTGCGGCGGCACCGTCCGCCGCGCATACCGACACCGACAAACCGAATCCAAGTGACACCGATCGAATTCCGCCGACACCTGCACCGCTACCCCGAGCTCTCGTTCGAGGAGCGCCGCACGGCCGCCTTCATCGCCGAACAGCTGGCCGCCGCGGGCATCGCCTGCCGCACGGTCGCCGCCACGGGCATCCTGGCGACCGTCACCGGCCGCCGCACCACCTCGGCGACGGCCCGCCGCGCCATCGTCCTGCGGGCCGACATCGACGCCCTGCCGATCGAGGAGCGGACCGGGCTCCCCTATGCCTCGGAGCACCGGGGCGTGATGCACGCCTGCGGACACGACCTCCACGCCGCCGTCCTCTACGGCGTGCTGCGTCGGCTCGCCGCCGATCCCGATTTCGAGGGGACCGTGCTGGGGCTTTTCCAGCCCGGCGAGGAGTGCAACCCGGGCGGCGCCTCGCTCGTGCTGGCCGAAGAGCCCTTCGCCGCCTACGACGTCGAGGCGGTCGTCGGCGAGCACTGCGAATGGCAGCTGCCCGTCGGCACGTTCGGATTCCGCGCGGGGCGCTTCATGGCCTCGAGCGACGAACTCCGCTTCACGGTCGGGGGACGCGGCGGCCACGGCGCCCGCCGCGAGCTGCTCGTCGATCCCGTCGCGGCGGCGGCGGCGCTCGTCGGACGGCTCGTCGCGCTCAACGAGCCCGAGCGCATCCTCTCGGTCGGCCGCTTCATCGCCGACGGCGCCACGAACGTCGTCCCCGACACGGTGCGGCTCGAGGGAACGCTGCGCACCTTCGACGAGGAGGTCCGCCGCGACGCCTACGGCCGGATCGAAGCGTGTGCCGCGGCGATCGACGCCGCGCACGGCACCCGCACGACGGTCGACATCGGCCGCGGCTATCCGTGCGTCGTGAATGACGCGGCGCTCGTCGAACGGGCCGTCGCACTGGCCCGCCGCCGCGGCGCAGGCATCGAGATGCTCCCGATGCGCCCCATGGCCGAGGATTTCGGCTTCTACACGCAGCGATATCCGTCGCTGTTTTACCGACTGGGGGTCGGACCCGACGCGGGCCGTTCGCACACGGCCGCCTACGCCCCGTCCGAGGAGGCGATCGCCGCAGGCATCGCCTTCATGACCGACCTCGCTTACGATTTACTCCGCTGATGAAAAAAGAGAAAAAACAACCGCACAAACAGAACCGGGCCTCGATCATCCTCAACATGCTGCTCGAGATGCCCGACCATAAATTCTCCCTCAAAGGGCTCGCCGCCTGCTCGGGCGGCAACAGCCGCGAAGGGCGCCGCGAGACGCTCGAGATCCTGCAGCACCTCTGTCGGGAGGGCTTCGTCGAGGAGGCCGCACGCGGCAAATACCGGCTGGCCGAGCAGCAGCGCCCCGTTCCCGAAGGGACGTGCGACATGCTCGCCTCGGGCGCCCTCTACGTCCGCGTCGAGGGCGAAGAGCACGACATCTTCGTCCACCCGCGCAACGCCGCGAACGCCCTGCACGGCGACCGCGTCGCCGTCGACATCCTGACCCGCGACCGCCGCAGCGGCGAACTCGAAGGGCGCATCGTGCGTATCATCGAGCGCAGCCGCAAGCCCTACACGGGTGTCGCGGAGGCGGGCCCGCACCAGATCTTCGTGCGGCCCGACTCGCGCCGCATGCCCTACGACATCTACCTGCCCAAAAAGCGCTACCCCGACCTGCAGGACGGCGAGAAGGTCGTCGTGCGCATCGTCGACTGGGCGAACGGCGCCAAGAACCCCGAAGGCGAGCTGATCGACCAGCTGGGCATGGCGGGCGACAACGACGCCGAGATGCACGCCATCCTGGCCGAATACGACCTCCCCTACCGCTTCGAGCCTGCTGTCGAGGAGGCGGCGCGCGCCATTTCGGGGCGCATCACCGAGGCGGATCTCGCCGAACGCCGCGACTTCCGCGACGTGACCACCTTCACGGTCGACCCCGCCGACGCCAAGGACTTCGACGACGCCCTCTCGGTGCGCCGCCTCCGCGACGGCGTCTGGGAGATCGGCGTACACATCGCCGACGTCACGCACTACGTCCGCCCGCAGTCGGTCATCGACGACGAGGCCGTGGCGCGCGGCACGTCGGTCTACCTCGTCGACCGCACCGTCCCGATGCTCCCCGAGCGTCTCTCGAACGAACTCTGCTCGCTGCGCCCGCACGAGGAGAGCCTCTGCTTCTCGGCCGTCTTCACGCTCAACGAGCAGCTCGAGCTGCTCGACGAGTGGTTCGGCCGCACGGTGATCTACTCCGACCGCCGCTTCACCTACGAGGAGGCGCAGCAGGTGATCGAGAGCGGCACGGGCGACTATGCCGAGGAGGTGCTGACGCTCCACCGGCTCGCCGAGGCGCTGCGGCAGGAGCGTTTCCGCAAGGGGGCCGTCGCCTTCGACCGCGAGGAGATGAAATTCCGGCTCGACGAGCAGGGCCGCCCGCTCGGCGTCTATTTCAAGGTGCAGCGCGAGGCGAATCGCATGATCGAGGAGTTCATGCTGCTGGCCAATCGCCGCGTGGCCGAGTTCTGCGCCCACCGCATCGGCGAACGCGGCCGCAAGGTCCCCCGCACGATGGTCTACCGCATCCACGACCAGCCGGGCGAGGAGAAGCTCGACCGTTTCCGTCAGTTCGCGCTGCGCTTCGGCCATATCTTCCGCGCCTCGAAGGGGCGCGCCGTCGCCAAGGAGCTCAACAAGCTACTCAAGAACATCCGCGGCAAGGCCGAGGAGAACGCCCTGTCGGTGATGGCCGTCCGCTCGATGGCCAAGGCTTGCTACTCGACCGACAACATCGGCCACTACGGCCTCGCCTTCCCCTACTACACGCACTTCACCTCGCCGATCCGCCGCTACCCCGACATGATGGTCCACCGCCTGCTGGCCCGCTACCTCGCGGGAGGCAAGTCGGCCGACCGCCGCACCCTCGAGGAGCTCTGCGAGCACGCCTCCGAACGCGAGGTGATCGCCGCCGAGGCCGAGCGCGCCTCGATCAAGTACAAGATGGTCGAGTTCATGAAGGAACGCATCGGCGAGGAGTTCGAGGGACACGTCTCGGGGCTGAGCGAATGGGGCCTGTTCGTCGAACTCGACGAGACACACATCGAGGGCATGAGCCATCTGCGTGACATCGAGGACGACTTCTATCGCTTCGACGCCGAGCGCTACGAGATCGTCGGGCAGCGGCGCGGCCGCCGCATCACCCTCGGCGATCCGGTCCGCATCCGCGTCCGCCGCGCCGACCTGCAGAAACGGCAGCTCGACTTCGAGATCGTCCGCTTCCACCACCCCGCCCGCTAAACACCGTACCGCCATGCTCCGCCTGACGCTCCTCATACCGACCCACAACCGCTCCCGCGAGCTGGTGCGCGCCCTCGAATCGGTGGCCCGCCAGGAGCTTGATCCCGCGCTATGGGAGTGTGTCGTCGTCGACAACGCCTCGACCGACGACACGGCCGCGGCGGTCGAGCGCTTCGCTGCCGAACATCCCGCGATGCGGCTGCGTCGCGTCTACGAGGCCGTGCCGGGTGTCGCGCATGCCCGCAACCGCGGTCTGCTCGAGGCGACGACCGACCTCATCGCCTCGATCGACGACGACGAGCGGATCAATCCCGGCTTCCTCGGCGCCTACCTGCGCTTCTTCGACGAGCACCCCGCGGCGCAGGTCGCCGGCGGTCGCATCATCGCCGAGTACCCCGCAGGACGGCCGCAGTGGCTCTCGCGCTGGACCGAGCAGCCGATCGCCAACCCGATCGACCTTGGCGGGGCGGTCCGCCCCTTCCCCGCGGGCCGGCTTCCCGGCGGCGGCAACATGGCCTTCCGCCGCGCGACGGCGCTCCGCTACGGCTTCGCGACGGAGCTCGGACGGGTCGGCGACCGCCCGATCGGCGGTGAGGAGAACGATTTCTTCGACCGGCTGCGGGCCGACGGCGTACAGCTATGGTACCTGCCCGACGCCGTCATGTGGCACATCATCCCGCCCGAGAAGGTCACCGAGGGTTATTTTCGCCGCCTCGCCTACCACATCGGCGTGAGCCAGCGGCTGCGGGCCGAACTGCGCGGCGGCCTTGCGGCGGCCCGTCTCCGCGAGGCGGCCAAGTGGCTGGCGACGCTGCTGCTCTGCTGCACGCTGCGTCCCGCGCAAAGCCTCCGGCTGCTCGTGATGCGGCGCGAGATCACCCGCGGGCTCTTCGCGAAAAGCCCGAAAAAGGGGCGCGAAACGACGAAATAGGTATAAATACTTATCGGCGCGGCGCAAAAAAGGCGTAACTTTGATTGTCTGTCGGCCGCACCGGCCTTGATAATGAACCCAAACAGCAGAAACACAACAAACTAAATACACAAAACAGCTATGGTAGATATTTTCGAACGTCTCGAAAAGAACGCCGGCGGCCCGATCGGTCAGTACATGGGGTACGCCCACGGCTATTACGCATTCCCGAAACTGGAGGGCGAGATCGGCCCCCGCATGCGTTTCCGCGGCAAGGAGATGCTCAACTGGAGCCTGAACAACTACCTCGGTCTGGCCAACCTGCCCGAGGTGCG
>CAZVGH010000123.1:0-3719 GCA_964626515.1 uncultured Alistipes sp.
CCCTTGCCGTACATCTTCTTGACGATGCCCATCGGCACCATGCCGGGACGGAAGCCCGGAATGTTGGCCTTGCGACGGTAGTCGCGCAGCGCCTTCTCCACGTCGGCAGCGTAGTCCGCTTCGCCGACCGTTACGCTCAGGAGCGAAACGCCGCCCTCACGCTGTTCTCTTACGATATTCATAGTTTCGTCGTGTGTAATAGTTTTTCCGAAATCAAAGGGCCTGAATGCCTGCCTGCGAGCACTTTGAGGTGCAGACAGGGCGATTCGGGCAGCAAAGGTACGAAAATAATCCGTTTAATCGGATATATATTTGGTTATTTTTGGGAAAATCCGCAGCGGACGGCATCTATTTCGCACCGTTTTCGTACCTTTGCCGCATCCGTACAACGAAGAATCGACGACGATGAATCGACTGCATGTTATCCTGCTGCTCGCCGCGCTGCTCCCGGCGGCCTGCGGCGGCAGTGCCGCATTGCGTTCGGCGGAGCCTTCGGCCGCCGCCGAGCCGACCCGATATACGGTCCGCGTCAAGGCCGTCTACCCCCACTCGACGGAGGCCTACACGCAGGGCCTCTGCTACGCCGACGGCCTGCTGTGGGAGGGCACGGGCGAATACGGCCGCTCGGAGCTCCGCACGACCGACCTCGCGACGGGCCGCACGCAGACCCTCGCGCAGCTGCCCGGAAGCGAGTTCGGCGAGGGCATCGCCCTGCTGGACAGCCTCGTCTACCAGCTCACCTGGGAGTCGAACACCTGCCACGTCTACGACCGCCGCACGGGAGCCAAAATCCGCGACTTCCGCTATGCGGGCGAGGGATGGGGCCTCACGACCGACGGCCGCAGCCTCTACTTCACGAACGGCTCGGCGAACCTCTACGTGATCGACCCCGCGACCTTCCGCCGCACGGCGGTGCGCATCGTCACGTGGCAGGGCGAGCCCGTGCGCTTCCTGAACGAACTGGAGTGGATCGACGGACGCATCTGGGCCAACGTCTACACGACCGACACGATCCTCGTGATCGACCCCGAAACGGGCGTCGTCGAGGGGAGCATCGACCTCACGGGGCTGCTGCCCGAGGAGGAGCGCACCCCCGCCACGGACGTCCTGAACGGCATCGCCTACGACCCCGCGACGAAGCGCATCTTCGTCACGGGCAAGCGGTGGCCCAAAATCTACGAAATAGAACCGATCGCGCAATGACGAAACTCAAACAGGCCCTTTCGGAACGGATCCTGCTGCTCGACGGCGGGTTCGGCACGATGATGCAGCAGAACGGCTTCACGGAGGCCGATTTCCGCGGCACACGCTTCGCAGATCACCCCGTGCCGCTGCGCGGCTGCAACGACCTGCTCTCGCTGACGCAGCCCGAGGCAGTGGCCGGCATCCATGCCCGCTACCTCGCCGCAGGGGCCGATATCATCACCTGCAACTCATTCAACGCCAACGCCGTGTCGCTGTCCGACTACCGGCTGGAGCCCTACGCCCGCGAGATCGCCCGTGCGGCGGCCCGCCTGGCCCGCCGCGAGGCCGACGGCTGCATGCTGCGCAACCCCGAACGGCCGCGCTTCGTCGCCGGCTCGATCGGCCCGACGAACCGTTCGGCCTCCGTGGCGGCCGACGTCGAGAACCCCGCAGCCCGCGAGATCACCTTCCGCGAACTGGCCGAGGCCTACGCCGAGCAGGTGCGCGGCCTCGTCGAGGGCGGCGCCGACATCCTGCTCGTCGAGACGGTTTTCGACACGCTCAACGCCAAAGCGGCCCTCTTCGCCATCGAGGAGGTCGCCGCCGAAACGGGCCGCCGGCTCCCCGTCATGCTCTCGGGGACGCTCGCCGACCGCAGCGGCCGCACCCTCTCGGGGCAGACCGTCGAGGCGCTGTGCGCCTCCGTACAACATGCCGACCTGCTCTCGATCGGCCTGAACTGCGCCTTCGGGGCCCGCGAGCTGCTCCCCTACCTCGAGCGGCTGGCGAAGGTCGCCCCCTGCCGCGTCTCGGCCCACCCCAACGCGGGGCTGCCGAACCTCATGGGCGGCTATGACGAGACGCCCGAAATGTTCGCCGCCGATCTGGCCGAATACCTGCGCCGCGGGCTGGTGAACATCGTCGGCGGCTGCTGCGGCACCACCCCCGCCCATATCTTCGAGCTGCGCAAGATCGTCGGCGACTATGCGCCGCGCCCGCTCCCCGCGCCGCGGCACGTCACCGTACTGAGCGGTCTGGAGCCGCTCGAAATCACGCCCGAAAAGAACTTCGTCAACATCGGCGAGCGCACGAACGTCGCCGGATCGGCCCGTTTCGCCCGCCTCATCCGCGAGCACCGCTACGAAGAGGCCCTCTCCGTGGCGCGCGCCCAGGTCGAAGCCGGGGCCCAGGTGATCGACGTCTGCATGGACGACGGCCTGATCGACGGCGTCGAGGCGATGCGCACCTTCCTCAATCTCATGGCCTCCGAGCCCGAGATCGCCCGCGTCCCCGTGATGATCGACTCGTCGCGCTGGGAGGTGATCGAAGCGGGTCTCGAGGTGACGCAGGGTCGCGCCGTGGTCAACTCGATCTCGCTCAAGGAGGGCGAGGAGCGCTTCCTCGAACGGGCCCGCCGCATCCGCCGCTACGGTGCCGCGGCCGTCGTGATGCTCTTCGACGAGCGGGGACAGGCTGACACCTGCGAACGCAAGGTCGAGGTAGCCGAACGCGCCTACCGCCTGCTCACCGCCGACGGCTTCCCGCCCGAGGCGATCATCTTCGATCCCAACATCCTGGCCGTAGCCACGGGCATCGCCGCCCACGACGGCTACGCCAAGGCCTTCATCGACGCCGCACGCACGATCAAGGAGCGCTGCCCGCACGTCCGCATCTCGGGCGGCGTCTCGAACCTCTCGTTCGCCTTCCGCGGCAACAACGCGATCCGCGAGGCGATGCACGCCGCCTTCCTCTACCACGCCATCCGCGCGGGCATGGACACGGGCATCGTCAACCCGCAGCTGCTGCGCCCCTACGACGAGGTGCCCGCCGAGCTGCTCGAGCGGGTCGAGGACGTGATTCTCTGCCGCCGCGAAGACGCCGCCGAGCGGCTCGCCGCCTACGCCGAAGCGGTGCGCGACCGGCAGACGGCCGAAACGTCCGCCGCCGAAACGGCTGCCGACACGGCGACGACCGCCGAGCGCATCCGCCGCGCGATGCTCAAGGGAGTCGCCGACGACATCGAGGCCGACGCCCTGGCCGCCTGTGACGAGCTCGGCGACCCGATCGCGGTGATCGACCGCCTGCTCATGCCAGCCATGGCCGAGATCGGCGAACGCTTCGGCGCGGGCCGCATGTTCCTGCCGCAGGTGGTCAAGAGCGCCCGCGTGATGAAGCGCGCCGTGGCCGTGCTGGCCCCGCGCATCGAACGACAGACCCGCACGGCTCACACGGCGGGCCGCGTCGTGATCGCCACCGTGAAGGGCGACGTGCACGACATCGGCAAGAACATCGTCTCGGTCGTCATGGCCTGCAACGGCTACCAGATGCACGACCTCGGCGTGATGGTCGAGGCGGAGCGCATCGCCGACGAGGCGCAGCGCATCGGCGCCGACGCCGTGACCCTGAGCGGTCTGATCACCCCCTCGCTCGACGAGATGATCGGCGTCTGCCGCGAGTTCGAGCGCCGCGGCATGACGATCCCCGTCCTCATCGGCGGCGCCACGACCTCGGCGCTCCACACGGCCGTCCGCATC
>CAZVGH010000123.1:3819-5115 GCA_964626515.1 uncultured Alistipes sp.
TCGTGCCGAACCACACGGGGCGCCTCGTCTTCCCCGATTTCGACATCGCCGACGCCGAACCCTATATCAACTGGAATTTCTTCTTCACCGCCTGGGGGCTGAAGGGGCACTACCCCGCCCTGTTCGACCATCCCGAGCGGGGTGCGGAGGCACGCAAGCTCTTCGACGAGGCGCAGGCGCTGCTGGCCCGCATCCGCGACGAGCGGCTGCTGACCTTGCAGGGGGTCGTGGGAATCTTCCCCGCCCGCAGCGAAGGGGACGACATCGTCGTCACCGACCCGAAAGGGCGCGAACACCGGCTGCCGATGCTGCGCAACCAGACGCGCGGCGAGGAGAACCGCTCGGCGGCCGACTGGCTCGCCCCCGCGGGGGACTACGTAGGCTGCTTCGCCCTCACGGGCGGCCTCGGTCTGCGCGAGTTCGCGGAGCGGCTGCGCGCCGAGGGCAGCGACTACGAGGCGATGCTGGCCAAACTGCTCGCCGACCGGCTTACGGAGGCCTTCATGGAGGCGGTCCACAGCTTCGTGCGCCGCAGCATGTGGGGCTACGAGACGGGCGAGGCACTCACGCCGCAGCAGATCCTGCACGAGAAGTACCGCGGCCGCCGCATGGCCTTCGGCTACCCCGCGACCCCCGACCACGGGCTCAAGCGGACGGTCTTCGATCTGCTCGGCGCGGAGATCACCACCCGCATGCGGCTGACCGAAAACTGCATGATCGACCCGGGCGAGTCGCTCTGCGGCCTCCTCTTCGCCGATGCCGACTACTTCGCCGTGGGGACGATCGACGACGAGCAGATCGCCGACTACGCCCGCCGTCGGGGCACGGATCCCAACACCGTCCGCAAACTGTTACCGAACAACCTATGAATGTCGTCGAACTGATACACGAGGCCCTCGCCGAAGGCCGCACGCGGTTCGCCTTCGAGCTGCTGCCCCCGCTCAAGGGCGACGGCATGGAGGGGATCGCCGCCACGATCGAACGGCTCATGCCCTTCGATCCGGCCTACATCAACGTCACCTGCCACCGCGAGGGGATCAAGGAGACGCCGCTGCCCGACGGCTCCGTCGAGCGGCACGTCGTGCGCCGCCGCCCCGGCACGGTGGGCATCTCGGCGGCGATCCGCCGCCGCTACGGCGTCGAGGTGGTGCCCCACCTCATCTGCGGCGGGCAGTCGCGCTACGACATCGAGGACGCGCTGATCGACCTCGACTTCCTCGGCCTGCACAACATCCTCGCCCTGCGCGGCGACAAGTCGCAGACCGAAGCGCACTTCACCCCCCACCCCGAAGGGCA
>CAZVGH010000124.1:0-5098 GCA_964626515.1 uncultured Alistipes sp.
GTGCTGATCCGCATCGAGTCGAAGGCGGGGCACGGCGCGGGCAAACCCACCTCGAAGCGGATCGACGAGGCGGCGGACCTCTTCGCCTTCCTGTTCCAGAACGTCGGCGTGCCGTATGCGGCGCCCGATGCGGAGTAACCATTCTGTATCACCGATTCATGTGTTGAAAGCGACCTATGAAAGTCTATAAATTCGGAGGCGCCTCGGTCCGCAATGCCGACGGGGTGCGCAACCTGCGGAAGATCATCGACGACGAGCAGCAGCTCTTCATCATCGTCTCGGCCATGGGCAAGACGACCAATGCGCTGGAGCGTGTCTTCGCGGCCGTGCAGCGGCACGACGCCGCAGCCGCCGCGGCCGAGATCGCCGCGATCCGCGAGAGCCATGCGGCGATCATCGAGGATCTGTGGCACGGCCCGCACCGCATCGGGCGTGTCGAAGCGCTCTTCGCCGACCTCGAGGCCTTCGCCGCGCGCGACGACTACCGTGCCGGGGAGGCCGAAGCATGGTACGACCGCATCGTCGCCTACGGCGAGCTGGTCTCGACCTCGATCATCTCCGAGTACCTCAATTACGCGGGGGTGCGCAACACGTGGATCGACATGCGCCGCGCGCTGCGCACCGAGCAGCGCCACAAGGACGCGGAGGTCGATCTCGAGGCTTCGGCGCCGCTGCTGAAGGGGGCCGTCAAGGCTGCGGGCGGCTCGATCTTCGTGGGGCAGGGCTTCATCGGCGGCGCACCCGACGGCACGACGACGACGCTCGGCCGCGAGGGGTCGGACTACTCGGCGGCCGTGGCGGCCAACATCCTCGACGCCGAGTCGATGGCCGTCTGGAAGGATGTCGACGGCGTGCTCAACGCCGATCCGAAGATCTTCCCCGATGCCGTGCAGATCGCCGAACTGAACTACCTCGACACGATCGAACTGGCCTACAGCGGCGCGCAGATCATCCACCCGCGCACGATCAAGCCGTTGCAGAACAAGAATATTCCGCTCTACGTGCGCCCGTTCGGCGACAAGCGCAAACCCGGCACGGTGATCCGCGGCATGTCGGCCAAGGTCGACGTGCCGATCCTCATCCTCAAGAAGGAGCAGGTGCTGCTGACGATCCGCTCGCGCGACTTCTCGTTCGTCCTCGAGGAGAAGTTCGCGCAGATCTTCTCGCTGCTCGAGCAGTTCCGCCTCAAGGTCAACCTGGTCCACAATTCGGCGGTCAACCTGAGCCTCTGCGTCGACAGCTCGTGGCACGTCGGCGAGGCGGTGGCCGCGCTGCGCAAGGGGGGCTTCGACGTGATGCGGACCGAGGAGATGGAGCTGCTGACGATCCGCGGCTACACGGACGAGCTGTGGCAGCGCTACGCCTGCTCGCCGCAGGTCTTCATCCGCCAGTCGACGCAGTCGACGGTCCGCATCGTCCGCAAACGCGAGGCGACGGCGCGGGGCAATTAAAAATGAACAATTAAAAATTAAAAATGACGGAGGGGGTGGGGTGCGCCCCGTCTATCCATCCGTTTTGAATATGCGATGCGGGCGGCAGCATGCAGGCCGCCGCCTCTCGCTATCTCCTGCCGCTCCCGCAACCACTCGCCGCGGCGGTCTGCAACTTCTTTTCGTCGCACACAGCCCCTCCGCCGACTGCCGCTTTCGTAACCATCCGCCGCGGCGGCCCGCAACTTTTTTTCGTCACACACATCCCCTCCGCAGCCCCTCCGCAGAGCCGCCGCCTCCCGCAACCACTCGCCGCGAGGCCTGCAACTTCTTTTTGTCCCACGCAGCCGCTTCGCCGACTGCCGCCCCCGCAACCTTCCGCCGTGAGGCCTGCGTCTCCTTTTTGTCGCACACAGCCCCTCCGCCGACAGCCGCCTCGCCCTCTCTAATTTTGAATCTTGAATTCTGAATCTTGAATTTTGGATTCTGTCTGCCGTTGGCCGACGGGTATGCGGCGGCGCCGCGTCGGCAGCGGGGCTGTCGGCGCGGTGCGGTCGATGAAGGGCGGGGGCGCGTTACGGCTGCCCGACGGAGGTGTATTCGGCGAGCTCCTCGGCCAGATTCCGCAGAAACGCTTCGGAATCGATCGTCTTGCCCGGGCGCCGCGCCCGTTGGAGTGCGTCCCCGATGAGGCGCCGCAGCGTGCTGGCGCTGCGGTTGGCTTCGTGCGGCGACATGTATCTTACGAGCATCGTCGGCAGCCACAGGGCCAGCTCGATATAGGCAGCCTGCTGCAGCAGGTCGATCCACTCGCCCGGCTCCTTGCGGTAGTCGAGGAACGTATTCTCACAGATGCCGTACAGCGGCAGAATCACCAATTCGTAGACGGTTTTGTGCGTTCTGCGGGGATCTCCCTCTTCAACGAACCAGCGATCGATCTTTTTGGCTCCGATCATCCGATAGGCGTGGTAGTTCGCTTTGTGACGTCTTCTCATAGGTCGCTCCGACGCTTTAGGTGTGGGATTCGCTGTAGATCAGATTGGTGATGTAATCTCTTAATTCGGCGCGCGTGGCCAGGCGGCAGTAACGGTAGCGGGCGTCCAGCGGCTGCCAGTGCGCAAACGTGAGCTGGTCGAGCGTGCTCGATTCCAGCAGAATCGCTCCGTTCTCCGCGGAGCTGACGATGCCCCACAAGGATGTGGCGGCGGGACAGTGAGGTTTCGTCGCATGAAACAGATAAACCTCGCCCGATCGGAATGAGTGTGGATCAAAAATCATAAGTTTCGGTTTATTGATGGTTCATATGACAAAGATCGGAAACCGAACCACAGCGGGCCAAAGGTTGTTGGAATCATTCCAATAAGGTTTTTGTATGACGCTTTGCAGTTTCCGTAAGAGCGATTGCGAAGGGTACAGGATGCAAAAATCCGCCGGCGAATCCGCCGACGGAGAGGTTGAACGGTTGCGGTCCGGAGAGACGGACCGGCAGCCGGATCGGGATCCGGACAGGGGTCAGGCCGGCGGTGTATCCGCACGGCGCGGGCGTATGCGGCGCAGGCGCAGTCCCGGGACGCCGAAAAGCGCTTCGCGGACGATGCCGCCCGACATTTTCGAGCAGCCTTCGCGGCGCTCGGTGAAGATGATCGGCACCTCCTCGATGCGCAGTCCGAGCCGCCAGGCGGTGTATTTCATCTCGATCTGGAAGCCGTACCCCTTCATGCCGATGCGGGAGAAGTCGATGCGCTCGAGTGCCCGTCGGGCGTAGCAGACGAACCCCGCCGTCGTGTCGCGCACGGGGATCCCCGTGACGCACTGCACGTAGCGCGAACCGAAGTAGGAGATCAGCAGGCGCGACATGGGCCAGTTGACGACATTCACGCCGCAGACGTAGCGCGAGCCGACCGCGACGTCGGCCCCTGCGGCCACCGCGCCGAAGAGCCGCGGCAGGTCGTTCGGGTCGTGCGAGAAATCGCAGTCCATCTCGCACAGCGCGTCGTAGCCCTGCGCAAGCCCCCATTCGAAGCCCGTGAGATAGGCCGTGCCCAGTCCCAGCTTGCCGCTCCGCTCCAGCAGATGGAGCCGCCCGGGATAGCGGGGCTGCCGCTCGCGGACGAGGGCGGCGGTGCCGTCGGGCGAGCCGTCGTCGATGACGAGCAGGTCGAACCCCTCGTCCGACGAGAGGACCCGTTCGATCATGGCGGCGATGTTTTCGCGTTCGTTGTAGGTGGGGATGATGACCAGTTTGCGCATGGAGGTTCGTATCGGTTGGTGATCTTTTTACAAAGTTATCGTTTTTTTTCGCATCGCTCGTCCCCGCAGGCGAAAAAAAACGGATTTCAGCCGCTTTGTTCGGCCGGAGCGGGCGTCCGGCGGTGTCGTCGCATGCGGTCGCAGGGACGAAAAACCCCGAAGCGCGAAGTGCGCTTCGGGGCGGGGCGGCAGTTGCCGGAGGCTCTACTGCAGGTAGACGATCAGGCGCGAACCGGGCTCGACGACGTTCGATGCGAGCCGGTTCCACGTCAGCAGATCGCGCACGGAGACCTTGTAGGCGCCGGCGATCGAGGCGAGTGTCTCGCCCGGCTGCACCTCGTGTACGAGCTGCACGGCGGCAGGCGCTGCGGCGGTTGCGCCGGGACGGGCGGCAGGCTGTACGCCCGCGGCGCCGTTGTTCAGGTAGACGGGCGTGCCCTCCACGACGTATTTGTTCTTGCCGTAGAAGAAGCAGGTCCAGCCCTTGCTGTACACGACACCGTCGCTCAGTGCCACGGCCCCGGGATACGACTCGATGGCGCGGTCGATCGCCTCCTTCATGTTGGGCAGGCCGAGCGGAATCGAGAGGATGATGCCCTTCGAATCCTGCCCTTTGACGCGCTTGTCGGCCTTGGCGAGATCTTCGGTCCGCTCGAGCGGGACGTTTTTCGTGGAGATCAGCGTGAAATCCACCAGACGATGGCTGCAGCTGCACAGCAACCCGCAGAGCAACCCTGCCAGAATGAGTTTTTTCATAACTCGTTTGAGTGTTAGTTTGTCGCCCGGCACCGGCTCGACGGAGTGAAAAATCGGTTGAAATCAGGTGTACACGAAAAGCGTGGTGCCGAGCTCATTTCACCTGAACGGGTCGTAGGAAACCTTGAGAATAAAATAAGCAACAGCCCCACGCCTGTATCCACGAATGGACAAGGTGCGGCAAGATGTTCGCCATTCTCTTCTCAAAATCGAATTTCCTACGTTCGTTCAGCGAGAATAAGCTACACTTTCCGTGTTAGTCGAATATGTTACCGCAAAGGTAAGAAGACAAACGGAAAAAGCAAAACACCGTGCCGATTTTGTGGGGCCGTTGCCGGTTGTACGGCTGCAAAGATCCGTAAAATAGCGCTTATTTTCAAGCGGGATCGGGCGGGATTCCCAAAAAAGATTGTCGTATTTTGGGGCGCTCCGCCTCGTGCGGGTCGGCTTACCTACAGAGCGCGTCGACAGCCTCTTCGAGCTGTGCGAGCGCCCGGGCGAGCACGGCCCGCTGCGTGCCGACGTTGAGGCGCATGAATCCTTCGCCGCCAATGCCATCAAGTCGAAGCGCATCATTGAGATGACGACCGGAGAAGCCGGCATCAAAACACCCGACGATAAACCGATGATGTTGCTGTCGGAGTGGATGCGGCAGTATATGA
>CAZVGH010000125.1:0-5022 GCA_964626515.1 uncultured Alistipes sp.
GCGGATTTCTGCTCAAAAACATTAATTTTGTAACACCTAAAAACACGAACAATCCTATGAAACGACTTTTCGCGCTGCTGCTCATGCTGGCGGCAATACAGACACTGCATGCACAACCGCTGGCCTTTCCGACGGCCGAAGGCGGCGGACGCCACGCCACGGGAGGCCGCGGCGGACGGGTCATCAAGGTCACCGACCTCGGCGACGACGGCCCCGGGACGCTGCGGCAGGCCCTGCGCGAGCAGGGGCCCCGCACCGTGCTGTTCGACGTGGCGGGCACCATCGAGCTGCAAAGCCCCCTGATCATCACCGAAGGGGACCTCACGCTCGCAGGCCAGAGCGCCCCGGGCGACGGCATCTGCATCAAGGGCTTCCCGGTGCGCATCGCCGCCGACAACGTCATCGTCCGCTACCTGCGCTTCCGCATGGGCGACACGGCCGGCATCGCCGACGACGCGCTGGGCGGCCGCAAGATCCGCGACGTCATCATCGACCACTGCTCCTGCTCGTGGTCGATCGACGAGTGCGTCTCCTTCTACGAGACCGAACGTTTCACCCTCCAGTGGTGCCTGGTGTCGCATTCGCTCTCCCAATCGAAGCACGAGAAGGGGGCCCACGGCTTCGGCGGGATCTGGGGCGGTAGCGATGCGACGTTCCACCACAACCTGCTGGCCCATCACTCGTCGCGCAACCCGCGCTTCGGCTCGGACGGCTACGCCCCCGTGACGTTCCGCCACAACGTGGTCTTCAACTGGGGCTACAAAGCGGCCTACGGCGGCGGACGCCACGGCCGCATCGACATGACCGACAACTACTACAGGCCCGGCCCCGCGACATGCGAGGAGAAGCGCCGCTGTCTGATCGACGCGTCGGAGGACGGCACGTCGCGCTGCTATCTGGCCCGCAACGTGCTGGAGGGCTGCGCGGCGGTGACGCTCGACAACGGACTGGGGCTCTGCGAGAACCGCCGCGACTCGAGCCTGAGCGCCCGTCCGTTCGGCCCCGCGGCCGGGTACGACGAGAGCGCCGCGGAGGCCCTCCGCCGCGTGCTGCCCGAGGCCGGCTGCTCGCACCGCCGCGACGCCTACGACCGCCGCGTGGTGCGCGAGGTGCGCCGCGGACGCTTCAAACCCTACGGCGCCTCGTTCGACGGCGGCGGGAAGGGCATCATCGACTCGCAGGAGGAGGTGGGCGGCTGGCCGCGCCTGCGCAGCGGCAAACCCGCCGCAGACAGCGACGGCGACGGCATCCCCGACCGCTGGGAGCGCCGCCGCGGGCTCGATCCGAACGACCCGTCCGACGGCGCGCGCCGCTCGCTCGACCCCGACTATACCAACCTGGAACTCTACCTCGAATCCGTGCTGACGCCGAAGCGCTGATCCCGGCCGAAAAAGAGAGCCTCTCCGAACAATCCGCATCGGCTGCGCCGATGCCGGCCGGCGGAGCGGGGCGTGCCGACGAGCACGCTCCGCTCCGCATTTTTTCCGAATGCGGCCGCCGTTTCGCACGTTTCTCGTTTTTTATATGTATCTTTACCGCAAATATCGCATCATGAACAACGCATACGACAACCAACCAGATACCGTCCGTCCCTGTGCCTGCCGTCCCGAAGTGGGTCGCGGCTGCTGCTTCGCCGACGGCCCCGAGGGTCCCGAGGCCTTCGCCGCCGAGGGCTGTTTCAAGCTGCACGAGGAGAACTGGCTCGAGGAGTACCCCGAGAGCCGCCCGACCGACATTTTCGAGGTCCGCTTCAAGAACACGCGCCGCGGCTTCTACCAGAACGTCAACAACCTCGACCTGAAGCGGGGCGACATCGTCGCCGTGGAGGCGGCGCCGGGCCACGACATCGGCGTCATCTCGCTGACGGGCGACATGGTGGCCAAGCAGATGCGCCGCACGGGCTTCAACCCGCAGAACGGCGAATACCGCAAGATCTACCGCAAGGCCAAGCCCTACGACATCGAACGCTGGCAGGAGGCCATCGCCCTCGAGCACGAGACGATGATCGCCGCCCGCCAGATCGCCGCCGACATGGGGCTCAACATGAAGATCGGCGACGTCGAGTACCAGGGCGACAAGATCAAGGCGATCTTCTACTACATCGCCGACGAGCGCGTCGACTTCCGCGAGCTCATCAAGGTCTTCGCCGAGCGTTTCCACATCCGCATCGAGATGAAGCAGATCGGCGCCCGTCAGGAGGCGGGCCGCATCGGCGGTCTGGGCGCCTGCGGCCGCGAGCTCTGCTGCGCCTCGTGGATCTCCTCCTTCTCGAGCGTCACGACGGGGGCCGCCCGCACGCAGGATCTCTCGCTCAACCCCCAGAAACTGGCGGGGCAGTGCTCGAAGCTCAAGTGCTGCATGATGTACGAGTACGACCTCTACGCCGACGCCCGCAAGGCGATTCCTCGCCTGCGCGAGCCGCTGCAGACGGCCGAGGGGGAGTGGTTCCTCGTCAAGACCGACATCCTGTCGGGCCGCATGACCTTCTCGTCGAGCAAGGAGACGATGAGCAACCTCACGACGATCCCCGCCGAGCGCGTCCGCGAGATCCTCGCGCTGAACCGCGCAGGCAAGACGGTCGAGCAGCTCGCGTCGGACGAGGAGAGCGATGAGCGGATCGAGGAGCCGACCTACCGCTCCGAGGAGGACAGCATCACCCGCTTCGACAAGACCAAGCGCCGCAAGCGCAACAACCGCGGCAGGGAGCGCCGCCACGCCGAGCCGGAGAGCGCCGCCGCACCGGGCGGCGAGACGGCGGCCGAGGCTGCCGCGCCGGCCGCCGAGCGCACCCCGAAGGAGCGGCCGCAGGGCGACCGTCCGCAGAACCGCCGCGACCGTCGTCCGCAGAACCGCCGTCCGAAGGCGGAGGAGGGGGCCCGCGCCGACCGGCCGGCCCAGACCGACGCCCCGCGCACGGAGCGTCCCGAACCGTCAGCCGAACAGCGCGGCGGCGAGCAGCGCCGTCCCCGCCCCGAGCAGCAGAACCGTTCCGAGCAGCAGAACCGCCCCGAAGGTGGTCGTTCCGAAGGCGGTCGCGCTGAAGGTGGTCGGGCCGAAGGGGGTCGCTCCCGCAACAACCGCCGCGGCCGTCGTCCGAACGGCGGCGAGGGCAACCGCGGCGAGCAGCGCGGCGAGCAGCGCGGCGAAGGCGGCCGCAACCGTGCGAACGAAGCGAACGGAAACGACCGCGGCGGCGCCCCCGCGCCCCGCGGCGATCAAAACGCCTGACGCATGCGCCCCGTCCGTCCGACCCTCCGGGCCGTCCGATCCCTGACGGCGATGGGACTGCTGCTCGCGGCGATCTCCTGCCGACACGCGGCCGACGCCGTCGTCACGGAGCTCTCCGACGAACGGTGGTGCGACGCGACGGCGATCCGCTACGCGAACAGCGACACCCTCCGCCTGCGCGAGCTGCGGCTCTTCCTGCGGCTCGGCGACAGCTTCCGCGAAGACACGCTGACGCTGCGCGTCGAGACCTTCTCGCCCGACCGGCTCCGCACCCGCGAATACCACCGCATCGCCCCCGGCACAACCCGCACGGCGGCCTCCGTGCAGCGGGTCGTCGAGCTTCCCTACCGCCGCGACGTGCGGCTGCAGGCAGCCGGCGACTACTATTTCGTGCTGACCCCCGTGCGTCCCGTCGAGGGCGTCGAAGCGGCGGGGATCCGCATCCTGACAAACCGATAGAAACGAACACCCGCATGGGAAAAGACAAACTGCGTAAATTCCGCGAAAACGAGACCTTCGCCTGCTTCGTGCAGCCCGCCTTCGAAAGCGTCTTCGAGGGCGACCACCCGCTCAAAGGGCACTGGAACAGCGACTTCTTCCGCAACGACCGTCCGATCGTCCTCGAGCTGGGGTGCGGCAAGGGGGAGTACACGGTGGCGCTGGCCGAGCGCGACCCCTCGCGCAACTACATCGGCATCGACATCAAGGGGGCCCGCATGTGGCGCGGCGCCAAGACGGCGACCGAGCGCGGCATGGCGAACGTCGGATTTCTGCGCACGCGCATCGAGTTCATCGACGCCCTCTTCGCCGAAGGCGAGGTCTCCGAGATCTGGATCACCTTCCCCGATCCGCAGCTCAAGACGCGCCGCGCCCGCAAGCGGCTCACCTCGCCCCTCTTTCTCGCGCGCTACGCCCGTCTGCTCGCCGCCGACGGCCGCATCCACCTCAAGACCGATTCGAAACACCTGCACGCCTACACGCGCGCGGTGATCGACCGCTATGCGCTGCCGCTCGAGGCGGCCGAGGCGGACATCTACGGCTCGGGCTTCGCCGACGAGACCCTCTCGGTCAAGACCGCCTACGAAAGCCGCTTCCTCGAGATGGGGCTGCCGATCACCTACCTCCGCTTCCGCCTCGACGGCCGCCGGGAGTTCCCCGACTTCGAGTGGGAAGGCGACGAGATCGACCGCACCGCCAAGGACAACGAGGAGAACCGGGAGCGGGCTTTTTAACGCGCGTTGCGCGCTGCGCGCGAATTCAAAATGCTGAATTCAAGATTCAAAATTAGAGAGGGAAGGCAAGACTGCGGGCTCGATCTCGCTGATCGCTCGTGCATCCTGCCGCCGGCGGCGAACGAGCGTGAATGCCAAATTCAAAATTAACGGGCATCGGCCTTTCAATCATTTTTCATTTTTAACTCTTCATTTTTCATTTGCGACGGCATAAGCCGTCGCGCAGCCCGCAGCCGCCCCCGGGCGGAGGGCTGCAACTCGCTGCAGCTCGTGCACGCCGCTCCGCTCGGCTGCGGGGCTGAACACGAACCTCACGCGCGGCACCTCCGCATCATTTTGAATAATACTGATCTGGAACTGCGTATCGTGAACCTTAATTTTGAATTTTGAATCTTGAATTTGGAATTTTGAATTCATTTTCAGAGCTTCATTCCCGATCGCGGCGGGAAGCGCCTCCGGGGCCGATTTCGCAAAATGTGTGGAAAATTGTTGAAAACTTTCCTGCCCGCAGGCATCGCATTCCGAAAAAAAGGCGTAATATTGTAGCGGTTTAGGGTGTGTA
>CAZVGH010000126.1:0-4850 GCA_964626515.1 uncultured Alistipes sp.
GCAAGACGCGCATCGACGTAACGCTCGCCGAAGACACCCAGGCCATCGACGACGTGGTCGTGGTCGCCTTCGGTGCAAAGCGCAAGCAGGACATCGTGGGCTCCGTCAGCATGGTGAAGCCGACGATCGTCTCCAACTCGCAGACGACCTCCGTAACGAACGCCCTCGAGGGTGCCGTTGCCGGTCTGCAGCTCGTCAGCGATACGGGTCAGCCGGGTGCCGACGCCAGCATCGTCCTCCGCGGTATCGGTTCGCGTTCGGGCGGTAAGACGGCCCTGATCGTCGTGGACGGTGTCCCCTTCAACGGCCGCCTCTCGGAGATCAACCCCTCCGATATCGCCAGCATCACCATTTCGAAGGATGCCGTGTCGAACTCGCTCTACGGTTCGCGTGCAGCCAACGGCGTCGTGATGGTAACGACCAAGACGGGCCGCAAGGACAAGGTGTCGATCCAGTTCAAGGCTAACTGGGGTGTCACCGAGCGCGCCTACAAGGACTACGATATGGCTACCAACCCGGCCGAGTTCTACGAGCTCACCTGGTACGGTATCCGCAATACGCAGTGGGCTGCCGGTGCCTCGCTCGAGGACGCCGCGCTCTACGCTTCGCGCAACCTCCTTCGCGAGGTCGGCGACTACAACGCCTTCATCATCCCCGAGGGCCAGTATCTGGTCGGTACGAACGGCAAGCTGAACGCCGCCGCCAAGCAGCGTTACAACGATTCGTTCGCCGATGCCATGTTCAAGTCGGCACTCCGTCAGGAGTATGTCGTATCGGCTTCGGGCGGTACGGAGAAGACCGACTACTACCTCTCGATCGGTTACCTCGACAACGAGTCCTACATCATCGGTTCGAACTACGACCGTATCACGACGCGCGTGAACGTCAACTCGCAGCTGACCAACTGGCTGAAGGCAGGCGCCAACCTCGCCTACTCGAAGGTGACGCAGAACGGCGTGCAGGAGGGCAACGGTCTGGCATCGAACCCCTTCGCAACGGCCCGCAGCTGGGCGCCGATCTATCCGGTACACGCTTATGACGCCGAGGGCAACGTCGTGCTCGACGCCAACGGCAAGCCGATGTACGATGCCGGTACGGGTCAGACCGCAGGCACCGTTTCGCGCCCCACGGCTACGAACCAGAACGTCATCTGCAACCTCTACGAAGACATCAAGCGCATGATGTACCACAACCTGCAGTCGCGCACCTACATCGAGGCCAAGTTCCTCAAGAACTTCACCTTCACGATGAACTACAGCTACGACTTCAGCACGCGCTACGACACGGATTTCTACACCCCGACGATCGGCGACGGCGCCTCGTTCGGCGGCCGCGGTTCGAAGACGACGCTCAACAACATGACGCAGAACTTCAACCAGCTGCTCGCTTACGACAAGACGGTCGGCAAGCACAGCATCACGGCCAAGATCGGTCACGAGTACTACGACTACAAGGGCGACATGTTCGAGGCTCAGAAGACGCGCTTCTTCGACCCGACGAACCCCGAGCTCAACAATGGCGGTCAGCTCGAGTACATCGAAAGCTACAGCAACGAGCACAACATCGAGGGTTACTTCGCCATGGCCGACTACAACTTCGATCAGAAGTACTACGTTTCGGCAGCCTTCCGTCGCGACGGTACGTCGCGCTTCCTCGACCGCTGGGGCAACTTCTGGTCGGTGGGTCTCGGCTGGCGCATCTCGCATGAGAATTTCATGCAGAATGCCAAGTGGATCAACGACCTGAAGCTGCGCGCCTCGTACGGTACGCAGGGTAACGAGGACGTCCTCGTCTTCACGCCGTATCAGGATCTCTATTCGATCTCGTGGGACGGTTCGTCGCTCGGTTACACGACCAGCTTCTACGGCAATCCCGATCTGACGTGGGAGAAGCAGAAGACCGTCGACGTCGGTGTCGACTTCAGCTTCTGGGACCGCGTTTCGGGTTCGTTCGAGTATTTCTACCGCCGCACGGACGACATGCTCTTCCAGAAGCCGCTGGCGGCTTCGGCCGGCCGTCCCTACAACTGGGAGAACGTCGGTGCGATGAGCAACCAGGGTATCGAGTTCGAGTTGAACGTCGACCTGCTGAAGCGCAAGGACATTTCGTGGAGCGTGTCGCTCGTCGGTTCGCACTACACGAACAAGGTGCTGACGCTCCCCGAGGAGAACCGCGAGGAGGGTATCGTCGACGGCCGCTTCAAGCTCATGGAGGGCAAGAGCATGTACGAGTACTACACCTACAAGTACGCCGGCATGGACGAGAAGGGTAACCCGATGTGGTACACGGACAAGAAGGGCGACGACGGCGTTGTCACCACGGAGACCACGACGACCTACAGCGAAGCTACCAAGTACTGGCTCGGCAAGGATGCACTGCCCAAGTTCGTCGGCGGTCTGAGCACGACGTTCAACTGCAAGGGCATCGACCTGTCGATCGCCACGGCCTTCCAGTTCGGCGGCTGGGGTTACGACAGCGAGTTCCTCGACGGTATGAGCGCTTCGTTCTACGTCGGTCACAACCGCGAGCTGTGGAACACCTTCAACCCCGAAACGGGCACGGGTAAGTATCCGATCTGGAATGCGAACAACACGTCGAACAGCTACTCGCAGACCTCGGACGCCAACATGATCCGCACCGACTATTTCAGCATCCGCAACATTACGCTCGGCTACACCCTGCCCAAGAGCTGGATGCGCAAGATCGGCATCGAGAGCCTGCGCATCTTCGTAACGGCCGACAACCTCGCCTTGTGGTCGAAGCGTCAGGGTTACGACCCCCGCGTCGCCATCAGCGGCAGCAACGGCAGCTACGGCGGTTACTCGCCCATGCGCGTTATCTCGGGCGGTATCAACCTCACCTTCTAATTTAAACATTGAGACAAGCCATGAAAAAGATATTTCTGACACTGCTCGTGTGCGCCGCGGCCGTTACCGTCCCCTCGTGCATCAAGGATGCCGAGATGACGCAGTACATGACCGACGACGCCAAGAACGAGATCGCCGCCAAGGATCCCGACAAGGTATTCGCCGCAGCCGTTGCGGGTCTGCAGACCAACATGCAGTCGTACTACTATTCGAATTTGAGCCACAACTATTTCGGACAGAAAAGTTTCGACTACCTCACGTCGCTCATGGGCAACGACATGATCATGACCGGACGTTACGCCATGAGTATGTATCACTACATGTGCGACTATTGGGGAAAGGACTACGTGCCGACGGCCAACCGCTGGCGTGAGTACTACAAGGAGATCGACGCCGCCAACAACATCCTCGCCTCGATCGACGAGGAGGAGACGGCTCCGTCGGTGCTGCGCTACAAGGCTGTTGCCAAGACCTTCCGCGCCTACGCCTACCTGCAGCTGACCTACCTCTACCAGTACTCCTACTACTGTGGTGCCGACGATACGAAATGGGGCAAGGGTGCCGCCTACGACCACTCGAACGATCCCTGCGTGCCGATCGTCACCGAGACGATCACGGGTCAGCA
Source organism: uncultured Alistipes sp. (assembly GCA_964626515.1). Taxonomy (GTDB): domain Bacteria; phylum Bacteroidota; class Bacteroidia; order Bacteroidales; family Rikenellaceae; genus Alistipes. The sequence continues at coordinate 3,493 of CAZVGH010000126.1, forward strand.
GCCCCGCCGTTCGGTGGCCGACGTCTACGAACTGATCCTCGGCGACCTGGAGGAGGCTTACGCCATCTTCGAGCAGATCGGCAGCGTCAAGACGGCCGATCCGACCGACATCGACGGCTGCGTGGCCGCCATGCACCTGGCCCGCGCCTACATGGTGAAGCATGACTGGACGAACGCGCTGAAGTACGCACAGGTCATCGTCGACAACTTCGACGTACTGCGCGGCAAGGATATTCTGCAGGGCTTCAGCAGCATCACGCTGCCCGACATCGTCTACGGCTGCGACATTACGAGCGACAACTCGACGATTTACATGTCGTGGTTCTCGCAGATGGATATGTTCGGTGACGGTTATGCCGGTATCGGCGTATCGCGTGCCGGTTTCGGCCCGACGGTCGACCGCATCTCGGACACCGACGTCCGTCTCGACTGGTTCTTCACGCCGCGCAACGCCGAGAAGCTGACCGCGGAGTTCGGTGCCGGTCCGGCAGTGATGTATCAGAGCTGCAAGTTCGTCGGCGGCGGCCGTTCGAACATTGTAGAAGGCTTCTGCGAGGGTTGGGAGCTGGGTGACTACATCTATCTCCGTTCGGAGGAGGCCTATCTGATGAAGGCCGAGATCCTGGCGCACATGAACCAGCCGCAGGAGGCCGTGAACGTGCTCAACGCCTTCATGCAGACGCGCGACCCGCAGTACAACTGCAAGCTGACGGCGAAGGCCGACATCATCGAGGAGATCAACTTCCAGAAGCGCATCGAGTTCTGGGGCGAGGGCATCGAGTATCTCGACAACCGCCGTCTGAACATCCCCGTAGACCGTACGGATGCAACGTGGGGCTCGCGCAACAACCATTTCGATGCCGCACGCTTCCGCTACGAGCAGGAGAACCGCGTATTCCTTTACCAGATCCCCCAGTCGGAGGTCGACAACAACTCGGAGATCTCGGAGGAGGACCAGAACTAATCCGAACGTGACACACGCAAAGACTGAAACAACATGAAAAAATTATTTGGATATTTTGCAGCATTTGTCCTGGCAGCCGGTATGATCGGCTGCTCGGACGACGACGCCGACATCTCCGGCGCAGTCGAGGGTGCACAGGTCTATTTCTCGCGGAATGCCGCCACGAACTACACGATTGCTTCCGATGCACAGTCGGTAGCCGTCGAGGTGCTGCGCGGCGCCACGGAGGAGACGATCGAGGTGCCCGTGCTGGCCACGATCGACAGCGAGTACGCTTCGCTCTTCAATGTGCCCGACTACGTGGTATTCGATGCCGGCGAGGCTAAAACGGCGATCGTAATCACCTTCGACCGTTCGAAGCTGGCCGACGGCGCATCGTACACCATCGGTCTGC
>CAZVGH010000127.1:0-4696 GCA_964626515.1 uncultured Alistipes sp.
CTTCGGGCAGGGCGCGCTGCACGGCGTTGAGAATGGCGTGGTCGCCGCAGCCGGGACACCAGCGCACTTCTTGGTCGCTCTTGAAGTCGGCGGGGGTATATTTGTAGTCTGCCATGGTTTACTGCAATAAGGATCCGAATTTCTGTTTGAGCTCCGCCACCGTGAAAGGCTGGCCCTCGCACTTGTTGAACTGCTCGTAGCGGAACTGCTGGAAGCTCTGCCGCAGGTAGGCGGCGAACTGTCCCTCGTTGAGCTCGCAGACCACGATGCGGCGGAACTTCGCGAAGATCGCCTCGACGCCGCGCGGCAGCGGGTTGATGTAGTTGAAGTGGCAGAGCGACACGCGTTTGCCCTCGCCGCGCATCTCGTCGACGGCGTTCTGCAGGTGGCCGCGCGTGCCGCCCCAGCCGACGACCAAAAGGTCGCCCTCGGCATCGCCGTAAACTTGCTGCTCGGGAATGTAGTCGGCGACTTTGGCGACCTTGGCCGCGCGGGTCGTCACCATCTTCTGGTGGTTGGCCGCATCGTGCGAGATCGAGCCTTTGATGCTGTCTTTCTCCAGACCGCCGACGCGGTGTTCGAGCCCCGGTTTGCCGGGGAACGCCCAGCCGCGGGCCAGCTTCTCGTTGCGCACGTAGGGCATGAATCCGCCCTCGGGCGCCCGCTCGACGATCGGCGGGCAGATCGCGGGGTAGTCTTTCATCTGCGGAATACGCCACGGCTCCGAGCCGTTGGCGATGAATCCGTCGGAGAGCAGCACCACGGGGGTCATATGCTCCATCGCGAGACGTCCGGCCTCGAAAGCGTAGTGGAAGCAGTCGCTCGGCGACGAGGCGGCGACCACGATGACGGGACACTCGCCGTTGCGGCCGTAGAGGGCCTGCGCGAGGTCGCTCTGCTCGGTTTTGGTCGGCAGGCCCGTCGAGGGACCGCCGCGCTGCACGTCGACCACCACCAAGGGCAGCTCGGTCATGACGGCCAGACCCAGCGCCTCGCTCTTGAGCGAGAGACCCGGGCCCGAGGTCGACGTGACGGCGAAGTTGCCCGCGAAGGCGGCGCCGATGGCGGTGCAGATGCCGGCGATCTCGTCCTCGGCCTGCACGGTCTTCACGCCGAGGTCCTTGCGCTTGGCGAGCTCCTCGAGGATGACCGTGGCGGGGGTGATGGGGTAGGAGCCGCAGAAGAGGGGCAGGCCGGCCTTTTCGGCGGCGGCGCAGAGGCCCCAGGCCGTGGCGACGTTGCCCGAGATGGTGCGGTAGGTGCCCTTCTCGAGCTTCGCGGGGGCCACGCGGTAGTTGTTGGCGAACTGGTGCGTGTTGGCGGCGTAGTTGTAGCCCGCCTTGATGGCCAGCTTGTTGGCCTCGGCCACGACGGGGTTCTTCTTGGCGAACTTGCCGTCGAGGTAGGCGAAGGCGTGTTCCTCGGGACGGTCGAAGAGCCAGAAGCAGATGCCCAGCGCGAACATGTTCTTGCACTTGACGACGGACTTGTTGTCGAGGCCCGTCTCCTTGAGCGCCTCGCGCGTCATGGAGGTGATGTCGGGCACGACGACGTTATATTCGCCGATGCCGAGCTCGGCGATCGGGTCGAGGGTGGCGAAGCCCGCCTTGCGGAGGTTCTCCTCGGTGAGCGAATCGCCGTCGAGGATCACCGTGGCGCCCTCCTTGAGCCATTTGCGGTTCGCCTTGAGCGCCGCGGGATTCATCGCTACGAGCACGTCGCAGTAGTCGCCCGGGTTGAGCGTGCGCGAGCTGCCGAAGTGTACCTGAAAGCCCGATACGCCGGCCACGGTCCCCTGCGGGGCGCGGATTTCGGCCGGATAGTCGGGGAAAGTCGAGATGCCGTTTCCGACCAGCGCGGCCGTGTCGGAAAAGAGGGTGCCGGTGAGCTGCATGCCGTCGCCCGAGTCGCCCGAGAAGCGAATCACGACCTCCTGCATCTCCTGCACGTTTTTGTGTTCCATACTTTCGTATATGATTTTAGGTTAGTTTCTCTAACACAAAGGTAGGAAAATTATTGTTAGTTGTTTCACAGTAACGCGATTTTTTTTCGGACGGCCGAGCGGAGGCGCTTTCGGTCCGAAAGCGCCGTCGGCGGGGTTTGGTTATCTCGCACAAAAAGCGTAGCTTTGCAAGACGCAGCGCGGATCCGGAGCGGGGTTGCGGGAGGCCCGGCGGGCGCTCCCGGGCCGACGGAGCGCCGCGCGGCGCATAAAGCCAGCATACACCTATGAACATTGCCGTTGTCGGAACCGGATACGTGGGCCTCGTCTCGGGGGCCTGTTTCTCGGAAATGGGAATCGACGTGACCTGCGTCGATACCGATGCACAGAAGATCGGACGCCTGAAGCGGGGCGAGATCCCGATCTACGAACCCGGGCTCGAAGAGCTGGTCGGGCGCAACGTGGCGGCCGGGCGGCTGCACTTCACGACCGACCTCGCCTCGTGTCTCGACGACGTCGAGGTGGTCTTCTCGGCCGTCGGCACCCCCTCCGACGAGGAGGGCGCGGCCGACCTTACGGCCGTCATGGAGGTGGCGCGCACCTTCGGGCGGCACATCCGCCGCTATACGATTCTGGTGACCAAGTCGACCGTTCCGGTGGGGACGGCCGAGAAGATCCGCGCCGTGATCCGCGAGGAGCTGGAGCGGCGCGGCGAGCGGATCGGTTTCGAGGTGGCGTCGAACCCCGAGTTCCTCAAGGAGGGGTCGGCGATCAAGGATTTCATGTCGCCCGACCGCGTGGTGGTGGGCGTCGAGTCGAAGCGGGCCGAGAAGGTGATGACGCGGCTCTACCGCCCCTTCCTCATCAACAATTTCCGCGTCTATTTCATGGACGTACCCTCGGCCGAGATGACCAAGTATGCGGCCAACGCGATGCTGGCGACCCGCATCTCCTTCATGAACGACATCGCCAACCTCTGCGAGCGGGTGGGGGCCAACGTGGACCACGTCCGCAAGGGGATCGGCACGGACGAGCGGATCGGCCGCCGCTTCCTCTACGCGGGCTGCGGCTACGGCGGCTCGTGCTTCCCGAAGGATATCCGGGCGCTGGCCCACACGGGGCGCGAGTACGGCTACCGCATGCAGGTGGTCGAGGCGGTGGACGCCGTCAACGAACGGCAGAAATACGTGGTCTTCGAGAAGCTGCGGAGCGCCTTCGGCGGCGATCTGCGCGGCCGCAGGATCGCCCTGTGGGGGCTCGCGTTCAAGCCCGAGACGGACGACATGCGCGAGGCGCCCGCGCTGGTGATCCTGCGCGAGCTGCTCGCCGCGGGGTCCGAGGTGGCGGTCTACGATCCGGTCGCGATGGGGGAGTGCCGCCGCCGCATGGGCGACGCGGTGCGCTATGCGAAGGATATGTACGATGCGGTGGTCGATGCCGACGCGGTGGCGCTCGTGACCGAGTGGAAGCTCTTCCGCGTGCCGAGCTGGCCGGTGATCCGCCGTGCGATGCGCGGCGACGTGGTGGTTGACGGCCGCAACATCTACGACGGCGAGGAGCTCGCCGAGGCGGGTTTCCGCTACCTGCGGATCGGCCGGATGTAGCGGGGCGGTGCGCCGATGCGGCTCGCGGCGGGGAGCTGCGGCGGGCTGTCGTGCTCTTCTTCACGGGCTTCGCATGCTTTTTTAGGGCGTTTTTTTCATTTTTTCGATCCGTTGTCGTAACTTTGCCCGTTAACCGGCGGCGAGGGGGCGGAAAGGCCTGCCGCCGCGGACCGAAACGAACAAAGATCCAAATACCGATATGAAATTCAAGGAGTACAAAGGCCTCGATCTGGCCGCCGTCGCAGACGAGGTGCTCGCCCGCTGGGACCGGGACCGCACCTTCGAACAGAGCCTCTCGACCCGCGAGGGGCATCCGTCGTTCGTCTTTTACGAGGGACCTCCCTCGGCCAACGGATTGCCGGGCATCCATCACGTCATGGCCCGCACGATCAAGGACGTCTTCTGCCGCTACAAGACGCAGCAGGGCTTCCAGGTCTACCGCAAGGCGGGCTGGGACACGCACGGTCTGCCCGTCGAGCTGGGTGTCGAGAAGAAGCTCGGCATCACGAAGGAGGATATCGGCAAGACGATCTCGATCGAGGAGTACAACCGCACCTGCCGCGAGGCGGTGATGGAGTTCACGGGCATCTGGGAGGACCTGACGCGCAAGATGGGCTACTGGGTGAACATGCAGGAGCCCTACGTAACCTACGAGAACAAATACATCGAGACCCTGTGGTGGATGCTCAAGCAGCTCTACGAGAAGGGGCTCCTCTACAAAGGCTATACGATCCAGCCCTATTCGCCCGCCGCAGGCACGGGCCTCTCGAGCCACGAGCTGAACCAGCCGGGCTGCTACCGCGACGTGAAGGACACGACGGTCGTCGCCGCCTTCCGCATGGTCGATCCGAAGCCCGAGATGGCGCAGTGGGGCACCCCCTGCTTCCTCGCCTGGACGACGACCCCCTGGACGCTCCCCTCGAACACGGCCCTCTGCGTCGGTCCGAAGATCGACTACGTAGCCGTCGAGAGCTATAACCCCTACACGGGCGAAAAGATGACGGCCGTCGTCGCCGAGCCGCTGCTCTACAACCATTTCAACAAGAAGGCCGAGGGGCTCGACCTCGAGAGCTACAAGCCGGGCGACAAGCACGTGCCGTTCCGCGTCGTCGGCCGCTATAAGGGCACCGATCTGGTGGGGATGCGCTAC
>CAZVGH010000128.1:0-4672 GCA_964626515.1 uncultured Alistipes sp.
GAGTAGCGAGAGAGAGACTTGAACTCTCGACCTTCGGATTATGAATCCGACGCTCTAACCAGCTGAGCTATCTCGCCATGCTGTGAAAGCGAGTGCAAAGATAAACCGAAAAACCGTTTTTTCCAAATCTTTCATCGAAAAAATCGCGGTTTTCTTCTCTTCCCGCCCCGATAAGCCCGTGCGGAAAGCCTGCCGGCAGGCCGGTCGGTTGCTCCGACGGGCTGCGAATCGCGTCGCCATGATGCAGTCGAAGCACCTCCATAGCAGATTGAAACAAGGCCCGAGGTTCGAGACGTCTCGTTGCGGCACCGAATTTGCGGGCGTGGGACAGAACCATTCTCATCCTGTCTATGCAAACATCGACACGCGACGGCATCCTGAAGGCGATGCACCTGTTGAAAATTCTGGCCGGCATCCTGCTGCTGGTCGCCTTCTCCTGGGAGATGTTGCGCGGCGACGAGCGCCATTTCACGCACGGTTATCTGGTGGTGCAGCTCGTCGTCTGCCTCCTCTTCCTGCTCGATTTTTTCGTCGGCTGGACGCTGGCGAAGCACCGCGGCCGCTATTTCGGGCGGCATCTCCTCGTCCTGCTGCTGGCGATTCCGTGGATCAACATCGTCGCCTGGTGCGGCTGCCGCCTGTCGCATGACTGGGCGGTTCTCGTCGGGCTGCTGCCCCTGCTGCTCATCGTGCTGGCGACCTGGTTCCTGCTCGAGTGGCTCGGCTCGATCCGCGTGCACCGCATCTTCTTCACCTACCTGTGCGGCGTGCTGCTCTTTACCTATTTCGCGGCGCTGGTATTCTACGATCTGGAGGCGCCTTACAATCATGAGCTGACGAGCTTCGGCAACGCCCTCTGGTGGTCGGGGCTCAACCTTTCGACGGCCGGCGCCCCGATCGAACCGATGTCGGTCGTCGGCAAGATCCTCTCCGTCGTGCTGCCGATCGCCGGCATGCTCTTTCTGCCGATCTTCACCACCTATATCGTGAATCGCGATGCGGGCAGAAAGGGGCAGCTGTAACGTTCCAGCCCTCTCCGTAATGAAGCGAACGGCCGTCGGTATTACCGACGGCCGTTCCGTTGTTCGGCAAGCAGATTAGTTTTTCAGGAAAATGCCGTAAAAATCACCGTCTTCATACAGGGTAAGCTGGTTCCCGCTTACTGTTCCGGTGTATAAACACGGATCTCCGTCTTCGTCGACGAGGCGGAGTGTCACGTCGGGCGCCTTATATGTATAGGTGCCGACCTCGGAATACCGCTCTGTCCCGTTCGCCCAAGTCATCGTACCCGACAGGGTCGCTTTGTTGCCGCTTTGGAACCGGATGGTCTCGACGATCGTTTCATTGCCGGTCGAATCGTTGTAGGTCCAAGAGGTGCCTTCCAGTCCGTCGGTCGAGTCGCTGTCCTTCGAACAGCCGACAAATGCGATTGCGGCGATTGCCGTCAACGCCAATAAGAATTTTTTCATGATGTTTTTGTTTTTAGTTAAACGTTTATGGTGCATTGCGCAATGCCGCGGCCGTCGGACGGCAACCGTTTAACCCAAATAGAAACGTGGATAATGCTCCGAACTGAAGGTACGACCAAGCACCTGTACACCAAAGCACTACCCACGCCATACGGCGAGGGCATTCATCGTGCCTATTGCGTGTGTACTGGAAGATTTGGTCGTTTTTCAGTTTTGCAATAGCCTGAATGCCATCCGAACACTATCTATTCGATAATGCGGAACAAATATAGCGATTCTTTCGCTTCCCGCCAAATATTTATTCCGGGGGCTGCAAAAAAATCCCTGCCGCAGATACGCGGCAGGGATTTTTTTTGCATGGTCCGACGAGGGCGGATATTTTCTCTTTTACGGCAGGCCTCCTATTTCTGCTGCTTCAGCAGATCGCGGATCTCGGTGAGGAGCTCCTGGTCGAGGGTCGGCTTCGGCGGTTCGGGAGCCGGAGCGGGCGCCGGCGCGGCTTCGCGCTTGCGGATGAGGCGGTTCATCATCTTCACCATGAGGAAGACGCAGAAGGCCAGAATCAGAAAGTCGATGCACTGCTGGATGAATGCGCCGTAGTTCCACGTCACGGCCTCGGCGGCGGGCGTCGTCTCGGTCGCCTCGACGGCGGGTTTCAGCACGATGTTCAGCTCGGAGAAATCCGTGTTTCCGAGCAGCACGCCGATCGGCGGCATGAGGATGTCGTTCACCAGCGAGGTGACGATCTTGCCGAACGCACCGCCGATGATGACGCCGACGGCCATGTCCATTACGTTGCCCTTGAGGGCGAACTCCTTGAATTCCTTGATAAATGCCATAACAGTAAATTTACGGGTCGATATTCGTTTTCGTATGTTGCAAAGATAGCTATAAATGCCGAATTTTCGCACGCGCCGGCCGCAAGAAGTTGTAATCAGGCCGTTTCGGCATGCGGCTCCATGTGGATGCCGATCATCGTGTCGCGCCCGAACCGCTCCCGCAGGCGCCGCTCCGCCTCGCTGGCGATCGCGTGCGCCTCGGTCAGCGTGATCGACCCCTCCATCTTGACGTGCACGTCGATGGCGATGGTATTTCCGAGACGGCGCGTGCGGAGGTTGTGCATCCCTCGGACGCCCTGCACGGAGCCGATGATGCGGCAGATTTCGCGCTCCGTCTGCTCGGGGAGCGAGCCGTCCAGCAGTTCGGCGATGCTCGGTTTCAGGATGTCGTAGCCGGCCTTTGCGATGAAGAGGCTGACGAGGATCGCCGCGGCGGGATCGAGGACCCGCCATTGTTCGCCGAGCGTGCTTGCGCCGGCTGCTCCGACGAGCGTCCCGACCGACGAGGCGGCGTCGCTCCGGTGGTGCCATGCGTTCGCCGTCAGCGCCGCCGAGTTGCAGGCCGCCCCCTTGCGGACGGTGTACCGGTACAGCAGCTCCTTGCTGACGATCGAGACGGCGGCGATCGCGGGTACCGCCGCCGAAGGGCGCGGCAGCACGGCGCCGTGCATGCCTGCGACGACCGACCGGATGCCGTCGAGGAGGATCCCCGCGCCGACAAGGAGGAGGAGCAGCCCGATGATCATCGTCGCGAAGGTCTCGAATTTGCCGTGGCCGTAGTCGTGTCCGCGGTCCTGCAGCTTGCCTGCGATGCGGACGAAGACGAGCACGATGAGGTCCGTCACGAAGTCCGAGAACGAGTGCACGGCATCGGCGATCATCGCCGAGCTGTGCCCCGCGATTCCGGCGAAGAACTTCAGGACGATCAGCCCCGCATTGACCGCCGTACCGATCAGGGTCGTTCGGCAGATGGTTTGTTCACGCTGCTCCATGGGGTGTTTGCAAAGTGGGGGAGTAAAAGCGAATCTTCGGCAGAGCTGGGCCCTGCCGAAGATTCGGCTTTGACGGGTTGCGTGCGGTTACTCGATCTCGATCAGGACGCTGTTCATCGGCACCGTCTCGCCGGCCTCGACGAGCACTTGCTTCACGGTGCCTGCGTAGTCGCTCTCGATGGAGTTCTCCATCTTCATCGCCTCGAGCAGGAGCACCTCCTGGCCCTCCTTGACCGTATCGCCGACCTTCACCTTGACCTCGACGACCTTGCCCGGCAGCGGCGCGATGACCGTGTTGCCGGTGATCTTCTGCACGTTCTTGACGGGCTTCTCGGCCTCGGCCTTGGCGGCTGCGGCAGCCTTCGCTGCGGCTTCGGCAGCACGCTTGGCCTCGTAAGCCTGCTTCTTGACGCCCGTCAGGTAGTTCTTCGCCACGAGCGGGAAGAGCTCGAGCAGGAGCACCTCCTTCTCGTTTTCGGCCAGCTTTACGCCGCCGGCTTCGGCCAGCTCGGGGTTGGGCTGCATGCGGTATTTCGAGGTGTCGTAGGGGGTCTCCTCACGCACGCCGCAGATCTTGAAGCGGAATTCGGGGTCGATCTCGACGGGTGTCTTGCCGTACTCGCCCTTCACGAGGCCCACGAACTGCGAGCTCTTGTTCGAGTACATCGGACGGCCCGCCTTCTCGTCGAGGGCGCAGTTGACGGCCTGTGCGCCGACGATCTGCGACGTCGGGGTCACGAGGGGCGGCAGACCGGCGGCCAGACGCACCGAGGGGATGAGCTCCATGGCGCGGGGCAGGATCTCTTCGGCCTTGAGCTGCTTGAGCTGGGCGACCATGTTCGAGTACATGCCGCCCGGGATCTCGGCCTTCTGCACGAGTTCGTTCGGGGCGGGGAAGCCGAATGAGGCCTCGATCTTGCGGCAGGCGTCGATGCAGCCCTGCTCGTCGTCGAGCCGGGCGGCGCTGATGGCGGCATCGAAGAGCGCGTCGATCTCGGGCGTCAGCTCGAAAGGCTTCGGCTCGGGCTTCTCGGTGCCGAAGACCGACCGGTTGAGCTCCTTGCGGATCTCGCGCAGCTCTTGGTTGATCTTCTTCACGGCCTCCATGTTGACGCCCGTCTCGATGCCGAGCTTCTTGCAGATCACGTCGATGAACTCGATGGCCGGCGCGCCCGTACCCTCGGCGAAATACCAGCAGTTGGTATCCACGACGTCGACGCCGGCGACGATGGCCGCCAGCACCGAAGCCAGACCGTAGCCCGGCGTGCAGTGGGTGTGGAAATCGACGGGGATCGAGAGGTTGCTCTTGAGCAGGCGGACGAGCGTGGCGACGCGGCGCGGCGGAATCAGGCCCGACATGTCCTTGATCGTA
>CAZVGH010000129.1:0-4593 GCA_964626515.1 uncultured Alistipes sp.
CCCTCGTCGCTCGTGCGTGCCGTAGGGCTCGAGCGGGCGCTCGACACGCCGGCGCGGATCTACTTCAAGAACGAGAGCGTCTCGCCCGTCGGCTCGCACAAGCCCAACAGCGCCGTGCCGCAGGCCTACTACAACTATAAGCAGGGCATCCGCCGCCTGACGACCGAGACGGGTGCGGGGCAGTGGGGTTCGGCGCTCTCCTTCGCCGGCCGCCACTTCGGCCTCGACGTCGAGGTCTACATGGTGCGCGTCAGCTACGACCAGAAGCCCTACCGCCGTCTGATGATGAAGACGTGGGGGGCCGAGTGCTACGCCTCGCCGACGTCGCGCACCGCTTCGGGCCGTGCGGCGCTGGAGGCCGATCCCGCCTGCCGCGGCAGCCTCGGACTGGCTATCTCGGAGGCGATCGAGGCGGCGCTGCAGGATCCCTACGGCACGCGTTACTGCCTCGGCAGCGTGCTGAACCACGTGCTGTTGCACCAGACGGTGATCGGCGAGGAGGCGATCCGCCAGATGGAGATGGCCGACGCCGAGCCCGACGTGGTGATCGGCTGCATCGGCGGCGGCAGCAACTTCGGCGGCCTCGCCTTCCCCTTCCTGCGGAAGAACCTCTGCGAGGGCAAGAAGGCCCGCCTCGTGGCGGTCGAGCCAGCGAGCTGCCCGAAGCTGACGCGCGGCCGTTTCTCCTACGACTTCGGCGACGTCTCGGGCTACACGCCCCTCGTGCCGATGTACACGCTGGGCCACGATTTCCAGCCGGCGGCGATCCATGCGGGCGGCCTGCGCTACCACGGTGCGGGTGCCATCATCAGCCGCCTGCTGGCCGACGGCCTGATCGAGGCGCAGGCGGTGCCGCAGACCGAGACGATGCGCGCGGGTCTGCTCTTCGCGCAGACCGAGGGCATCATCCCCGCTCCCGAGTCGACCCACGCGATCGCCGCGGCGATCCGCGAGGCGCAGGCGGCGCGGATCGAGGGCCGTCCCCGCACGATCCTCTTCAACCTCTCGGGTACGGGCGTCATCGACCTGTTCGCCTACGAGCAGTATCTGGCGGGCCAGCTCACCGACAGCGCCCCCACGGATGCCGAGATCGCCCGCACGGTCGAGGGGCTCGGCCTGCTGCACTGATCCTGCGCAGCACCGACGCGAAAGGGGCGTCCCGCCGATGCGGGACGCCCCTTTTTTCGGGCTTTTCGGAGCGGCGGCTACTCGGCCGTCACGGCGAAGCCGCTGCCGCTGCGCACGACGGTGTAGGCGTAGCTCTTGTTCATCTGTGCGATGGCGGCCGCAACGCCCTGCGGCACGGCGTCGGGGTTGCCCTCCTCGACCTCGACCACGGATACCTCACGCGTGACGTCGGGGCCCTGTACCCAGTAGACCTTGCCGTCGTTGCGGAACTCGAGGAACTCGGTCGTCACCTCGTTCGTGAGCGTGTAGCCGGCCTTGTCGAGGGCGACACCCTCCTTGAGTTTGGCGGCCACGGTGACGTTGAGCGTGGTGGGGAAGGTCTTGGTCTGGAACTTCTTCGACCAGCTCGGATCGGTCAGCGTCTCGGTCTTGACGGCGCCGTTCTGCTCGGGATCGGTGTAGGTGATTTCGATGTCGGCCACCGAACGCAGGTCTTCGCTGACGGCATAGACGTAGTTGATCTCCATGCGCTCGAAGAAGGTCTCCTTGCCGGCATCGTCCGACGAGTCGCACGATACGGCCGTCGCGGCAGCCAGCAGGCAGGCCGCTGCCGAAATTTTCGTCAAAAAGTGTTTCATGGTGCAAACAGTTTTTAAGTGTTTGCCGCATTCGGTGCAAATATCGGGCAAAACGGACCGCCTGCCGCGATTTTCAGAAGGTGAAGCGGAGCCCGACGCGCAGCGTGAAGGTGACGGGGCGGTCGGTGCGGACGGTGCGCAGCTCGGTGTCGGTGAGGCTGCAGGACCACTCGGGCTCGGCGTAGAGGGCGGCGGTGCGGCCGATGCGGTATTCGCCGCCGACGACCGCTCCGAGCGAGAACTGCAGCTCCTCTTCGGAGCAGCGCATCGAGCCGAGGCGGGCGCGGATGCAGCGTTCGAGCATGCCGCCCGCACCGAGGTAGAGCGCGCCGTGCGGACGGTCGACGAAGGCCCAGTTGAGGCGCAGCGGCACCCCGAGGAGGTGGAGCTGCTGGTCGTATGCGCGGCCGCGCGTCGTGACGGTCGACTTGAGCGCCGTGTAGACGAGGCCCGTCTCGAGCGAGAGGCCGTATTTGAACTCCTTGCGCAGAGTGAGGCCGACGCTCCACGGCCGGCGGTGCGAAAATTCGCTGTGGGCGTAGTCCGTGCGGCGGCTGGCTTCCAGATCGGCGTTCCCGGTCGTGTAGGTGATGCTCGTCCCGCCGTCCTGCAGGATGAAGCCGGGCGATGCGGAGGGCGTATGACGGATGCCGAGTGTCGGCAGTCCGCTGCCGAAGAGGGCGATCGAGGTGCGGCGCGGCGCGGCGCGGCGGACCGGCGGCGCAGGTTTCGATGCGACGGATTTCGCCATATCGGGTTTCTGCGCGACGGATGAGGCGGCGGCACGGGACGGTCGGGCTTCCGCCGCAGCGGCGCCTTCGCCGGACGTCGGGGGCTCGTTCCGCGCGGTGGGCTCGTTCGGCCCGGCGGTGTCGGATTTCGAGGCGGCAGCTTCCGCTGCAGGCGTCTGTTGCGCGATTGGCTGCTGTACGGGACGGTGCGCTGCGAGCGCTTCGTATGCTTGCCCCTTCGGCGGGGCTGCGGACTGGTCTTCGGTGGTCGGCACCTCGCCGCCGGATCGGACGAGCGGTTCGATGTAGGGCCGGACGGGAGGCGGAACGGCCTCTTCGGTCGGGCGCAGGTAGAGGCCCGTCAGCAGGGTGCCGACGAGCAGGGCCGCGGCGATCGGCAGACGGTGGGGGAGCAGCAGCGCGCCGAGGCGCCGCCGAGGCGCCGCCGCAGGGGTGTGCAACGTCTCCTCGAGCCGCGCCCAACCCCTTTCGGGGGGTGTCAGCTCGGCGTCGCGCAGCCGTGTGCGCAGGCGGTCTGTCCAGTCGTTGTGTGGTGTCATGTGTCAGTCTGTTTCGTGTTTCCCCGTGCGGACTGATCCGTCGTGCGCCGCATCGAGGGCGCGGATGCGGGCGGCGAGCAGTGCGCGAGCCCGTGCCAGCTGCGACGAGGAGCTCTTCTCGCGGATGCCGAGCAGGCGGGCGATCTCGCGGTGCGAATGTCCGTCGAGGCAGTAGAGGTTGAAGATGGTGCGATACCCTTCGGGCAGTTCTGCGACCAGCCGCAGCAGGGTCTCCTGCGGAATGCGGTCGATGGCGTCGGCCGTCGGCTCGTCGGGGGCCGTCTCGTACTGCTCGTCGAGGGGTGCCGCCGTCGGCAGCCGCCGGTTGCGCCGCAGCTGTTCGATCGCTAGGTTGATCGTCACGCGTTCGATCCAGGCGCGCAGCGATCCCTCGCCGCGGTAGCGGAAGCGGTCGATCGAGCCCACGATCTTCAGAAAGGCGTCGTGCATCAGATCCTCGGCCGCCGCACGGTCGCCCGCATAGCGCAGACAGAGGGCGAGCAGCCGTCCGCCGTAGCGGTCGTACAGCTCGTGCCAGGCTTCGCGGTCGCCTGCGCGGCAACGTTCGGAGAGTTCCTGTTCCTTCATGCGTCGGGTGTCGTGCGTTTGTCCGATAAACGCCGAAAGGGGTGAAAGACTGCATGCGGCGACGAATTTTTGTCCGAAAGACGAAAAAAGATAAAATTTGTCTATCTTTGTATGCAGTAAACCCCCTTCGTCTTCGTTTAGGAGGTGAAAGATAACTTAAAAAATGAGATCAATGAAAAAAATCGCATTGTTTCTGATGGGTGCCCTGGCCGCCTGCCTGCTGGTTTCGTGCAACGATACCGATAACGACTACGCGCGCTACAGCAATTTCGCTACCGTGCACCAGAGCGTGTCGGGCTATTTCTTCGAGGCCGACGACCACAAGACGTTCTATCCTGCCGACAAGAGCAGGGTCCTCTCCTACGCTCCGAAGGAGGGCGACCGCGTCATCATCTACTACAACCTCCTCGAGGATGCCGCGCAGAAGGTTCCCGGATTCGACTATACGATCGCGCTCTACAACGTGGGAACGGTCACCTGGGGCGAAACGGCGATCGTAGCCGACGAGGAGGCGCTCAAGGCCGAAGGCAACGGCAATGTCGTGATCTACTCGGCAGGGAGCAGCGCGTACATCAGTTCGACGACCGAACTCATGAACATGGCCGTGTACTATTACTTGAAGGATGCGGCGAAGCACAAAATCAAGTTGGTCTACGTCGAGGACTACACCCCCGACCAGCAGGCCGACGGCTACCTGAATCTCGAGCTGGTGCACGATACGGGCAACGACGTCACCACGGGCATGACCGATGTGGCTCTTTGGATGACGTTCGATCTGTCGGAGTTCTCGGAGCAGATCGAGGGCACGAAGGGCGTGATCGTCGGCATGACGACCCTCGAAGGCAAGCGCGCAGCCGTGAAGATCGACTGGCTGACCTTCTAAAGGCTCCGCAGCCTGAACCGGATGCCGCGGCTCCCCGAACAGGGAGCCGCGGTCTCTTTTTGCGG
>CAZVGH010000130.1:0-4565 GCA_964626515.1 uncultured Alistipes sp.
CTTCCCCTTCTGTTCGTGCTGACGCTTGCTGCGGCAGGCTGCACGCAGCGCAAAAGTTCCGAACCCGAAGTTCGCAACCTCATCTACCTGATCGGCGACGGTATGGGGCTGAGCCACCTGGCGATGCTCGAGATCGAGTCCGACTACGCCCCCACCGCCTTCAGCCGCGCCGAGCACGTATCGCTCGTCACGACCCGCTCGGCGAACAACCGCGTGACCGACTCGGCCGCCGCGGGAACGGCCCTCGCCACGGGTACGAAGACCAACAACTCGATGCTCGGCATGGCCCCCGATTCGAGCCGCCTCTACTCGATGATGGAGCAGGCGCGCGACCGCGGCATGGCGACGGGTCTCGTCGTCAGCTGCTACCTCCAGCATGCCACGCCGGGTGCCTTCTACGCCCACCGTCCCCGCCGCTCGCAGTACCCGAAGATCAACGAGCAGCTGCTGCAGTCGGAGTTCGACGTGCTGATCGGCGGCGGCGCCCACTGGATCGGCGCACCCTGCGACTCGGCCGACATGAACCGCACCTATTTCGACTGCTTCGCCGAAAAGGGCTACCGCGTGGTCCGCACCCGCGAGGGAATCGACTCGGTGCATGACGGACGGCTGCTGGCCGTACTGGCCGACAAGCAGCTGCCCAAACCCGCCGAGCGCGGCGACATCATCCCCGCGGCGACCGCCAAGGCGCTGGAGCTGCTGTCGCAGGATCCCGACGGCTTCATGCTGATGGTCGAAGGGTCGATGATCGACTATGCGGGACACGCCAACGATGCGGCATGGCTCCTCGACGAAATGCGCGATTTCGAGCGGGTGGTCGCCGTGGCGACGGATTTCGCAGACACGCACCCCGGGACGCTCGTCGTGATCGTCGCCGACCACGAGACGGGCGGTCTGACGATGCCGAGCGGCAAGAACGACTTCACCCTCTCCGAGAGCGGCATCGACTACCGCTTCAGCACCCCCTCGCACACGGGGATCCGCGTTCCCGCCTACTTCTACGGCACGGGGTCGGACCGCTTCCGCCCGATGCTCGAGAACAGCGAGCTGTCGCAGCGCATCATGGAGCTGCTCGGGCTCACGACGCCCGCCGGCGGCAACCCGGAGAAGTAGTAAATCCGAAGGTGCGGCCATCCGCACGCATGCACACGCAAGCGCCCGGCCTGAAACAGGTCGGGCGCTTGCGCTGCGGGGGGGGGTGTGTCAACCCTTTTTCGCCTTTTTATAGAGCTGGTAGGAGTTGACCACGTTGTGCCAGACGCTGTAAAAGCCGCCGGCGAGGGCCGTGATGGGCGACAGGAAGGTGTAGCCCATCCAGATGATGAAGACCGTGTTTTTCTGGCCGAGCGCCTGTCCGCCCTCGATGCGCTCGCCCGCACGGCCGCCGATCCGTTTGCCGAGGAGGAACTGGCCCAGGCAGCATACGAGCGAGACGAGGGCGATGCCGAGCTGGTAGCCGACGTGCACCTGTTCGTGCACGATCGCCTTCGTCGTCACGGCGATGGCCAGCGCCAGCGAAACGGCCCACAGGTAGAACGCCGCATTCGCGGAGGCCGCGCAGGCGGCATGGAGCCGCGGCCACCAGCGGCGCACCAGCACGGCGGCGAGCAGCGGACAGATCAGCAGCGGGAAGACCTTGCGGATGATCGTGGCGAAGGCGGCGAGGAAGTTCAGCCCCTCGTGCGGATGGGCCAGCGGCAGCAGCAGCGGCGCCGCCAGCGCGATCGCGAGGTTGATGAGGACCGTATAGGCGGTGATGCTCGCCGCGCTGCCGTCGAGCCGTGCCGTAACGACCGCGGCGGCCGTAGCCGTCGGGCAGAGCAGGCAGAGCATGGCGCTCTCGACGAGCACCCGCAGGTGCGTGTCGGGGAAGCAGACCAGCACCCCCGCCGTGGCGGCGAACAGCACGAGCTGCACGGCGACCATCCGCAGATGCCACCTCCGCAGCCGCAGCTCGCGGAGTTCGATGCGGCAGAAGGTCAGGAAGAGCATCGCAAAGAGCAGCAGCGGCTGCACGACGGCCACCGTCTCGGCCGCCAGCCGGTGGGTGCCGTCGAGCCACGGGATCGACGCATAGAGAAAATAGGCGGATGCGCCGGCCAGCATCGCCAGCGGCAGCGTCCAGGTTTTCAGGAATCGCAACAGCGCAGTCATCGTTCGCAGGTTTGATCGCGGGCAAAGGTAGCAAAAAAAGCCGGGAGGATGGTGTGAATTCAAAATGCTAAATTCAAGATTCAAAATTAAGGTTCACGATCCGCAACTCCAGATCAGTATTATTCAAAATGATGCGGAGGTGCCGTGCGTGAGGTTCGTGTTCAGCCCCGCAGCCGAGCGGAGCGGCGTGCACGAGCGCATGCGAGTGGCAGCCCTCCGCCCGGGGGCGGCTGCGGGCTGCACGACGGCTTATGCCGTCGCGAATGAAAAATGAAGAATTAAAAATGAAAAATGATCGCAGGGCCGTTATCAGTCCGTTAATTTTGAATCCTGAATTTAGAATTCATTCTCGGGCGCAGCTTGCGGAGGCATCGCGCGAGCGGATGCGAGCTGCGGGCCTTCGCGGGGCGAAGCTGCGGCCCGCACGATCTCTGCGAGATCGAGCCCGCAGTCTTGCCTCCCTCTCTAATTTTGAATCTTGAATCTTGAATCTTGAATTTAGAATTTGCTCGTCAGGGGGCGGCGAACCGCACGATGCCTATGGCATCGCAATGCAGAATGAAAAATGAAGAATTAAAAATGAAAAATGATCGCAGGGCCGATCCGTCCGCTAATTTTGAATTTTGAATCCTGAATTTTGATTTTTTCGTATCTTCGCCCCATGACAACCGACGAACCGAACAACCTGACCATCCTCGCGGCCGACACCTCGACCCGCACAGAGCTCCCGCTGGCCGGAGCGACCGTAAAGGCGGGATTTCCCTCCCCCGCCGACGATTTTGAGGAGCAGCCCCTCGACCTGAACCGGGCGCTGGTCCGCAACCCCGCGGCGACCTTCTTCGTGCGCGTCGAGGGCGACAGCATGACCGGCGCGGGGATCGACGACGGCGACCTGCTCGTGGTCGACCGCTCGGTCGAACCGCAGGAGGGGTCGATCGCCATCTGCTGCGTCGAGGGCGAATTCACCGTCAAGCGCCTCTGCTACGAGCGCGACGCCCTCGTGCTGCTCCCCGCCAATCCGAAATACCGTCCGATCCGCGTCGAAGCCGCCGCCGATCCGATCGTCTGGGGCGTCGTGCGCTTCGTCATCAAGGAACTCCCGAACAGCTGACCCCGCCGCCCGCATGTACGGACTTTGCGACTGCAACAACTTCTTCGTCTCGTGCGAACGTCTTTTCCGCCCCGATCTGGCCGGAAAACCCGTCGTCGTGCTCTCGAACAACGACGGCTGCATCATCGCCCGCTCGAACGAGGCCAAGGCGCTCGGCATCGGCATGGGGCAGCCGCTCTACCAGGTGCGGTCGATCGTCGAACACAACCGCGTCGCCCTCTTCTCGGCCAATTTCGCCCTTTACGGCGACCTCTCGCACCGCGTCATGACCACCCTGCGCTCGCTCGTGCCGCAGATCGAGATCTACTCGATCGACGAAGCCTTCTTCGACCTCTCGGGCATCGACCGGCCGCCCGCCGAGTTCGGCCGCCTCATCGGCGAGACGATCCGCCGCCACACGGGCATCCCCGTCAGCATCGGCATCGCCCCCACGAAGACCCTCGCCAAGGTGGCCAGTCATCTCGCCAAACGCTATCCGCGGCTGCAGGGCTGCTGCTACATGCACCGCGACGAGGATATCCGCAAGGTCCTCTCGACCTACCCCCTGCGCGAGGTGTGGGGCATCGGCCGCCGCTACGGCCGCCAGTTCGACCAGATGCACATCCTCACGGCGGCCCAGTTCGTCGACCTGCCCGAGGCGTGGATCCGCGGCCGCATGGGGATCGCAGGGCTCCGCACCCGCCTCGAGCTGACCGGCACGCCCGCCATCGGATTCGAGGACCTCGGCGGCGCGCGGCAGCAGATCACCGTCTCGCGCTCCTTCCCGCACGAGATCGGGGAGCGCGACGCGCTGGAGCGGATCGTCGCCGAGTTCGCGACCCGCTGCGCCGAGAAGCTGCGCCGGCAGCACTCCGTCTGCCGCTCGATCCACTGCTTCATCTTCACCAACCGCCACCGCGACGACCGTCCGCAGAGCTACGAGACCGCCGTGCACCACTTCGCCGAGCCCACCGCGAGCACCCTCGAGCTGGTCAAGGCGGCCCGCAGCCTGCTGCGCGAAATTTATCGGCCCGGCTTCGGCTACAAGAAGGCGGGCGTGCTCCTCGCCGGCCTCGAAGGGAGCGAAACGGTGCAGCCGTCGCTCTTCGACCCCGGTGACCGCGAACGGCAGACGCGGCTCATGCAGGCGGTGGATGCCGTCAACCGCACCTACGGCCGCGGCAAGGTCCGCACCGCCGCCGAAGGGGCCGAACCATTCCGTATGAACCGCGAGCATCTGAGCCGCCGCTACACCACCGAATGGGACGAGCTGCTCGTCGTCAAGGCGAAATAGCCGCAAAAAAGCGCCCCGAGGGGGTCG
>CAZVGH010000131.1:0-4549 GCA_964626515.1 uncultured Alistipes sp.
GTGGAAGAACTCCTTGACGGTCTTGGCGACGGCCTGTCGCAGCGCCGCCTGATGGGTGCCGCCCAGCGTCGTATGCTGGCCGTTGACGAACGAGTCGTAGCTCTCGCCGTACCCCGTACCGTGCGTGATGACCACCTCGATGTCCTCGCCGGCGAGGTGGATCGGCGGATAGAGCGGCTCCTCGGTCATGTTGTCGTTGAGCAGGTCCAGCAGACCGTTTTTCGAGACGAACTTGCGGCCGTTGAGCGTCAGCGTCAGTCCGAGGTTCAGGTAGCTGTAGTTGCGGATCTTCTGCTCGACGTACTCCATGTTGTACTCGTAAGGGCCGAAGATCTCCTCGTCGACGCGGTACGAGATGCAGGTGCCGTTCTTCTCCTGCACGCCGCTCTCCCAGCGGTCGGTCTGCTCGAGGCCCTTGGCGAAGGTCACCGTGTGAGCCTCGCCGTCGCGCACCGAGCGGGCGGTAAACTCGCTCGAGAGCATGTTCACGGCTTTGACGCCCACGCCGTTCAGGCCGACGGTCTTCTTGAAGGCTTCGCCGCCGTACTTGCCGCCCGTGTTCATCTGCCCCACGGCGGCCGCGAGGGACTTGAGCGGAATGCCGCGGCCGTAGTCGCGCACGGTCACCACCTTGTCCTCGATGGTGATGTCGATCTGCTTGCCCGCGCCCATGATGAACTCGTCGATCGAGTTGTCGACGACCTCCTTGATGAGGACGTAGAGCGCCTCGTCGGGCTGTGAACCGTCGCCGACGACACCCACGTACATACCCGGACGCAGGCGGATGTGCTCGCGCGGGGAGAGGGTGACGATCGACGCGTCGTCGTAATTGGTCGGTGTATTCAGTAAATCTGCCACGTTGTGTGTTTGTTTCGGTTCGTCGGGCGGCCGCCCGGATGCTTATCATTCGATCTCGGCGAGCGCCGCGGCCATGCGCGCCTGCGTCCGCTCCATCAGCACGTGTGGATCGGTCGTCCGCACCTCCTCCGCCGGCACGGGATCGAGGATGCGCAGCGTGAGGCGGTTCCGCCAGTTCCACAGCAGGCTGCCCGGACGCACGAAGCTGCGCGTGCCGCCGAGTACGACGGGGAGCAGTTCGACGCCGGCCTCGTGCGCCAGCTGGAAGGCGCCGCTCTTGAAGCGGCGCATCGTGCCGTCCTTCGAGCGCGTGCCCTCGGGAAAGATCGCCACCGAGACGCCGCGACCGAGCCATTCGGAGCCCTCGGCGAGCAGCTGCGCCATGGCCTGCTGACCGCGGCCGCGGTCGATCAGGATGTCGCCGTGCAGGTAGAGCATCTGTCCGAAGAAGGGGATCTTCCACACCTCACGCTTCGAGACCCAGCGGAAATCGAGCGGCACGAAGTAGAGGGCGGGGATATCGAGCATCGAATTATGATTCAGCACGATGACGTAACTCTTTTTGCGGTCGGCCTTCTCCAGTCCCTCGATGCGGCGCGTCCAGCGGGGCGGCACGGCGAAGAAGAGCCGCACGAGCAGGCGCGAGAGTTCGTGGACCGCATGGCGGCGGCGGTCGAACGGCCAGCAGACGACGAGCGTCACGATCGTCAGCAGCAGGCAGAGGGTGCAGATCACCAGCAGGTAGAGGTTGAACAACAGGAATCTCATCTTTTTTCGGAAATTGGCGGCGCGGGCAACGGAGCCCGCACCGCATCATATCCTGCAAAATTACGCTTTTTCTCCGAATTTTCACGCCGCGCGGGGCGATTATTTTTTCTGCAGCTCGCCGCGGCGGCGGAGCGGAGGTCCGGAGCGCCATTTTTCGGGCCCGAAGTTTCGTTTTTAACGCCAAAGATATTATCTTTGCCGCCTATGAGCGATTTTATTGTCAGTGCACGCAAATACCGCCCCGCGACCTTCGCATCGGTCGTCGGGCAGCAGCACATCACCTCGACGCTGAAGAACGCGATCGAACGCGGCCAGCTGGCGCATGCCTACCTCTTCTGCGGTCCGCGCGGCGTGGGCAAGACCACCTGCGCCCGCATCTTCGCCAAGGCGATCAACTGCCTCACGCCCGACGGCGCCGAGGCGTGCAACGCCTGCGAATCGTGCTGTTCGTTCAACGAGGGGCGTTCGCTCAATATCCACGAGCTGGACGCCGCCTCGAACAACTCGGTGGAGGATATCCGCACGCTGATCGAACAGGTGCGCATCATCCCGCAGGTGGGCCGCTACTCGGTCTTCATCATCGACGAGGTCCACATGCTCTCGGCGGCCGCCTTCAACGCCTTCCTCAAGACGCTCGAGGAGCCCCCCGCCCACGCCATCTTCATCCTGGCCACCACCGAGAAGCACAAGATCATCCCGACGATCCTCTCGCGCTGCCAGATCTACGATTTCAACCGCATCCGCGTCGAAGATTCGGTCGGCTACCTGCAGTATATCGCCTCGCAGGAGGGGATCACGGCTGACGAGGAGTCGCTCAACCTCATCGCCCAGAAAGCCGACGGCGGCATGCGCGACGCCCTGTCGATGTTCGACAAGGCGGTCTCGTTCTGCGGTCCGAAGCTCGAATACCGCGCCGTGGCGCAGACGCTCAACGTCCTCGACTACGATACCTATTTCAGCCTGACGGAGCTGCTGCTTCGCGGCGACTACGCGACGGCCCTCGTCGCCTTCGACGGGGTGCTCGCCAAAGGATTCTCGGGGCAGACCTTCATGGGAGGCCTCAACCGCCACATGCGCGACCTGCTCATGGCGAAGCGGGCCGACACGCTGCGGCTGATCGAGATGACGGGCACGCTGCTCGAACGATACCGCGCGCAGGCGGAGGCCTGCGATGCCGAATTCCTCTTCGGGACGATCTCGATCCTCACGGAGCTGGACGGCAAGATACGGCAGTCGTCGAACGGCCGACTGCTGGTGGAACTGGGGCTGATGAAGATCGCACGCCTCGGTCAAAAAAAAAAGGAGCCGTTAACCGGTGACGAATCCTATGCGCTGCCTGAGCTGACGCCCCGCGCGGCAGCACCCGCACAGTCCGCCGTCCCGCAACCCGCCGCCGAACCGCAGACGGCTTCCGCCGCCCCGACGTCGCAGCCTGCCGTCCCGGCACCGCAGCCTGCGGCGGCACCGGCCCCGTCTTACGGCCAGCCTGCTCCCGCGGAGCGTCCCGCCTCCCAGCAGCCGACTCCCGCAGCTCCCGCCGAACCGCGCCCCGCCCCGGCACCGCAACCCGCGGCAGCCGCCCGGCCGACAGAGCCCGCCGCGAAACCGGCTCCGCAGCCGCGCCCGGCCTACCGCCCCTCGACGCTCGGCACGTCGCTCTCGGCGATGCTCGCCCGACCGCAGGAGAGTGCCCCGACGGCCGAACCAGCCGCGGCAGCGGAGGCACCGACGACGGTCGATCCCGCGGCGGAGCAGAAGCTGACCCGGGCCCGCGAAGCCGTGCTGGAGCGGATCCGCGAACGGCGCCCGCGTTTCGTGGCGACCTTCGAGCGGATGCAGATCAGCGGCAACCGCATCGCCGTATCGGTGCCCACGCGCGAACTCCACGACGAGATCCAGCGCAACCGCACGGCCCTGCTGCTCATGGTGGCGCGGCTCTCGGGCGTCGAAGGGCTCATCGAGCTGGACGTCACGATCAACGAAGCGGTGCGGGCGGCCCGTCCGATCAAGCTCGAGGACCGCGTCCGCTACCTCACCGAGAAGAATCCGCTGCTGGTCGAGCTGCGCCAGGCACTCGACATGGAGGTGGAATAACCGCGACGGCGGGCCGCACGAAGCGCCCGCAGCCGCAACAACGAAGCACGAAAAACAAACGCAATAATGGCAACCAAGAATTTCATCGAAGAACTCGAATGGCGCGGCATGATCCACACGATCATGCCCGGAGCCAAGGAACAGCTCGAAAAAGAGCTTACGACGGCCTACCTCGGCATCGACCCGACGGCCGACTCGCTGCACATCGGCCACCTGGTGGGCGTCATGATCCTGAAGCACTTCCAGCTCTGCGGCCACCGTCCGCTGGCCCTCATCGGCGGTGCGACGGGCATGATCGGCGACCCCTCGGGCAAGTCGCAGGAGCGCAACCTGCTCGACGAGCAGACCCTCCGCCACAACCAGGAGGCGATCCGCGCCCAGCTGGCCAAGCTGCTCGACTTCGACTCCGACGCGCCGAACGCCGCACGCCTCGTGAACAACTACGACTGGATGAAGGACTTCTCGTTCCTCGACTTTGCGCGCGATATCGGCAAGTGCATCACCGTCAACTACATGATGGCCAAGGATTCGGTCAAGAAACGCTTCAACGGCGAGGGCGACGGCATGTCGTTCACCGAGTTCACCTACCAGCTGCTGCAGGGCTACGACTTCCTGCACCTCTACCAGACGATGAACTGCAAGATCCAGCTGGGCGGCGCCGACCAGTGGGGCAACATCACCACCGGCACGGAGCTCATCCGCCGCAAACTGGGCACCGAGGCGGAGGCATTCGCCATCACCTGCCCGCTCATCACGAAAGCCGACGGCACGAAGTTCGGCAAGACCGAGAGCGGCAACGTATGGCTCGACCCGCGCTACACGTCGCCCT
>CAZVGH010000132.1:0-4534 GCA_964626515.1 uncultured Alistipes sp.
CGCCGGGCGCGTGCGAGGTCGCGGGCGCTGAAATTCTGCGCAAGGAGGTCTCCGCCGCATGCGAGGCAGCAGACGATCGACAGCAGGTATGCGAGGCGGCGCGACATAACGGGAACAAAGATAGCGATTATTTCCGCAACCCCCAAATCACCGTTTTTCCGACCCCGTCCGCACGGCGAGCACGCAGGAGATCAGCACGTAGAGCCCGACGATGGCCGGGACGGCGTAGAGACGAAGCACGGCGAGCAGCACCGCGCAGGAGGCGAGGAAGGCGTAGCGCACCCCGTTGCCGCGCAGCCCGAAGCCGCGGAACTTGAGGGCGAACATGCGCAGCGGCGAGACCATCAGCAGCCCGGCGGCGAAAGCGGCGGCCAGGATCGCCTCCCGCGGCACGACGAGGCCGCAGCGCTCGCCGAGCAGCGCCAGCGAAGCGCAGAAGAGGGCCGCGGCGGGCGACGGCAGCCCGCAGAACTCGGTGTGCTGCGAGTCGTCGATGTTGAACTTCGCCAGACGCAGCGCCGCGCAGGCCGTGTAGAAAAAGAGCAGGAAGGCGGGCCAGCCGGCCTCCCCGACCCAGCAGCCGGGCATGCGGCCGTAGAGGACGAAGAGCATGGCCGCGGGGGTGAATCCGAACGTCACGTCGTCGGCCAGCGAGTCGAGCTGCACGCCCAACGGGCCGTTCTGCCCCAGCAGGCGAGCCGCCATGCCGTCGAAGAAGTCGAAGAAGGCGGCGGCGATCATCAGGACGAAGGCGGCCGTCAGGTTGTCGAAGCGGAGCGCCATGACGGCGCCCAGCGAACCGCAGAGCAGGTTCGAGAGCGTGAGCAGGTTCGGTATGGTAACAAGGCGTATTTTCATGCGTATGGTGCGAAATTTCGGTTCGTACGGGGGACAAAGTTACGAAATATTTTTATCTTTGTACCCGTAATCCCTATATAAAGTATCTTATGACAACGAACCGATATTGCGTCATCATGGCGGGCGGCATCGGCAGCCGCTTCTGGCCCAAGAGCCGGCAGTCGATGCCCAAACAGTTTCTGGATATCCTCGGAACCGGCAAATCCTTCATCCGCCACACCTACGAGCGGTTCGCCCCGATGATCCCCGCCGAACACTTTCTGGTCGTCACGAACCGCCGCTACAAGGCCCTCGTGCTCGAGCATCTGCCCGAGCTGAAGCCCGAGCAGGTGCTGTGCGAACCCGTCGGCCGCAACACGGCCCCCTGCATCGCCTACGCCGCCTACCTGCTCCGCAAGATCGACCCCGAGGCCGAGATGGTCGTCACCCCCTCAGACCACCTGATTCTCGACGAGACGACCTTCCGCTCGATCATCGAGGAGTGCTTCGACTTCGCCGTCTCGAAGGGGGCCCTGATGACCGTCGGCGTGAAGCCCACGCGCCCCGACACGGGCTACGGATACATCCAGGTCTCGGACAACGCCCGCATCAGCAAGGTGAAGTGCTTCACCGAGAAGCCCGACCTGGCCATGGCGCAGACCTTCCTGCGCAGCGGCGAGTTCTTCTGGAACTCGGGCATCTTCGTCTGGAAGGCCTCGTCGATCGTCGCCGCCTTCGAGAAGCACCTCCCCGAGCACCACGCGCTCTTCGAGCAGCTGCAGCCCGCGCTCGGTACGGCCGATGAACAGGCCGCCGTCGAGCAGGCTTTCGCCGTCTGCCGCGCCGTCTCGATCGACTACGGCGTCATGGAGAAGGCCGACAACGTCTACGTCCGCTGCGGCGAATTCGGCTGGAGCGACGTCGGCACCTGGGGCTCGGTCTACCAGCACGCCCGCAAGGACCGCTACGCCAACGCCGTCCCGAGCGAGGGGTGCTACCTCTACGAGACCCGTTCGTCGCTCGTCTCGATCCCGCGGGAGAAGGTGGCCGTCATCAGCGGCCTGAAGGACTACATCGTCGTCGACACGGAGGACGTCCTCATGATCTGCCCCCGCAGCGAGGAGCAGAACATCAAGAAGTTCATCGACGAGGTGAAGTTCCACAACGGTGACCGATATATATAGGAGCGCGACACCGATGAGCAAACTCTACGATCTGTTCCGCGCCTGCCCCGCAGTCTCGACCGACACGCGGCGCATCCTGCCCGGCTCGATCTTCTTCGCCCTGCGCGGCGCCACCTTCGACGGCAACCGCTTCGCCCGCGAGGCGCTCGACAAGGGGGCTGCATACGCCGTCGTCGACGACCCGTCGGCCGTCTCCGATCCGCGCATACTCCTCACGGCCGACGTACTGACTGCCCTGCAGGAGCTGGCGCGGGAGCACCGCCGCACCCTCGGCATTCCGATTCTGGCCGTAGCGGGCAGCAACGGCAAGACCACGACCAAAGAGCTCGTCAGCCGCGTGCTGGCCGAGCGCTACCCGCTCCATGCCACGCGGGGCAACCTCAACAACCACATCGGCGTGCCGCTGACGCTGCTCGCCATGACCGCCGAGACCCGCTTCGGGGTCGTCGAAATGGGCGCCAGCGCCTGCGGCGAGATCGCCCGCCTGTGCGCCGTCGCCGAACCCGACTACGGCATCCTGACCAACATCGGCCGCTCGCATCTCGAGGGATTCGGCGGCGTGGAGGGGATCCGCCGCGGCAAGGGGGAGCTCTACGACTGGCTGGCCGCCCGCGGCGGCACGGCCTTCGTGCGCGCCGAGGACGACGTGCTCCTCGCGATGGCCGCCGAGCGTCCCGCGCTGCAGGTCGAGCGCTACTCGGAGCGGCTGGCCGAGGGGATCGAGAGCGCCCTCGAGGGCGACTACAACCGCTACAACATCGCCGCCGCGGCTGCCATCGGCCGTCATTTCGGCGTCGGCGACGAGGCGATCCGCCGCGCCGTGCGCAGCTACGTTCCCGACAACAACCGCTCGCAGCGCACCGAGACCGCGCGCAACACACTCGTCGTCGACTGCTACAACGCCAACCCGTCGAGCATGCGGGCGGCGATCGGCCACTTCCTCGCCGAGCCGCTCGGCAGCCGCCGGCAGCGCGTGCTGGTGCTGGGCGACATGCTCGAGCTGGGCGCCTGGTCGCTCGACGAGCACAAGGAGATCGTCCGTCAGGCGGCGGCCGACCCCGCAGCCGTGCTGTGGCTCGTGGGTGGCGAGTTCCGCCGCGCCTGCGAGGCGCTGCAGGCGGAAGGGTTCGCCCCCGACGGGCGCATCCGCTGCTTCGCTGCATGCGACGAGGTGCGCGCCGAGCTCGCCGAACGGCCGCTCGACGAAGCGCTCGTGCTGCTCAAGGGGTCGCACGGCATCGGGCTCGAACGGGCGGTAGAGCGGCTGTAGACTGCCCGAAACACCCCCTCCGCAGCCACTGCGGCCGGCCGCACGCCGCACATACACCCGACTTTTACCCCCGAATCCGCACGATTCGGGGATTTTTTCGGCCGCATTCCGAAATATTTTTGCTACTTTTGTCCGATTGTACACAAACATCATTTTGCCATGACACTCAACGAATACCAGCAGCACGCCCTCGAGACGGCCATCTATCCCGAAGAGAGCCGCATCGTCTACCCCACGCTCGGCCTGACGGGCGAGGCGGGCGAAGTGGCCGACAAGGTCAAGAAGGTGATCCGCGACGGACACCGCGAATTTACCGACGAAAAGAAGCGCGAGATCATGAAGGAGATCGGCGACGTGCTGTGGTACTGCGCCACCCTCTCGCACGACCTCGGCTTCGACCTCGAGGAGGTGGCCCGCACGAACGTCGACAAACTCCGCTCGCGCATGGAGCGCAACCGCATCGGCGGCAGCGGCGACAACCGATAAGCAAACCGAAACAATCCGCAAAGAACGCATCATGGAACAGCCCAACAACACATCGCTGCCCGAAAACGCCTACCGCGAACTCCGCGAGGGCGAAACCTACCGGCCCGTCATGCCGGCCGAAAGCAACCCCGTCGAGGTGACCCCCTACTCGGTCATCATGGGTCTGGTAATGGCCGTCATCTTCTCGGCCGCCGCTGCCTTCCTCGGCCTCAAGGTGGGCCAGGTCTTCGAAGCCGCCATTCCGATCGCCATCATCGCCGTCGGCTGCGGCTCGATCCTCGGCAAGAAGAACATGCTCGGCCGCAACGTCATCATCCAGTCGATCGGCGCCTCGTCGGGCGTCATCGTCGCGGGTGCCATCTTCACCCTCCCCGCCCTCTACATCCTCGGCCTCGAAGCGGCCTTCTGGCAGGTCTTCCTCGCCTCGCTCTTCGGCGGTATCCTGGGTATCATCCTCATGATCCCTTTCCGCAAGTACTTCGTCAAGCAGATGCACGGCAAATACCCCTTCCCCGAGGCCACGGCCACGACCGAGGTCCTCATCTCGGGCGAGAAAGGCGGCAACCAGGCCAAGCTGCTCGCCGTGGCGGGTCTCGTCGGCGGTCTCTACGATTTCGTCGTCGGCACCTTCGGTCTGTGGACCGAATCCGTCTCGACGCGCATCTGCCACTGGGGCGTCGTCGCAGCCGACAAGTTCAAGGTGGTCTTCTCGGTCAACACCTCGGCCGCCGTGCTGGGTCTGGGCTACATCATCGGC
>CAZVGH010000133.1:0-4442 GCA_964626515.1 uncultured Alistipes sp.
CGGAGCCGCGCGGGCCGCAGCCTCCCCCGGCGGAGGCCCGCAGCTCTTACGAGCACGCGCGCCCCGCAGGCTGCGTCCCGCCACCAACTTTAACGACACTTCATTAATACGCTTCCGAATTTGACACAGCTCTCCGACGGTTTGCCGATGCCGCGCCGGCTCGGTGCGATTTTCGCCGTTTCGTGCAGCGTCGGGGTTTCGGTCCTCGACGCCACAATCGCCAACGTCGCCCTGCCGACCATCGCGCGCGATCTGGCCATCACGGAGGCCGCCTCGATCTGGGTCGTCAACGCCTACCAGATCGCCACGATGGTCTCGCTGCTTGCCCTCGCGGCGCTGGGCGAGATCGTCGGTTACCGCAAGGTCTACCTCTCGGGGCTGCTGCTCTTCACCGTCGCCTCGGTCGGCTGCGCGAGCGCCTCGACACTCCCGACGCTCGTCGCCGCCCGCGCCCTGCAGGGTATCGGCGCCGCAGCCCTCTGCTCGATCAACACCACCCTCATCCGCCTGATCTATCCCCGCGCGCAGCTCGGGCGCGGCATGGGAATCAACGCCACGGTCGTCGCCCTCTCGTCGGTCGCGGGGCCGTCGGTCGCCGCGGCGATCCTCTCCGTCGCCGCCTGGCCCTGGATCTTCGCCGTCAACGTCCCGATCTGCCTCGTCGCCTTCATCCTGAGCCGCCGCTACCTCCCCGCGAACCCCGCCGTCGGAGACGATGCGGCCCGCCGCCGTCCCGACCTGCGCGACATGCTGCTCAACGCCCTCACCTTCGGCCTGCTGATGGCCGCCGTCGAGGCCGTGTCGCACCGCGCCGACCTGCGATGGATCGCCGCCGCGACCGCCGCAGCCGTCGTCACGGGGCAATACTACGTCCGCCGCCAGCTGCGCGAGCGCTATCCGCTGCTCCCCTTCGACCTGCTGCGCATCCCGCTCTTCGCCGTCTCGGTCACCACCTCCGTCTGCTCCTACCTGGCCCAGATGATCGCCTTCGTGGCGCTCCCCTTCTTCCTGCAGCACACCTGCGGCTTCGACGCCGTGCGGGCGGGGCTGCTGCTGACGGCCTGGCCCGCCGTGATCGTCGTCGTCGCACCCCTCGCGGGATGGCTCGTCGAACGCGTGCACGCGGGGCTGCTCGGCGGCATCGGCATGAGCATCATGTGCGCAGGGGCCCTGCTCCTCGCCGCGGCGCCCGCCGACGTCCCGCCGGTCGCGCTCGTCGGCCGCATGCTCCTTTGCGGCGCAGGATTTGCGCTCTTCCAGTCGCCCAACAACAGCGTCCTGATCGCCTCGGCGCCCACGGCCCGCAGCGGCGCCGCCAGCGGCATGCTGGCCACGGCCCGCCTCACGGGACAGACCGTCGGCGCGGCCTTCACGGCCCTGCTGTTCCGCATCGCAGGGGCCGAGGCACCCCGCACGGCCCTCTATGCGGCGGCCGCCTTCGCGCTGACCGCCGCCGCCGTGAGCTTCTCGCGCCTGCACCTGCCGCTGCCCGAGGCACTGCGGCCGCGCCGCACGAACGACACCGAACCAACCGCATAACAACGCATGACACACGCACGAAAAACCGTCCTGGGCCTGGGCGAGGCCCTGTGGGACATCGACCGCCGCCGGGGACTCCGCACCCCTGGCGGGGCACCGGTCAACTTCGCCTACTACGCGGCGCGGCAGGGGCTGCGCGGCGTGGCTGTGACGGCCGTGGGCGACGACGCCGACGGCGCCGCCCTGCTGGAGACCTACGGCCGCCGCGGCATCGAGACCGAGGCGCCGCGCGTCGACGCCCCGACAGGATTCGCCGAAGCCTATATCGAGGCGGGCGAGCAGCGGTTCCGCATCGGCGAGGAGGTGGCCTACGACCGCATCCCCTGCACCGACCGCATGCTCGCGCTGGCCCGCGAGGCCGCAGCCGCAGCCTTCGGCACGCTGGCGCAGCGCTGCGAGCCCTCGCGCCGCACGATCCGCCGCCTGCTGGCCGAGATGCCCGCCGACGCGTTGCGCATCTACGACATCAACCTGCGGCCGCCGTTCTTCACGCAGCAGCTCGTCGAGGAGTCGCTCGAAGCGGCCGATGCCCTGAAGATCAACGACGAGGAGCTCGTCGTCCTGCGCGGCATGCTCGGCCTGCCGGCCGACGAGGATGCCGCCGTGCGGGCCCTCATGGCCCGCCACGGCCTGCGCCTCGCGGTCCTCACGGCGGGAGCCCGCTACAGCAAGGTCTATACCCCCGAGGGGTGTTCCGAGCGCCCCACGCCGCAGGTCGCGATCGTCGAAGGGGTGAACGACACGGTCGGTGCGGGCGACTCCTTCACGGGAACCCTCGCAGCGGCCCTGCTGCAGGGGGCCTCGGTCGCCGACGCGCACCGCACGGCGGTCGAGACGGCCGCCGAGGTCTGCCGCCACCGCGGCGCGTGGATCTGACCCGAAAGGCCGCCTCCGCCGGGCGCCGCCCGCAAAAACCCGCCTTCGGCAGCACCAACGGAGGCAAAAAAAACGTACCTTTGTAAAAAGCCGCCGCCGGCGCATGCCGGCGGACCAAATTCGAACGACCATGTTTGCACCATCCACCTACAGCGAGCGTCGCCGCACGCTCTGCGGGAAGATCGGCACAGGACTTATCCTGCTGCCGGGCAACCCCCTCTCGCCCAACAACTATCCGAACAACGCCTACTACTTCCGGCAGGACTCGACCTTCCGCTACTATTTCGGCCTCAACGTGCCGTCGCTCGCGGGCGTGATCGACGCCGAGACGGGCGAAGCCGCCCTCTACGGCGACGATTTCACGGTCGAGGACATCATCTGGACCGGCCCGCAGCCGACGCTGCGCGAGCTGGGTGCCGAGGTCGGCATCACCGAAACCCACCCGACGGCCGACCTCGAGGGACGGCTGCGCGAAGCGATCCGCCTGGGCCGCCGCATCCACTACCTGCCCCCCTACCGCGGCGAGACGAAGCTGCAGCTCTCCGCCCTGCTGGGCATCGCCCCGCAGATGCTCCACGACCGCAAATCGGTCGACCTGATGATGGCCGTCGCCGAGATGCGCGAGCGCAAGTCCGACGAAGAGATCGCCGAGATGGAGCGCGCCTTCGAGCTGGGCTACCGCATGCACACGCTCGCCATGCGCATGTGCCGCCCGGGCGTTGTCGAGCGCGAGATCGCCGGTGCGATGGAGGGCATCTCGAAATCCTACGGCCAAGGCGTCTCGTTCCCCTCGATCGTCTCGCAGCACGGCGAGACGCTGCACAACCTCAACTGCGACGGCGTGCTCGAGGCGGGCCGCCTGCTGCTCGTCGACGGCGGCGCCGAATCGGTCGAGGGCTACTGCTCGGACCACACGCGCACCTATCCCGTCAGCGGCCGCTTCACGGAGCGCCAGCGCGACATCTACGAGATCGTCCTGCGGGCCCACGACCGCGTGGCGGAGATCGTCCGCCCGGGCATGATGTACAGCGAGGTGCATCGCACCGCCTACCTGACGCTCGCCGAAGGGCTCGTCGGCCTCGGGCTGCTGCACGGCTCGGCCGAAACGGCCGTCGAGAGCGGCGCCCTCACGATGCTCATGCCCCACGGCCTCGGCCACGGCCTCGGCATGGACGTGCATGACTGCGAGGCGATGGGCGAACGCTCGTTCGACTTCTCGTCGATCGCCGAGCGCGCCGCCCGCTCCGCCACCTGCATCTACCGCGCCGCCTGGCGTCTCGAGCCCGGCACGGTGCTGACCGACGAGCCGGGGCTCTACTTCATCCCCGCCCTGATCGACAAGTGCCGCGCCGAGGGGCTCTACCGCGGGATCGTCGACTACGACCGCCTGCAGGGCTACTACGATTTCGGCGGCATCCGCATCGAGGACGACCTGCTCGTCACCGCGGAGGGCAACCACATGCTGGGCGGCGACAAGCGGATCCCCGTGACGGTCGCCGAGCTCGAAGCGGTGGTCGGCCGCGAGTAGACCGCCTTTTCCGCATCATCGCAGCGAGGCCCGCCCTTCGACGAGGGGCGGGCCTCGCTGTCGTATCCGATCTTAAAGAACGGCCTTTTTCGGGCTCCGAACCGGCACGAAACGGATAAAATGCGGTCCGTCCGACCGAATTTTCGGTTTTAGGACTTGCGATTCTCATATTTTTTGTATATTTATAGTCGCGTAATGCAAAATGTGCAACCTTAAAACGAACCGATATGAAAAATTATGCAGCCAAAGAGATCAAGAACATCGTATTGATCGGTGCCCCGGGCACGGGTAAGACCACCCTTGCCGAGGCGATGGCCTTCGAGGGGAAGGTGATCGACCGCCGGGGCAGCATCGAGACGAACAACACCCTCTCCGACAACACCGACATCGAACACGAATACAAGCGGTCGATCTACTCGACGATCCTCTTCACGGAGTTCATGGACCGCAAGCTGAACATCATCGACTGCCCCGGTTCGGACGACTTCTGCGGCAGCCT
>CAZVGH010000134.1:0-4424 GCA_964626515.1 uncultured Alistipes sp.
GCTCCGCTGCATTTTTCCGCCCTGCAAAGCCGGATTTTTCCGCCGCGAAATTTTGATTCGCGCACGGGTTGTGCTATCTTTGCGGCCGAAAAGAAGAAACGAACGTTCTCAGCTATGTTAAGCAGAAGATTACTCCGCATCAAGGTCGCCAAAGCGCTCTTCGCCCACCTCAAGTCGGACGCCGACAACATGATCGCCTCCGAAAAGACCCTGATGCTCTCCGTCGATAAGGCCTACGACCTCTATTTCCAACTGCTTGCACTCCCCGCCGAAGTGGCCCGCTATGCCGCCGAACGACAGGAGATCGCCCGTCGGAAGAAGCTCCCCACTTTCGAGGACCTGCACCCCAACACGAAATTCATCGAGAACCGCGTGATCCGCGTCATCGAGAACACGGACGCCGTCAACGACCATCTGGCCGCCCGCAAGCTCGGCTGGGCGAAATACCCCGAGCTGATCCGCACGATCTACCAGCAGATGCTCGAAAGCCCCTTCTACAGAAGCTACATGGACCGCGAGCAGCGGTCGTTCGAGGAGGATCGCGATATGGTCGAGCAGCTGTTCCTGATGCTCGAGGATTGTCCCGCGCTGGACGACGTACTGGAGGAGATGTCGATCTACTGGTGCGACGACCTGCCCTTCATCCTCATGATGATCCAGCGCACGCTCTCCAACATGCGCATCTCGCACCAGGAGCTGCGCGTGGCCGACAAGTTCAAGAGCGAGGAGGACCCCGCCTTCATCCGCACCCTCTTCGAAAAGGCGCTCATCCACTTCGCCGACAACCAGCGCTACATCGAGAACTACACGGCCAACTGGGATGTCGAGCGCATCGTCTTCATGGACAACCTCATCCTCGGCACGGCCATGACCGAGCTGGTCGAGTTCCCGTCGATTCCCGTGAAGGTCACCATGGACGAGTGGATCGAGATCTCGAAATACTACTCCACCCCCGGCAGCAGCACCTTCATCAACGGCGTGCTGGACAAGATCGTCGCCTCGCTCACCGAGGAGGGACGCATCAAGAAGGCCGGTCGCGGACTGATCTGACGCCCACAGCGATGCGCCCGCTCCTGCTCTCCTGCCTCGCCGTACTGCTGCTCGCCGCCTGCGGACGCACCCGCCGCACGGCCGTTCCGGTCGCGGCTGCGGGCCGAATCGTCACGATCGACGACCGCACGCTGGAGGCTGGAGGATCGGACACCGTCCGTTTCGGCCGCATGCACGAGGGCGAAACCGCCGTGCTGTCGCTGCGGCTGCACAACACCACGCAGCGGCCGCTGCTGCTGACAAGCTACCGACGCACCTGCGGATGTATCGAACTCACGTATGACGATCAGCCGGTTATGCCAGACGCCATGCTCCCGCTGACGCTGCGCTTCGATACCCGCGGCGAATGGGGCTGGCAGCTGAAGCTCGTGACGCTCCGCTTGAGCGGCGCCGAAGCCCCGTTCCGGCTCTATGTCGAGGCGGATGTCGAGTAAAGATTTGCAGAATTGCCGAAGATTCCGTAACTTTGGCTTCGCCGAAGGCACTCCGCCTCGGGAAAAATAGATGCATATTTGTTTTTCCGCGGGCAATCCGTATCTTTGGCAAGGCACATGTAAATTCAATTCATTCACAATAAACCTTCAAAAACGAAACTGCCATGATGCAATTTCTTCAAGTTCCCGTCGAGCCGCAGCCGGGATTCATGCAGCAATACAGCGGCTTCATCCTGATCGCAGTGATGTTCCTCGTCATGTGGCTCTTCATGTGGCGTCCCGAGGCCAAGCGCCGCAAGCAGATGCAGGAGTTCCGCGACGGGCTGAAAAAGGGCGACAAGATCATCACCGCCGGCGGTATCTACGGCACGGTCAAGGAGATCAAGGAGACGACGCTGCTCATCGAGGTCGACGGCAACGTGACGCTGCGCGTCGACAAGAACATGGTCGTAGCCGATTCGTCGGCGCTCCAGCAGCAGCGCTAAACCTGCTGCGGCAAAATCCGTTCGGCCGCCGTGCATCGTGTACGGCGGTCTTTTTTACACACGACGTATGACACGCACATTCACCTACACCCCTGCGGGAACCTGCTCCCGACAGATCGACATCGCGCTCGACGGAACGACGATCCTCGACATCCGTTTCACGGGCGGCTGCCACGGCAACCTGCAAGGCATCGCGGCGCTGCTCCGCGGCACACCGGCCGACGAAGCGATCGCGCGGCTCGAAGGCATCGACTGCCACGGACGCGGCACCTCCTGCCCCGACCAGCTGGCCAAGGCGCTGCGAGAGGCGCTGGCGACGGAATAGCCATCGGCAAAACGAAACGGCGGGCGACCTTTGCAAAAGGCCGCCCGCCGCCGTTTCCAACCATGCGCATCAGACGCATCGCGCGATCAAGGCGGGCGCCGTCAGCATGCAGACGAGATGCACCGCCACAAAAGCCGCAATCGCTTTCGGACCGCGCACGTTGCAGCTTACCGCGAAGGCGCGGTAGTTCCACCAATAAAAGAGAACAAGCTGCGCGAGGGCAAACAGCGCATAGCACAACAGCAGCGCCATATCGCCCGTATCGGGAACGCCGCCCGCGAGCAAAGTCGTCCGGATTCGCTCCGGGAACGCCTCGCCGACCTGCGGAACGAGGAACGGCAGGTTCATCGGCAGGAGCGGCAGCTGCGCGAAGGCGGTCGTTCCGAACAGGTCGATCGGACGAATCTTCGAGCGCGAGAGCAGCACACCGGCCACATACAGGAGTGCGGCGGGAAAGAACCACAGCGCAATTCCGACGGCAAGCACCATGCGGAAAGGGACGTCGTGCACAAACGTAAAATGCGCCAGATTATCCTGCATCATGGAGGCTCCATGCAGCAGCAGTGCGGTCGCCAGCATGAAGAGCAGACCGAGCGACAAGGCTTTGCCGCCCGCCAGATAGCGGAAGGGATCAGCGAATCGGTTCATCGGTCGCAAGGTTTTGCAGGTGGTCGATGATGGCATCGAGCTTGTTACGGACGGTCGGATAGCTCAACGAGCGACGGGCAGCCAGCTCCTTGAGCGACCCGCTGCACAACACGAATTCGAGCAGGAAAGCCTGTTCGTCGGCCGTCAGCCGCATGAAGGGCGAAAGGCGGTAGTCACCCGTCACCGTCGTGTCGCAGGCCGCGCAATGCAGGCTTCGAACGCGCAGTTCGCCGCCGCAGGAGGGACAGGTTGTCGGAAGCGTTTTCTTCATTTCCATCGGATGTTTTATATAGATTTCTCGAAACAAAATTAATGCATAGATTCAATAAAAGCAAATATAACTCAATAATATTTATTTTTCAGTCGACATAGGCCGCAGCCTGCGGAGGTCGCCTGCGACGCAAAAGAGCTGCGGGCCTCCGTTGCCGCGGCAGGAGGAATCTGCAAAAGGCGCGGATCGAACGACCTGTGCCGGTCGCAGACCGGCCGCGGCGCACTCCCTCACCGACACCCGATACCGACAAAAAAAACAGGCCCCGAAAACGAAGCCTGTCTATTGGTTGAACTGCCGGGATTCGAAGGGCAAAGCCCTCGCGAGGCGACCTAAAAAAATAAAACACAACTCGCCTCGCAACCCACCGCACAAGAAAGACCGGCAGTGTTCAATACCGCCGCGACCGCCACAGGCGGCAGGTCCGGGCGCTCCGCGCCGCGGCTGGAGAAACCGGCAAAAGGCGCGGAACGAACGACCTGTGCCGGTCGCAGACCGGCCGCGGCGCACTCCTCACCGACACCCGATACCGACAAAAAAAACAGGCTCCGAAAACGAAGCCTGTCTATTGGTTGAACTGCCGGGATTCGAACCCAGAATACCAGAACCAAAATCTGATGTGTTACCATTACACCACAGTTCAATCCGATGCTCGAAAGCGAGGCAAAGGTACGCATTTTTTTTCAAATACCAACCCCTGCCCTCCGTTTTTTCGACGTGCCGCCGATTTTACGGACGGCGGCGGCACCCGTCCGCAGCCCTACCCCAGTTTGGCCATGAAACGGGCCCGATCCACGATGAAACGCACGTGCGTCCCCTCGCCGATAATGCCCTGCGCGTCGCTCGCGCCGACCGTAAAGGTCAACTTGCGCCCGTCGACAGCCGTCAGCACGGCCGTCGCTGCGATTGCAGCCCCGAGCCCCGACGGACGGATGTGCGAACAGTTCATCTCCGCACCGACCGTCGTCGCCCCTTCGGGCAGCGCAGCCGCCACGGCCGTCATCGCCGCCTGCTCCATGAGTGCCACCATGGCGGGCGTGGCAAACACCTCCAGATCGCCCGACCCCATTGTCCGGGCCGTCACAGCGGCCGTAACCGTTGTGCGGGCTGTTGCGGATAATCCTTTTTCCAACATACGTTTTCGGATTTTTTAACGTTTTATCGTTATCTTTGTACAAAGATACGAAAAGTCGAGCGCAGAAACAAGCGAT
>CAZVGH010000135.1:0-2375 GCA_964626515.1 uncultured Alistipes sp.
CGAGCTGCTCGTCGTCAAGGCGAAATAGCCGCAAAAAAGCGCCCCGAGGGGGTCGACAAAGCGTTTTTTTTCGTATCTTTATAACCGTAAAATATTCGACCTATGAAAATCAACGCACGTTTCGACCACTTCAACATCGACGTCCAGGACCTCGACCGCAGCATCGCCTTCTACGACAAGGCACTGGGGCTGAAAGAGATCAAACGCAAAGAGGCTGCCGACGGCAGCTACGTCATTGTCTTTCTGGGCGACGGCGAGACCGATTTCAAGCTGGAGCTCACCTGGCTGCGCGACCATGCCGACCGTCCCTTCGAGCTGGGCGAGAACGAGAGCCACCTCTGTGTGCGCGTAGGCGGCGACTACGAGGAGCTGCGCGCCTACTATCGCGAGATGGGGTGTCTCTGCTACGAGAACCACGCGATGGGGCTCTACTTCATCAACGATCCCGACGACTACTGGATCGAGGTGCTGCCGCGGCTGTAGGGAGCAGCGCCTGCACACAAAAACGGCCGGCGGAGACACCGTTTCCGTTTTTTGGTTATCTTTGCGCCCCGGTTAGTCAAGTCAAATCAGCATGGACAACGGAAAATGGCGCGGTCATGCGGCCCTGTGGGTCGCCAACATCGTGTGGGGGCTCAACGCCCCGATCTGTAAAGGGGTGCTCCGCTCGGCCGAGCATCCCGGAGGGCTTTCGCCCTTCGCCCTGAGCGCCTACCGCATGGTCGGCGCCGCCCTGCTCTTCTGGGGCGCCTCGCTGCTGCTGCCGCGCGAACGGGTGTCGCGCCGCGACCTGGGGCTGCTGCTCTGCGCCTCGGTCTTCGGCATCCAGTTCAACCAGCTGCTCTTCCTCTGGGGCCTGTCGCTCACCTCGCCCATCGACTCGTCGATCATCGCGACCCTCGTGCCGATCCTCACGATGCTCTTCGCCGCCCTCTTCCTGCGCGAGCCGATCACGGGGCTCAAGGCGGGCGGCGTGGCGCTCGGCTGCTTCGGCGCCGTGCTGCTGGTGCTGTTGAGCCACAACGCCTCGGCCGCCGCATCGAGCGTCTGGGGCGACACGCTCTGCATCATCAGCGCTGCGAGCTACGCCGTCTACCTCACCGCCTTCCGCGGCGTCATCGTCCGCTACACGCCCGTCACGGTGATGAAATGGATGTTCACCTTCGCCGCCGTGGTCGCCGTGGCGATCTACCGCGAGCCCCTCGCCGAAGTCGACTATGCGGGCACGGCCGCCTCGACGTGGCTCGGCGCCGCGTATGTCGTCGTCTGCTCAACCTTCCTCTCCTACCTCTGCGTGCCGATCGGCCAGCGCTACCTGCGCCCGACGATCGTCTCGATGTACAACTACGTGCAGCCCGTCGTGGCGGTGCTCTTCACCATCCTCGTCGGGCTCGACACGCTCGGCTTCGCCAAGACGGGGGCCGCAGCCTGCGTCTTCGCCGGGGTCTGGATGGTGACGCAGTCCAAGTCGCGCGCGCAGCTCGAAGCGGAGCGGCGGCAGGCCGAATAACGGACCCATACGGAAATACAGCGACGGCGCCCTTCCCCGATGCGGGAGAGGCGCCGTCGCCGGTTTCGCGGCAGTAGGCGGGTTACTCACGGATCACGCGCACCTCGCCCCCCTCGCCGAAGGCGACGATGGCCGAGGCCTTGCCCGTGGGGCGGCCCTGAAAACGGGGATCGACCACGTAATCCACGCCGTCGATGATCTCGCGGGCGGTCTCGGCCAGCGTGCGCGGGGTCTTCTCGCCCGAGATGTTGGCCGAGGTCGAGACGATCGGCCGTCCGAAAGCGCGCAGCAGCCGCTGGCAGAAGGCGTGGTCGGGGACCCGCACGCCGAGCGTCCCCCCTTCGGGGATGAGGTTCGCAGCCACGCCGACCGCACCGGGCAGAATCAGCGTCAGGGGCGAGGTCGCCATCTCGAGCACCTCGAAGGCGATGCCCGGAGCGCGGTTCACATAGCGGACGATCTGCTCGGCCGAGTGGCAGAGGACCAGCATCGCATGCTTGTTCTCGCTCCGCTTCAGCGCATAGACCTTCGCCACAGCCTCCTCGTTCGTGGCGTCGCAGCCGATGCCCCACACCGTATCCGTGGGATAGAGCAGCAAGCCGCCCTGCCGCAACACCTCGACCGCCTCCGCGACCGCCGCATCCATCGCCGCATTGGGCTTCGGCGGCTGCGGACGCTCGCCGCGGCCGTTGTCGCGCGCAGGCTGTTCACCGCGGCCGTTCTGTTCGTCGCGGCCCTGCGGCCGCCCGCCGCGCTGCGTGGCGCGGCCGTTTCGTGCGTATTTCATCGTTGGCAATTTTTATATTTCAAAATCCGACGGCTCGCAGAGCCGTGCGGGCCGCAGCCTCCGGCGGCGAAGGCCCGC
>CAZVGH010000135.1:2385-4378 GCA_964626515.1 uncultured Alistipes sp.
TCATCGTTGGCAATTTATGCTACATTTTCTCAAGCGTGCCGCAGCCTGCGGAGGACTGCGCGAACGCTGCGGGCCTCCGCCGCCGGGAGGCTGCGGCCCGCACGGCTCTGCGAGCCGTATTCGCCGCGACCGACAAGCCCCGAACCTACCGCTGCTTCGTCAGCCCGTGCTCCGCGGCCAGCCGCTCCATCAGTTCGTAGGCGGCCGTGTATTCGTTAGGGATCTCGCCGTCGAGGATGGCGTTCTTGATCCGCTCCTTGATCTCGCCGATCAGCTGGCAGGGCGGGATGCCGTAGGTCTGCATGACGATCTCGCCCGTGATCGGCGGCTGGAAGTTGCGGATGCGGTCGCGCTCCTCGAGGTCCTTCATCTTGCGCCGCACGAGCTCGAAGTTGTGCAGGTAGCGCTTCACCTTGGCATCGATTCCCGAGGTGATGTCCGCCTCGCACAGGATCATGAGCTGCTCGACGTCGTCGCCCGCCTCGAAGAGGAGACGCCGCACGGCCGAGTCGGTCACGAGATCCTCCGAGAGGATGATCGGCCGCAGGTGCAGGAAGACGAGCTTCTGCACGAACTTCATGTGTTCGTTCATCGGCAGTTTCAACCGCCGGAAGATCGCGGGAACCAGCTTCGACCCGATCACCTCATGGCCGTGGAAGGTCCAGCCGATCCGCGGATCGTACCCCTTGCTCTGCGGCTTGCCGATGTCGTGCAGCAGGGCGGCCCAGCGCAACCAGAGGTCGTCCGAGCGGCGCGCCACGTTGTCCAGCACCTTGAGCGTATGCTGAAAATTGTCCTTGTGGGCATGGGCGCCGCGCCGCTCGACCCCCTGCAGGTTGTGCAGCTCGGGGAAGATCCGTTCGAGCAGGCCCGAGCGCTCGAGCAGCTCGAAGCCCATCGAAGGAACAGGCGAGAGGACGATCTTGTTGAGCTCGACGGCGATGCGCTCGCGCGAGACGATGGCGATGCGGTCGGCGTTGCGGCGGATCGCCTCGAAGGTCTCGTCGTCGATCATGAAGCCCAGCTGGGCGGCGAAGCGGACGCCGCGCATCATCCGCAGCGGATCGTCCGAGAAGGTGATGTCGGGATCGCACGGGGTGCGGATCAGGCAGTCTTCGAGATCCTCCATCCCGCCGAAGGGGTCGACCAGCTCGCCGAAGCGCTCCTCGGAGAGCGACCAGGCGAGGGCGTTGATCGTGAAATCGCGCCGCCGCTGGTCGTCCTCGAGCGTCCCCGCCTCGACCTGCGGCTTGCGCGAGTCGCGCGAGTAGGATTCGCGGCGGGCGCCGACGAACTCCACCTCCACGCCGTCGCGCGTGCGGAGCATCGCCGTGCCGAAAGTCTTGAATACCGAGACCTTCGTGTGCAGCTCGCGGCCGAGGGCCTCGGCCAGCGCCACGCCGCTGCCGACCACCACCACGTCGATGTCGGTCGAGGGGCGGCGGAGATAATGGTCGCGCACGTAGCCGCCCACGACGTAGGCGTCGACCCCCTGTTCGCGGGCCAGGCGGGCGATCTGCCGGAATATGGGATGCGAGAGGGGCACGGCGGCAGGCATCAGTGTTTCATGGCGCGGCGGTAGAGCTGCACCGTGTTTTCAAGCCCGTAGTAGAGGGCGTCCGAAATGAGCGCGTGGCCGATCGAAGCCTCGTCGGTCCAGGGAATGCGTTCGACGTAGTAGTGCAGGTTCTCGAGCGAGAGGTCGTGGCCCGCATTGAGGCCGAGCCCCCTGTTTAAAAATTTTTAGGACATTTTCAAAAATTATTGACACATATTTTTGAATTTTTTTAATGTATTTCTTGACATATATTTGGGTCGGGTTCGTAAAAACAATGATTTTTATATCTTCCAGAGTTTCTTTGTTCATACCAAGTAGGTCTGCAACTTTCACCTGCTTTAGGTGCATAAAACCATAATGCATTTGTTGCAGGATGATAATACTCCCCTTTTAGTACTCTATCTGCTAGCTCTCTTTCTTGTGTAGTAGGATTAC
>CAZVGH010000136.1:0-4309 GCA_964626515.1 uncultured Alistipes sp.
CAGATCATCTCGGGCTACACGCGCGAAGCGGGTGTCCGCTCGCTCGACAAGCTGCTGGCGAAGCTCGCCCGCGCCCGCGCGAAGCAGATCGCCTTCGAGGAGCCCTACGAGGCCGAGATCTCGGCGGCCGAGATCGAGAAGGTGCTCGGCATGCCGAAATTCCTGCGCGAGGAGTACGAGGTCGGCGGCATGGTCGGCGTCGTGACGGGGCTGGCCTGGACCGAGGTCGGCGGCGACATCCTCTACATCGAATCGTGCCTGACGCCCGGCAAGGGGGCCCTGAACCTCACGGGCAACCTGGGCGAGGTGATGAAGGAGTCGGCGACGATCGCCTACGAATGGACCAAGGCCCACTACGCGGAGCTCGGCATCGCCCCCGCGAAATTCGAGAAGTGCGACATCAACATCCACGTCCCCGAGGGAGCCATCCCGAAGGACGGACCTTCGGCGGGCATCACGATGGTGACCTCGATCGTCTCGACCTTCACGGGACGCCTCGTGAAGGAGCGCATCGCCATGACGGGCGAGACGACCCTGCGCGGCCGCGTGACCCCCGTGGGCGGCGTCCGCGAAAAGATCCTCGCCGCCAAGCGGGCGGGCATCACCGAGCTGATCCTCTCGGAGGAGAACCGCAAAGACATCGCCGAGATCAAGGCGGACTACGTCGAGGGGCTCACCTTCCACTACGTCCGCACGAACGACGAGGTGCTGCAACTGGCACTCGTGTAAGCGAACAGCAGCGAGCCATGACGGATATCGAGTCGT
Source organism: uncultured Alistipes sp. (assembly GCA_964626515.1). GTDB lineage: Bacteria > Bacteroidota > Bacteroidia > Bacteroidales > Rikenellaceae > Alistipes. Next base: position 766 of record CAZVGH010000136.1, read on the forward strand.
TCCGCGCCTACTGCCTCTCGTTCCCCGGGACGCACGACGCATTTCCGTTCGGGAAGGCGACGTCGGCCTACGACCGCGACCTGCTGGTCTTCTACGCCGGCGAAAAATGGTTCTGCTTCGTGCCCGCCGTGCAGTTCGACTGCTGCACGATCAAGTGCGCCCCGGAGCGCATCGGCGAGCTGCAGGCCCGCTACGCGGGCATCGGCCCCGGCTGGCACATGGACAAACGCCACTGGATCACCGTCCGCTTCGATGCCGACGTCCCCGCGGCGCTCGTGCGCGAACTGATCCGCGACGCCTACGAACTGGTCACGACGGAGCAGCCGCGCAGCGGCAGGCGCCGCAAAAAGAGCGAAGCGGCGGAGGACCTGAACGACACGGAATAAGCCCAGGGGCAGGACTGCGTTTGCGCGACAATGCCCGAGGCGAGAGATACGCATGAAAAACGCTTTATGAAGAGCAACACCCATATCGCAATCATACCGGCGCGCTACGCCTCGACCCGCTTTCCCGGGAAGCCGCTGGCGATGCTCGGCGGCAAACGGATGATCGAACGGGTCTACACGCAGGTCTGCGGCGTGCTGGACGACGCCGTGGTGGCCACGGACGACCAACGCATCTACGACGCGGTCCGCGCTTTCGGCGGCAAGGTCGAGATGACCTCGCCCGACCACCGCAGCGGCACGGACCGCTGCCGGGAGGCCTACCTGAAGCAGGGCCGGGAGTTCGACATCGTGGTGAACGTGCAGGGCGACGAACCCTTCATCCGCCCCGAACAGCTCGAAACGCTCAAGCACTGCTTCGACGACCCCGCGACGGACATCGCGACGCTCGTCAAGCCCTTCACGGCGGCGGACGGTCTCGCGGCGCTTGAGAATTCCAATTCGCCGAAGGTGGTGCTCGACAACGCCTCGCGGGCCCTCTATTTCTCGCGCTCGGTCATCCCCTACCTGCGCGGCATCCCGCGCGAAGAGTGGCTGCAGCGCCACACCTTCTACAAACACATCGGGCTTTACGCCTTCCGCGCCGAGGTGCTGAAGGCGGTCACGGCGCTGCCGCAGTCGCCGCTCGAGCTGGCCGAGTCGCTCGAACAGCTGCGCTGGCTGGAAAACGGCTACAAGATCGGCGTCGGCATCTCGACGATCGAGACGATCGGCATTGACACCCCCGAAGACCTCGCCCGCGCCGAAGCCTTTTTGGCCGCGCAACAAGGGCTATAGAGAGGGCTTTCATGAGTAACAACAAGGGCTGCGACACCGTCTTCGCGCGGTTTGCAGCCCTTGTTCATATGTAGTGAGCCGTCCGACTGTTGTATTGAGCTGAGTTGAACCCTGCCCGGCAGAGAGCGCATGCACAAAGCGAATCGAAATTATTTAATTTAGGCGTGCAGAATCAAATTATTTTTCTTATATGTGTATTGTAATCGAAAGGGTTACAAGGGGAAGCCGAAAACCTGAAAGAGTAGGCACAACAATTCCAAACAAATCAAGTTATGAGACTGGCTATTTCATTACGGATTTGGAAAGTCAAAATGAAGTGGGAATTTTCCCTTTGACTTTCGGGCGGGGCTTACGGCCCCGCCCATTTGGAATTGTTGCAACAAAGATAGTAAAAATAATGGAACAAACCAAATCCAAACGGGGCGGTCGCCGAGAAGGGGCAGGCCGTAAACCGTCGGGATTAAAAAAAACAACCGTAACCCTGTCTTTCACGCCCGAGGTTGTCGAGATTCTGCGAACCAAAGGCCGCCAGCAGTCTGCCTACATTGAAAGCCTTATTTTGGCTGATATGCAAAAAGATAAGGAATAAAATGCATGTGTAGAAATACAGATTGAAATTTATCAATTTGTATTCTTTTGTATTAAACAAAACCGCCCCGCAGGATTGCGGGACGGCGCCATTTCAAAAGAGCGATGCTGTCAACAAAAGACTCTACAAAGAAATAGCCGATAATTCTCGACCGACACGCCTTAATGCCTCTTCGATCTTTTTCGCTTGTTTTTCAGAAATATACGTGTCGCAAGATTTATATGCGCGCATCAAACTGCCATTAATGCCTGCCCACTTGGCAAATTTTGAAACATTGATAAAATCAAAATAATTAAATACCGAAGCGATGTCGTATTTGTAGACGAACTTGATCCCCTCTAATTCGCCGCGATCTTCGCCTTCTTCAAACATCTCAAGAACCTCTTTTACGGAGTTTTCAAAATCCGCTTTAGCCTCGGCAACCGTTCGGCCTTCGCCAATGATCGTCGCCTTAACATCCGGAGTGAAAATTCCGAACGTACCATCTTTCCCTTTTTCAATTACTGCTATTGTTTTCATAGGGCTCTATTTGTAGTTCTTTTCTGGGTGGAAATATATGTCATGACTTGCTCCGAAGCGAAATATCCCCTTCATTCGGTTCGGCGCCGGTGCCGGAAGAGACGAGCACCTGGCGGGCTTGCGGCCCGCACTCAAAACGCGGCACGCTCCGGCCGACGCTCGGTTTCGGCCGATTTCGTGCGAACCACGATAGCGCCGTTCGCCCCGCGGTAACCGTAGATGGTCGCCTCCTTCAGCACCACGACATAAGCGACCTGCGCGAGTTGCAGATGATCGATCGAGGGGACCACCACGTCATCGAGCACATAGAGCGGGGTGCGGTTGCCTTCGTAACCGCCGCCGCGGATGCTCACCGAATAGCTGCCGTCGGCTGCATGCTCGGCAATCTCGAGGCCGGGAATCAACCCCGAAAGCGCCGAAAGAATATCCGTACACCCGGTCCGCATCAACTCCTCGCCTGTAATGCGGCTGTTATACCCCACATGCTCACGCTGCCGCACATAGCCGAACCCGAAATCGAGCAGCTGCGCCGACTCTTCGGCTTCGCTGCGAAACTCCTCGAGCAGACGGATCCGCAGACTGCGCCGCCCCGCGACGGGAATCTCGTAGGTATGCTTCTCGGGGCGAATGCGGAGCGTATCGGTCGGCTGCACATCCGTCAGCCCGAAGCGTCCCTTCTTGTCCGTTCGGGCATATCTGTCGGGATCATGGACCCAAACACGCGCGTTGCGGATCGGGCGTCCGAGCGCATCGAGCAACAACCCGTTGAACGGGACAGCCTCCTGCGCCGCAACCGGCCCGCAACCGCTCCCGATCCAGCACAATACGCAGCAAAGACGAAGATACGATTTCATAAACGACAGAATTTGAGACAAAGATAGCACATCCGCAGCCGTTTTCGGCTCACGAGAGCCGTTTTTACGGTAGCTGATGACAAAATTCGTAGTTCTCTGCGAGAATACCGCAAGCGGCGCAAGATGCTGTAAATCTTGCGCCGCTGTTTTTTCGCCGATGACCAATTGACCGCACATCTTCTGCGAGGCATTTTTTATAGTTCGTTTAACGGCAACACCGGCAGTTTTTCACGCCCAAACAACGGGGTCGGCCGTATTCTTAAGTAGCATATAGAGAAAAAAGCAGCCACGGCACGCCCCCTTTACCGCTGCCGCGAGGAAGTTGTGACGGGGAGGTAACAGGATAACAGCCGATTCTACCA
>CAZVGH010000137.1:0-4283 GCA_964626515.1 uncultured Alistipes sp.
AGCCCGTATCGAAAGCTCCCGCCGCCAAGAAGGTGATCTTCCTCTCGGCCGACGCATTCGGCGTGCTGCCTCCCGTTTCGATTCTGACCCCCGAGCAGACGAAATACTACTTCCTGTCGGGCTTCACGGCCAAGCTGGCCGGTACGGAGCGCGGCATCACGGAGCCCACGCCGACCTTCTCGGCCTGCTTCGGCGCCGCATTCCTCTCGCTGCACCCCACGAAGTACGGTGAGGAGCTCGTGAAGCGCATGCAGCAGTCGGGTGCCACGGCCTACCTCGTGAACACGGGCTGGAACGGCACGGGCAAGCGTATCTCGATCAAGGATACGCGCGGTATCATCGACGCCATCCTCGACGGTTCGATCGACAAGGCTCCGACGAAGATGATCCCGATGTTCGACTTCAAGGTGCCGACCGAGCTGCCGGGCGTAAATCCCGCCATCCTCGATCCGCGCGACACCTACACCGATGCCAAGGAGTGGGAGACGAAGGCCGAGGATCTGGCCAACCGCTTCGTGAAGAACTTCGTGAAGTTCACGGGCAACGAGGAGGGCAAGGCGCTCGTAGCCGCCGGCCCGAAGGTGAAGTAATTCCGGTTACAGACCGCTCATACGAAGGAGGCCTCCGCAATGCTGCGGAGGCCTCCCTGTTTTCGGACAAAAGGCAAGCGGCCGCCTTCGGGACAGCCGCTTGCACACCTTATATATATGTACGCTTTACCGACAGTCATCTTCTCCGCCCGTCGGAGGAGGCCGCAATCAACGGTCAGCAGCCCGCAGGCAACGACTGTGCCAGCAGCACGAACAACGCGGGAACGTTGTTGAGCATGTGCGCACCGAGCCCCCACCAGAAACCGAGGTTCACACGCAGGTAGACGAAGACGCACCCCGCGCAGGCGAGCATGAAGCAGAGGCAGAGAGCCATAGGGAGCAGCGCAGGCGTCAGCCCCTGCATGGCGAAGAGGTGGGCCAGGCCGAACCCGACCGCCGAGATCCACCCTGCAGGCACCTGCCAGGCAGCACGCTTCGAGCTCCAGAAAGCGTCGGTCGTAAAACGCCACACCGCCGCAGCGACGACGAGCGCCACGATCGCGGCACCTCCGTATCCGCTGAAGAAGGTGCCGGCCGGAAGCAGCCGCATCGTGAGGAAAGCGACCAGCACGCCGAGACCGAGCGCCGCATGCGGCCGACGGAACGACAATCCCAGTCGGAAAGCGGTCTCCTCGAGTAGCGGTGCGCCGAGCATAATCATCCACACGACGCCGGCGCCGAAGTTCTTGGCCGCCTCCGAGGGCATGCCGCCGAAGCGGAGCGCTCCGAGCGGATCGGCGCAGCCCGCGGCATGGTAGGCCCCCGTCACGGCGGCAATCAGCACGCCCGACAGCAGGCGCGTCACTACGTAAAAGAGCAGCGCATAGAGCAGGATGCGGCCCACGGATTTCGTCGCGCGCTCATCGGTGCGCGACAGGATGAAAGAGTTCATGGCTGACAGCTAATAAAAGTGAACCGGCACGTTGCACACGCCTTTTTCCGCCGCGGCAGGTCCGCGCTTGCGCGGCTCCGCCGCAACGTCCGAATCCCGTCAAGGATCGCGGTTCGCCGCCGTCCCATGCGGAAGACCGCATTTCGACGAACGGCTCGTGCGCTCCTCCGCCGACGGCGAAAGCGGGCAGACGTTTCAAAAGAGCCTCCGCCTCCGGGCACCGTTCCCGTGCGGGCAAGATCCGCGCCTGACACGGTCCGACCCGCAGGCCTGTCGGCGGCGAAGCGTCCAACGTCCCCGGTCGCCCGACCGATCAGACGGTCATGATCTCCTTCTCCTTCTTGGCCACCAGTTCGTCGACCTGCTTCGAGAACTTCTCGAGCAGCTTCTGCGACTGTGCCTCGCCGTCCTTGGCCTCGTCCTCGGGCATACCCTCCTTCTGGGCCTTCTTGAAATTCTCGACCGCATCGCGGCGGGCGTTGCGCAGACTGATGCGGGCCGTTTCGGCCTCGGTGCGCACGCGCTTCACGAGCTCCTTGCGGCGCTCCTCGGTGAGGGGCGGCACCGTGAGGCGGATCGTCTCACCGTTGTTCGAGGGGGTCAGGCCGATGTTCGAGTCGATGATCGCCTTCTCGATCGTGCGGATCAGGTTCTTGTCCCAGGGCTGGATCAGAATCGTGCGGGCATCGGGCACCGTGACGCTCGCGGCACCCGACACGGGCACCTGCGAACCGTAGTACTCGACCATCACACCGTTCAGCACATTCACCGACGCCTTGCCGGCGCGGACATTGAGCAACTCTTCGTCGAGGTGCTCGACGCTCTTCTGCATGCGCACAGACGCGTCGTTGAGAATCGATTTGGTATCCATAGTACGGAATATTGGTTTTCGTTGGTTCGTTTCGTCCCGCAGCCGCTACGGCAGCAGCTCCCCGATCTTCGCCACGAGGGCGTCGAACTCCTCGGGCTCGTAGCCGACCGTCGCCAGCACGCAGCGGCCTTCGGCATCGACGAGGAAATTGCGCGGGATGTAGTTCGAGGCATACCGGTCATAGATCGCGCGCTCGGGGTCGAGGCCCATCGGGAACGCATAGCCCGTCTGCTCGCGGAAAGCCGCCACGGTGCTCCGCTCCTCCCCGCGCGAGATCGGCAGGAAGGTGAAGGGACGATCCGCGAAGCGGTCGATCAGATCGCGCTGCACGCGCATCAGCTCCTCGCGGCAGGGCGGGCACCAGGTCGCCCAGAAGTTCACCAGCACCACGCGGCCGCGCAGCGCCGAGAGGGTCACCTGCGAGCCGTCGAACATCGTCACCGTAAAGTCGGGCGCCGTCATCCCGGCACGCACGAGGGTCGTCTCCTCGGTCGAGGGCTGCTCCTCCGCAGGTATTGCAGCGGGTGCCGCAACATCGCCGAAGAGGCCTGCGGGCAACATGATGTAGCCGCCGATCAACAGAATCAGGAGCAGCATGACGAGCAGCTGCCACGTACTTTTCTTTTGTTTGCGTGTTGCCATAACGAACGGGGGGGGTTACAGTTTGACCAGCGTGCCGATCCGCTCGCCCGCGAGCAGGCGGCCGAGGTTGCCGGCGGTGTCCATGTCGAAGACGATGATCTGCAGACCGTTCTCGCGGCAGAGCGTAAAGGCGGTCTGGTCCATCACCTTCAGCCGGCGGTCGATCACCTCGTCGAAGGTGATCTCGTCGAACTTCACCGCCGCGGGATCCTTCTCGGGATCGGCCGTATAGACGCCGTCCACGCGCGTGCCCTTGAGCAGCACCTCGGCCTCGATCTCGATACCGCGCAGCGCCGACGCCGTGTCGGTCGTGAAGTAGGGATTCGACGTGCCGCCGCCGATGATCGTCACATACCCCGCCTCGAGGTACTCGATGGCGCGCGCCTTCGAGAAGTATTCGCCGACCGGCTCCATGCGGATCGACGTCAGCACCTTGGCCTTCACGCCGTTGTCCTCGAGCGCCGACTGGAGGGCCAGCGAGTTGATGATCGTCGCCAGCATGCCCATCTGGTCGCCCTTCACGCGGTCGAAACCGCGCTTGGCCCCGGTCATGCCGCGGAAGATGTTGCCGCCGCCGATGACGATGCCCACCTGGACACCCGCCTCGGCCACCGCCTTGATCTGCTCGGCGTAGGATTGCAGCACGGCAGGATCGAGCCCGTATTTCTGGGCGCCCTGCAGCGATTCGCCGCTCAATTTGAGAAGTATTCTGCGATATTTCATCGTTCGGTTGATTTGATTCGTTTGGCGAAGATAAAAAAAATCTTTGACAAAACAGGCATTTATCGCTATCTTTGTGCGGCCATGGAGGAACGGAACTATCGATACCTGAACCGCGTCGACTCTCCGCAACAGCTCAAGGAGCTGACGGAGCCCCAGCTGCGCACCTACTGCGACGAGGTACGCCGCTACATCATCGACGCCTGCTCGGTAAATCCCGGCCACCTGGCCTCGAGCCTCGGCGCGGTCGAACTGACCGCGGCGCTGCACTACGTCTTCGACACGCCCGACGACCGCATCGTGTGGGACGTCGGCCACCAGACCTACGCCCACAAGATCATCACGGGACGCCGCCGGGAGTTTCTGCAACAGCGCACCCACGGCGGCATCAGCGGCTTCCCGCGCATGAGCGAGAGCCCCTACGACGCCTTCGGCGGCGGTCACGCCTCGATCTCGATCTCGGCGGCCCTCGGCATGGCCAAAGCGGCCGGGCTGCGCGGCGAACGGCGACACGTCGTGGCCGTCATCGGCGACGGCTCGATGACCGGCGGCCTGGCGTTCGAGGGGC
>CAZVGH010000138.1:0-4211 GCA_964626515.1 uncultured Alistipes sp.
CCGTCCGACGGTGATCCTGCAGGCCCACATGGATATGGTCTGCGAGAAGAACTCCGACGTGGAGTTCGATTTCGCGCACGACGCGATCCGCACCCGCATCGAGGAGGGCTGGGTCAAGGCCGAGGGTACGACGCTGGGTGCCGACTGCGGCATCGGCATGGCCGCAGCGCTGGCCGTGCTGCTCGACGAGACGGTGGCTCACGGAGCCGTCGAGGCGCTCTTCACGGTCGACGAGGAGACGGGCCTCACGGGCGCTTTCGAGCTGGGTGAGGGGATGCTGACGGGCAAATACCTCGTCAACCTCGATTCGGAGGACGAGGGCGAGATCTTCATTGGCTGCGCGGGCGGCATCGACACGATCGCCACCTTCCATGCCGAGATGGAGCCCGCGCCGAAGAATTACGCCTTCTTCCGCGTCGACGTCTCGGATCTGCAGGGCGGACACTCGGGCGACGATATCGACAAGGGACGCGTCAACTCGAACAAGACGGTGGCCCGTCTGCTGTGGGACGGCATGCAGAGCTGCGAGCTGCGCCTGAGCTACTTCTCGGGCGGCAACCTGCGCAACGCCATTCCGCGCGAGGCCTACGCCATTTTCGGCGTGCCGGTCAAGTTTAAGGCCGATTTCGAAAAGCGTTTCGCCCTCTTCGCCGCCGATCTGAAAAACGAATTCCGCTTCCGCGAGCCCAATTTCCGCATCACGCTCAACGAGATGCCCGAGGTGGACCGCGTGCTCGACCGCAAGACGCAGTTCGGGCTGATCTACGCGCTGGTCGGTGTACCCAACGGCGTGACGGCCATGTCGTTCGCCATGCCGGGACTGGTCGAGACCTCGACGAACCTCGCATCGGTGAAGTTCACGGACGACAGCACGATCGTCGTTACCTCGTCACAGCGCTCGTCGGTCGAGAGTGCCAAGACCTACGTGATGCAGATGGTCGAATCGGTCTTCGCGCTGGCGGGTGCCGACGTCGCCCACTCGGACGGCTATCCGGGCTGGGCTCCCAACCCCAATTCGCGCCTGCTGGAGGTGACCGTCGATGCCTACCGCGATCTGTTCGCCACGGAACCCAAGGTACGGGCGATCCATGCGGGGCTCGAGTGCGGCCTCTTCCTCGAGAAATATCCCGAGCTGGAGATGGTCTCGTTCGGTCCGACGCTGCGCGGCGTACACTCGCCCGACGAACGTCTCGAGATCGCCACGGTGCCGAAGTTCTGGGCGCTGCTGTGCGAGGTACTCCGTCGCATCTGATCGAAGAAACGGTCGTATGAGGGCGCTCGTCTGTTCGTTGCTGCTGCTCCTCTTCGCAGGAGCGGTGTCGGCGCAGACGCCCGACGATGACCTCTATTATCCCTATGCCGAGCCGGAATCGCGTTTCGAGGAACCGATCTCCGACTCGGCCCTTTTTTACGGTGTCTACCGTGCGGCCGACGACCGCTACGCTGCCGAAGCGGCTTTCCGTCTGCCGCGCGTGACGATCCGCCGCGGCGGCGAGTTCGCGGCTGCGGAGCAGGCGACCCTGTTCGGGGTCGAGGTGCCGTACCGCCTCTTTCCGCTGCTGCGGCAGCTGCAGGCCGACGAACGGACGGCTGCCGGATGCGCGATGACGGCCGATGCCGCCGGTACGACGGGCGGGGTCCGCTCGTTCCGCTTCACGGATGCCGAACCGCTGCGCCCCGGTCTGCTGTCGCTGCGCACGACCGGTGAGGGATACCGTGTCGGCATGCGCGCCTCCTACGATCGCACGTCGCACGGTGGCTGGCGCGCCGCCATGGCGCTGGATACCCGCACGGGGCGTGACGCCCGCATCGACGGTCTCTTTACGAACGCCCTTACGGCGGCCCTGCGCCTCTCGCACCGCGCGCCGTCGGGATTCGAACCGACTCTGTTCGTTGCGCTCCCGCTTTCGATGCGCGGCCTGCGCACCCCTTCGACCGAGGAGGCCTTCCGCCTCACGGGGGATCCCTATTACAATCCCGCCTGGGGGTTGCAGGCAGGCAAACTCCGCAACGCCCGCGTGCGGCGCGAACTCATGCCGTATGCCGTCGGCGCCCTGCGGGTGCCGCTCGGCGGGACGATCCTCTCGCTGGCCGTCGGTGTCGAGGCGGGCACGCTCCGCACGAGTGCGCTCGACTGGTACGAGGCCCGCACGCCGCTGCCCGACAACTACCGCAACATGCCCTCCTGGTGCGATGACCGCGAGACGGACGAGGCGTGGCGGGCGGCCGATCCCCGTTATACGCAGATCGACTGGGACGGCCTCATCGCCCGAAACCGCGCGGGTGACGGCTGTGCGCACTATGCCCTCGAGGACCGGGTCGAGCGTCGGACGCACCTCTCGGCCCGCGCCGCCTTCGAAAGCCGCCTCGGCGCTGTGACGCTCGACTACGGCGTGCGGGCCGAGAGGCGCGTCGGCCGCTATTACAAACAGATGCGTGACCTGCTCGGTGCGGCGTATCTGATCGACGTCGACCGCTGGCTGATCGACGACGATGCTTGCGCGAACCGTCTGCAGAACGACCTGCGGCATCCTTCGCGCATCATCCGCGAGGGCGACCGCTTCGGCTACGACTACGCCTTCGAGCGCGATTGCGCGGCGGGGTGGCTGCGTCTGCTGCGTCAGAGCGACCGCTGGCATGCCGAGCTCTTCGCCGAGTTCGGGAGCGAACGGATGCGCCGCCGCGGCTACTATGAAAAGGAACTCTTCGCCGGATCGGGCTCCTACGGTCCTTCGCGCCGCATCGAGACGAAGCCTTACACGCTGAAAGGTACGGTCGGGTATGCCTTCTCGCCGCGCAGCCGCCTCGAAGCGACCGTCGCGGCAGGTGCCGTGTCGCAGGATCCCGCGCAGCTCTTCGTCCAGCCGCTCTATGCCAACCGCACGGTCGACGAGCCCGCTGCCGAACGCTTCTATGCGGCGCGGGTGCAGTTTCGGCGCACGGGCGAACGCTTCGACTGGCAGCTGGCCGCCTATGCGACCCGCCGCACCGGCGGCATCCGCACGCAGCGTTATTTCGATGATCTGGCGGCTGCTTACGCCGATCTGACCGTCGCGGGGCTCGAAACGACGACCGGCGGCCTCGAGGCGCTGGCCGAGTGGCGGCCCGCCTACCGCTGGACGGTGACGGCGACTGCCGCCTGGTGCGCGAGCCGCTACACGGCCGATCCGACGGTGACCGTGATCGCTGATGCCAACCACGAGACGATCGACCTGCAGGCCGTGAGCCATCTGCGCGACTGCCGTCCGGGCGGCGTGCCGCAGTTCACCGCGTCGCTCGCGCTGCGCTATTATGCGCCCCACGGCTGGATCGTGCGCCTCTCGTCGGGCGTGGCGGCAGACCGGTATGTCGATCCCGCGCCGCTGCGCCGCACGGACCGCGTGGCGCGTCAGAATGGCACGACCCCCGAGGCTTTCGCCGCCTTCGTCGGGCAGGAGCGCCTCGCCGACGCCTGTACGCTCGACGCTTCGGTGACCAAGTCGCTCCGTTTCGATCGTTCGTCACTGCAGGTGACGCTCTCGCTGCGCAACCTCACGGGCTGCGAGGTCCCGTCGTTCGGCTACGAGTCGCTGCGTTCGCAGCGGGCCGGGCGCGGCGTCTCGGCGATGCGGCTGCCGCAGGCGAACCGCTATCTCTATGCTGCGCCGCGTTCGGTGCTGCTGACGGCCGGATGGCGTTTTTAGCGGAATCCCGATTTTTTTCATTACCTTTGTCCGCATAAGAACGGTCGACGGACCTAAAACGGAAGCAGCTATGGCAGGATCGAATTTTGTAGACTACGTAAAGATATTCGCCCGTTCGGGCCACGGCGGTGCGGGCTCGGCCCATTTCCGCCGCGAAAAGTTCGTTGCGTTCGGCGGCCCCGACGGGGGTGACGGCGGCCGCGGCGGCAGCATCATTTTGCAGGGCGACAAACAGTACTGGACCCTCATCCATCTCAAATACCAGCGCCACCAGTTCGCCGAGGACGGCGAGTGCGGTTCGGGCGCCCGCTCGTCGGGCCGCAACGCCAAGGATATCGTTATTCCCGTGCCGCTCGGCACGGTGGCCCGCCGCCTGGTCGAGAACGAGGAGGGGGAGACGGAGCTGGTCCCTGTCGGCGAGGTGACCGAGGACGGCGAGCAGCTGGTGCTGCTGCAGGGCGGCCGCGGCGGTCTGGGCAACTGGCATTTCAAGAGCGCCACGAACCAGACGCCGCGCTACGCTCAGCC
>CAZVGH010000139.1:0-4151 GCA_964626515.1 uncultured Alistipes sp.
AAGCCACGGCGGTATTCAGGGCGATCATCGCCTCGGCGCAGTTGTCCGACGACCCGACGGCGCGGAACTCGAAACGGTTGCCCGTAAAGGCGAAGGGCGAGGTGCGGTTGCGGTCGGTGTTGTCGAACAGCAGGGTCGGGATGTGCGAAATGCCGCTCATCTTGAAGATGCTCTTGGCATCGAAACGGATGGCGTCGCTGCCGCGGCTCTTCTCCAGCTTGTCCAGCACGGCCGAAACCTGCGTGCCGAGGAAGGTGGAGATGATGGCGGGAGGCGCCTCGTTGGCGCCCAGACGGTGGGCGTTGGTGGCGCTCATGATGGCGGCCTTCAGCAACCCGTTGCGGTGGTATACGGCCGAGATGACGTTCACCAGGAAGGTGATGAACTGGAGATTTTCGGCGGCCGTCTTGCCGGGGGCCAGCAGGTTGACGCCGGTATCGGTACCCAGCGACCAGTTGTTGTGCTTGCCCGAGCCGTTGATCCCCTTGAAGGGCTTCTCGTGCAGCAGCACGCGGAAATGATGGCGGCGGGCGATCTTGTCCATGACGGTCATCAGCAGCTGGTTGTGGTCGTTCGCGAGATTGGCCTCCTCATAGACGGGCGCCAGCTCGAACTGGTTGGGCGCCACCTCGTTGTGACGGGTCTTGACGGGGATGCCGAGCTTCAGGCACTCGTACTCCAGGTCGCGCATGAAAGCCATCACGCGCGACGGGATGGCGCCGAAATAGTGGTCCTCGAGCTGCTGGTTCTTGGCCGACTCGTGTCCCATGAGGGTGCGGCCCGTCAGCATAAGGTCGGGGCGTGCGGCCCACAAGCTCTCATCGACGAGGAAATACTCCTGCTCCCAGCCGAGGTAGGTGTAGACCTTCTGGACGTTGCGGTCGAAATAGCGGCAGACCTCCGTGGCAGCCTTGTCGACGGCCGAAACGGCGCGCAGCAGGGGCACCTTGTAGTCGAGCGCCTCGCCCGTGTAGGCGATGAAGACGGTCGGGATGCAGAGGGTCGTGTCGACGATGAAGGCGGGCGAGGTGGGATCCCATGCCGAGTAGCCGCGCGCCTCGAAGGTATTGCGGATACCGCCGTTGGGGAACGACGAGGCGTCGGGCTCCTGCTGGGCGAGCAGCTTGCCCGAGAATTCCTCGATAACGCCGCCCATGCCGTCGGGCTGCGCGAAGGCGTCGTGTTTCTCGGCCGTACCGCCCGTGAGAGGCTGGAACCAGTGCGTATAGTGGTCGGCACCGTGCTCGAGGGCCCACTGGCGCATGCCGGCGGCGATCGAGTCGGCCACCTCGCGCGTCAGCGGCGTGCCGTTGGCCATCGTATCGGAGAGAGCCTCGAAGGTTTTCTTGTCGAGGTATTTGCGCATGGCTGCGCGACCGAAGACCTTGGCGCCGAAATAGTCCGAGGGACGTCCTTCGGGAGCCTTCACGTCGACGGCGTTGTGGTTGATCGCTGCGTCGACCATCTTGAATCGAAGAAGGGATGACATGGTGTTACGGGTTTGTTTTCGTTTACATCCGCAAAGATAAATCTTTTCGTTTTACGTTGTTCTCCGAAATCCGCATTTTTTTCGTTTGGACGCAAAAAAGATACCTATTTACCGGAAAACAGGTGCTATTTTCTCCAACACAGACGAAAAACAAGACTTGTTTTCGAAAAACAGCATCGAAAAATCGACGTACATCCAAAATTCGACATTTTCAAGAAATCACGATTTTACAGGTAATATAGTACATTTTTATCCTATAATTCGTTTTTCAGGCACCGACAGCGGGCGAAGCGGCCTGCCGCCAAGGGCCGTTCCGGGCTGTTATTTTGTTAACAAAAAGTTGCGCGCTTAAATAAATATGTGTACCTTTACGGTAGTTTACGTGCAAAACCTAAACAACAACATATTAACAGATCGTTTTATGGCAAATACCAAAAGTGAAAAGCTGTTCGCCGAATTCCCCCCGGTTGCGACCGAGAAGTGGGAAGAGGTGATTACGGCAGACCTGAAAGGTGCCGACTACGAGCGTAAGCTGGTATGGCGTACGGGCGAGGGCTTCAACCTGCGCCCCTACTACCGTGCCGAGAACCTCGAAGGCATCGACTTCCTCAACTCGGAGGCGGGTGCGTTCCCCTACGTGCGCGGCACGCGCACCGACAACGAGTGGCGCATCCACCAGACGGTCGAGGTGACCGACGCCGCTGCGGCCAACGCCGAGGCGCTGCGTCTGCTCAACTCGGGCGTCGATTCGCTCGGCTTCTGCATCCGCAAGACGGAGCTGACGGCCGAAGAGCTCGACACGCTGCTGGCGGGCATCTGCCTCCCCGCCGTCGGCATCACCTTCTGCGGCGAGCAGCCGGCGCAGGTGGCCGAACTCGTGCTGGCGAAGCTCGACAAGGAGGGCGTTCCCGCCGACGGCGCGCACATCGCCTTCTGCATCGACCCGCTCGTAAAGGGCCTTTCGACGAAGGGCTGCTTCTGCTCGCCGAACGGCGAGAAGTGCTTCGAGCGCATCGCCGGGCTCGTGCGCAAGGCGGCCGCCCGCAAGGACGTCCGCATCGTCACGGTCGGCGCCTGCCGCTTCGGCAACGCCGGTTCGACCGTCGTCGAGGAGCTGGCTTTCGCCCTCTCGGCCGGTCAGGAGTACATGGCGCGTCTGACCGACGCAGGGCTCACGGCCGACGAGGCTGCCCGCACGATCCGCTTCGCCTTCTCCGTGACGTCGAACTATTTCATGGAGATCGCCAAGTTCCGCGCCGCCCGCATGCTGTGGGCCAACATCGTCAAGGGCTACGAGCCCGCGAAGAGCTGCTCGTGCAAGATGCGCGTGCACGCCGAGACGTCGCGCTGGAACCAGAGCGTCTACGACCCCTACGTCAACATGCTGCGCGGCACGACGGAGGCCATGTCGGCCGCCATCGCCGGCGTCGACTCGCTGGAGGTGGTTCCCTTCAACGCCGCCTTCGCCACGCCCGACGACTTCGCACGCCGCATCGCACGCAACGTCGAGCTGCTGCTCAAGCATGAGTCGCATTTCGACCAGGTGGTAGACCCCGCCGGCGGTTCGTACTACATCGAGAACCTGACCCGCTCGATCGCCGCCGAGGCGTGGAAGCTCTTCCTCGAGATCGAGGAGAAGGGCGGTTACGCCGCCGCTTACGAGGCCGGCTTCGTCAAGGAGAAGATCGAGGCTTCGGCCGCCCAGAAGGACAAGGAGATCGCTACGCGCCGCCGCATCCTGCTCGGCGCCAACCAGTACCCCAACTTCACGGAGGTCGCCGCCCCCGAGATCACGATGGAGTCGGTCGAGCGCGACGTGAAGGAGGGCAACGTCCTGAACGCCTACCGCGGCGCGATGGCTTTCGAGCAGATGCGCCTCGGCGTAGACCGCTCGGGCAAGACGCCCAAGGCCTTCATGCTCACTTGCGGCTCGCTCGGCATGGCCCGCGCGCGTGCGCAGTTCTCGTGCAACTTCTTCGGCTGCGCCGGTATCCGCGTAATCGACAACACCTTCTTCAAGTCGCTGGAGGAGGGCGTCGAGGCGGCCGTCGCATCGGGTGCCGAGATCGTGGTGGTATGCTCGTCGGACGACGACTACGCTACGGTGGCCCCGAAGATCAAGGAGCTGCTCGCCGGCCGCGCCATTCTGGTCGTGGCGGGTGCGCCGGCCTGCATGGCCGACCTCGAGGCACAGGGCATCACGAACTTCATCCACGTGAAGTCGAACGTCCTCGAAACCCTGAAGTTCTACCTTAAAGAGATGGGCATCTGATTATGAGAGCGAAATTTTCAGCACTGAAATACGAGGCGGCCGCCGACGGCTGCGGCGCTTCGACGGGCTGCACGGAGAAGCAGCCCTGGATCACCGCCGAGCAGATTCCCGTCAAGGGGATCTATACGGCCGACGATCTGGCCGGCATGGAGCACCTGAACTATGCGGCAGGCGTCGCACCGTTCCTGCGCGGTCCCTATTCGACGATGTACGTGATGCGTCCCTGGACGATCCGTCAGTATGCGGGCTTCTCGACCGCCGAGGAGTCGAACGCCTTCTACCGCCGCAACCTCGCCGCCGGTCAGAAGGGTCTGTCCGTGGCGTTCGACCTCGCTACGCACCGCGGCTACGACGCCGACCACCCGCGCGTGGTGGGCGACGTGGGCAAGG
>CAZVGH010000140.1:0-4145 GCA_964626515.1 uncultured Alistipes sp.
TTGAGGCGCATGAATCCTTCGCCGCCGGGGCCGAACATGGCGCCGTCGTTGAGCGCGAGCCGGGCTTTGCGGACGAAGAGCTCGTTGAGCGCGGCGTGGGTCAGCCCCAGTCCGCGGCAGTCGAGCCATATCAGGAACGAGGCCTGGGGCTTGAGGGCCTTGATCGAGGGGATGTGCTCGGGCAGCCACGAGCACACATAATTGATATTCTCCTCGACATAGGCGAGCATCTGCCGGCGCCACTCCTCGCACTCGCGCAGCGCCGCGATCGTGGCGATGGGGGCGAACAGGGCGGGGGCGTTCAGCTCGTTGGTCGCGAGCCAGCCGTAGAAGCGTTCGCGCAGTTCCGGGTCGGGGACTACGGCCCAGCTGCTGACGATCCCGGCGATGTTGAAGGTCTTGGAGGGTGCGCCGAAGGTGATGCTCACGCGGGCCGCTTCCTCGCTGACGGTGGCGAAGGGGATGTGGCGGCCGCCCCACAGGGCCATGTCGCCGTGGATCTCGTCGGAGATCACCACGATGCCGCGCTCGTGGCAGAACGAGGCCAGGCGGCGCAGGGTCTCGGCGTCCCAAAGGATGCCGGCCGGGTTGTGGGGGTTGGAGAGGATGAGCATGCGGCACTTCTCGTCGGCCACTTCGGCGAGGTTGTCGAAGTCCATCGTGTAGGAGCCGTCGGGGTGGTGCCGCAGGGGATTGCAGACCACTTCGCGGCGGTTGCCTTCGGGAACGAGGCGGAACGGGTGGTAAACCGGGGGCTGGATGATCACCTTCTCGCCGGGGCGGACAAAGACGTTGACGGCCATGCCGATCCCCTTGACGATGCCGGGGATGTAGGTGAGCCATTCGCGCTTCACGTCCCAGCCGTGCCGGTCGTGCAGCCAGTCGATCACCGAAGGCCAGTAGTCGGCGGGCTCGGCGGTGTAGCCGTAAAGGGAGTGGTCGAGCCGGCGGCGCAGGGCTTCGGTGATCATCGCCGGGGTTTCGAAGTCGAGGTCGGCTACCCAGAGGGGGAGCAGATCGGTGCGGCCGTAACGTTCGGCGAGCACGTCGAACTTGATCGCGCCGGTGCCGCGGCGCTCTACCGGCTTGTCGAAGTCGTATCGGACGGTTTGCTGTTCCATGCGTCTGTGTTTTATTGCGTGAAGCCCGGCAGAGTGCTCCCCGGAGCGGCCGGGCTGTCGGCAGTTTCTTCATCAAAGTTACAAAAATAAGTGAAAAATCCCTATTTTTGCGGGAGAATCGGGTGCCGCGTGGCACCTTCAACCTTTCGCCATGAAAAAACTACTGCTCATACTCGGCTCTCTGCTGGCCGTTGCCCCCGTGCGCGGCCAGGTCGTACCCACTCCTGCGGGAGCGCGCATTACCCTCGATTCGGTGACCACCGAGATCATCGTCTACTCCCCCGACCTGGTGCGGGTCATCAAATACGTCGGTGACCGCCCGAAACTTGCGGGCTGCCCCGCGTTGAAGATCCGCAAGGGCGATCCCCGCGCCGGGGAGTATCTCCGCTCGGAGGGGCATCATAAGTACATGGTGAACACGGGCCGTTTCCTCGCGGCGGTCAACGACCGGGACGGCAACGTGTCGTTCTGGGATTACGAGGAGCGGCTGATCCTCGCCGAGCAGCACAAGACGGGCCGCCTCGGTGCCCCCGTCCGTAAAAAGAGGCTGCGCGAAGCCGGTCAGGATTTTCAGTTCGGACGCGCTGCGGTCGACAGCATCCGCTGCGACGCGTCGGCGGACCGCCCCAATCTGCTCGACCGGGTGGTCCGTGTCGGCGACGCCGGACTTCCCTCGTCGGCGGTTTCAACCGAAAAAGGGTGGAGCCTGGTGTGGAACTCCGCCCTCCCCGCCACGCTCGATGCCCGCAGGGAGCGCGAGGGGCACAAACAGGGCGACGTGACATTCACCTCGGCCGCCGCTACGGCCATCGACTATTTCTTCTGCCTCAAATAACCGAAACGCGCTGCCGGCGGCAGCGCGTCTCTTTTTCGCACGGAACGGCTGCGGACTACTCCGCGGCCCGGGTTTTCCGTGCCTCCGCGGCGGCTGCTCTGGCGGCCGTGCGGCACCAGGGACGGATGCCGCATGCGGTGCATTTCGGGGCGCGGGCCGTGCAGACGTAGCGGCCGTGGAGGATCAGCCAGTGGTGCGCCACGGGAAGCAGGCAGCCTGGGATGTTCTTCGAAAGGGCCAGCTCGGTCTGCAGCGGTGTCTTCGAGCGGGTCGTGAGGCCGATGCGCTCCGCCACGCGGAAGACGTGCGTGTCGACGGGCATCACCTCGCGGTTCCAGAGCACCGCCCCCAGCACGTTGGCCGTCTTGCGGCCCACGCCGGGCAGGCGCTGCAGCTGCTGCAGGTCGTCGGGCACCTCGCCGCCGAACTCCTCGCAGAGCATCCGCGCCGCGGCGGCCAGGTGTTTCGCCTTGTTGTTGGGGTAGGAGATGCTGCGGATGTAGGGGTAGATCTCCTCGGCCGAGGCGGCTGCCATCGCCTGCGGCGTGGGGAAGGCCTCGAAGAGGGCGGGGGTGGTCATGTTGACCCGTTTGTCGGTGCACTGGGCCGAGAGCACCACCGCTACCAGCAGCTGGAACGGATTCTCGAAGTGCAGCTCGCTTTCGGCCTCGGGCATCTGTCGGCGGAAATAGTCGATGATCCCCTCGTAACGCTGTTTCGTGGTCATGGTCTTCAGAGTTTGCGGAGTTTGGCGAAGCGGGCCAGCAGGGTCTTGCGTCCCGCGTTGCCGAATTCGACGATCAGTTTCTGGTCTCCCGCCTGCTGCTCGATCTGCAGGATCGAGCCCGCACCGAACACCGGATGCTCGACGCGGTCGCCGACGGCATAGCCGCCTGTTGCGGCGCTCCCGCCCGCAGGGGCGGCCGACGGCATGGCGCGCAGCGTGCGGCGCTGGTCGCCGGCGAGGGCGGCCACGGCCCGCTCGAGGCGGTCGTCGAGCTTCGTGCCCGGGTGGGGGTACTGTTTGGCGCGGTAGGGGTCGTTCGAGGCGGTGAAGCGGCGTGCCGATCCCGATTCGCCGTCCGACGGGCGGCTGCCGAAGCGGCTGCCCGCGCCCGAACCCCCGAAGCGGCCGCCTGCGGCGGAGCCGCCGAAACGGTTGCCGCCCGCGGCGGAGCGGCCGTAGCCGTTCTCCGCACTGCCGCCCTGTCGCTGCTGCTGCAGGCGGTAGTCGAAGCGGCGGCGCAGTTCGTCGATCGCCGCGCCTCCTTCGCGCGAAGGCTCGGGCGAGGTGCGGGCGGCGGTGAAATCGACCTCCGATTCGATGTATTGCGGATCGATCTCGCGCAGGAAGCAGCTCGGGCGCGAGAACTCCATGTTGCCCCACTTGAAACGCGTCTCGGCGTAGGAGATCACGGCCGCCACTTTGGCGCGCGTCAGCGCCACGTAGAAGAGGCGGCGCTCCTCCTCGATGCCGTCGGGCGATTCGGCGGCGCGCTGCGAGGGGAAGAGGTTCTCCTCCAGACCGACGATATATACGTAGTCGTACTCCAGCCCTTTGGCCGAGTGGACGGTCATCAGCGTCACCTTGTTCCGGTCCTCGGGGTCGTCCTTGTCCATGTCGGATATGAGCATCACCCCCTGCAGCCACTCCTCGATCGTCGCCTCCTCCTCCGCGGGGCGTTCGCCGTTGCGGATCTCGGCGTCGCGCTGCTCCTTGAAGAGCTGCATCGAGTTGAGGAGCTCCTCGATGTTGGCGAGGGCCGAGGCGGCCTCGGGACCGCTTTCGCTGCGGTAGAGTGCCAGAATGCCCGAGCGGGCGGCGATCTCGAGACCGAACTCGTAGAGCCCCAGCGAGGTGCGGGCCATCGAGAGGGCGCGGATCATCTGCACGAATTCGGTCACCTTGCGGACGATGGCGCGCTGCACGGCGTCCGTGACGGGTTCGGCGACGAGCTGGTCGACCGCCTCCCACATCGAACAGCCGCGGGCGGCGGCAATCGCCGCGATGCGGTCGACGGTCGTGTCGCCGATGCCGCGGGTCGGGTAGTTGACGATGCGTTTGAAGGCCTCGTCGTCGCGCGGGTTGATGACCAGACGGATGTAGCCCATCAGGTCGCGGATCTCCTTGTGGTCGTAGAACGACGAACCCTTGTAGATGCGGTAGGGGATGCCGCGGCGGCGCAGGT
>CAZVGH010000141.1:0-1613 GCA_964626515.1 uncultured Alistipes sp.
CCACGTCGGGCATCCACCGCGACGACCTCGTGCTGCGCATCGGCGGCTATCCGCTGCGCAAATACGGTTCGCAGGGGCAGCAGAAGTCGTTCCTGATCGCCCTGAAGCTGGCCCAGTACGTCGTGCTGGCCGAGGAGCGGGGCGAGCGGCCGCTGCTGCTGCTCGACGACCTGTTCGACAAGCTCGACGCAGGGCGCGTCGAACAGCTGCTGCAGCTCGTATCGGGCGAGACCTTCGGACAGATCCTCATCACGGACTGCAACCCGACCCGCCTGCAGACGATTCTCGACCGCGCGGGACACCCCTACCGCCTCTACCGGGTCGCCGACGGCTGCGCCGCCGATCCGTGCGAAGAGGCCGCCGAGCGCACGCCCGCAAAGACCGAAGAGGCTATCGAAACCGCCGAAGCTGCCGGGACAGCAGAAACCGCCGAAGTTGCCGAGGCGGCCGGGGAGCCTGCAGCGGACAGTGCGGCCGATCATCCGAATCACGCAGCAACCGAATCCGACGAAGCATGAGACGCACCCAAACCCAGTTGATGGGCGACCTGCTGGAGGAGTTTTTCAAACGCCCCTATGTCGCCGCCAAGGTAGCCGAAGGGAAGCTGCCCGAGACGTGGCGCGCCATCGTCGGCGACCGCACGGCCGACGAGACGACCGAACTACGGCTCGTCAACCACATTCTGCACGTCCGTGTCCGCTCGAGCGTCCTGCGGCAGGAGCTTTTCTACCAGCGGAATGCGCTGCAGGAGGAGCTGAACCGCCGTTCGGGTGTGCGGCTCGTCAATGCCGTCATCATCCGCTAACCCGCCCCGCCGCCATGCGTTACGACAACCATGCGGTCCGCCGACAGGACCGACTGCTCGATGAATCCGCAGCACGCGAGTTGCTGCGCAGCGGCGAATACGGCGTGCTGTCGCTGGTGCGCCCCGACGGCACGGCCTACGGGCTGCCGATCAACTACGTGTGGGACGGCGACGCTGCCGTCTACCTGCACTGCGCACCCGAAGGGGAGAAGCTGCGCTGCATCGACCGCTGCGCCGACGTCTCCTTCTGCGTGGTCGGCCGCACACAAGTGGCGCCGAGCCGCTTCACGACCGCCTACGAGAGCATCGTCCTCACCTGCCGCGCCGTCGTCGGTCTGCCGCCCGAAGAGCGCATGCACGCCTTGGAGCTGCTGCTGGCGAAATACGCGCCCGCGGATGCGGTCGTCGGACGCCGCTACGCCGAGGCCTCCTTCCCGCGAACGGAGATCATCCGGCTCGACATCTGCCGCTGCAGCGGCAAATGCAAGCGGGTCAATCCGTAATTTTCATCTTTTTCGAGATTCCGAAGGCTTCGCGGATACACATCCGCGATTTCGTCACACACTCCCCCGCCGAATCCCCGCGGCTGCAATACGGCCGTAACTCCAGCTCAACCACCGCCTTCGCCAGCAATCGCACCGCAACCACGACTGCAGTCCCGCCGGCAACCACGGCAGCAACCTCCGTCAGCAACCACGACCACAGCCGCACCGCAATCGCAGCCCCCCTCCGATAAGCACAAAAAAAAGATCGCCCCCGAAAGGGACGATCTTTTTCTATGCAATCGCTCGGATTACTTGATGACAAC
>CAZVGH010000141.1:1713-4062 GCA_964626515.1 uncultured Alistipes sp.
CCCCCGAAAGGGACGATCTTTTTCTATGCAATCGCTCGGATTACTTGATGACAACCGAACGGTTTGCCTTCTGTACGGGGTACGGATTGTCCTCGCCGCCGAAGCCCTGGTAGGTCAGCTGGTCGGGATTTACACCCTTCGATACGAGGTAGTTGTAAGCCTTCTTCGCACGGTTCTCCGACAGCTTCTGGTTGCCGGCCTTCGTACCCGTCTGGTAGTCGGCGTGACCCTCGAGACGATATACGCGATCCTTCGGACCGTTCTTGATCATGTCGGCCATCAGATCGAGGCGCGTCTTCTCGAACGTCGTCAGGTTCGACGAACCCAGGTTGTAGAGCAGCAGCGACTTAACCGAGTTCTTCTCCATCTCGGCGAGCTTCTTCTCGGCATCGGCCTTGCCCTTGGCAGCCAGCGCAGCGTCGTTGCGTGCGGCAGCCAGCGCAGCCTCCGTATCCTTCAGCTGCTTCGAGAGCTTCGCGTTGGCAGCGTTGGCAGCAGCCGTAGCGGCAGCACCGGCGGCAACAGCGTCCTGGAAAGCCTTGATGTCCTCGATCGTGTAGCCCGGGACACCGCGCTGCCAGTCGCGCTTGTTGAAGCGGTAGGTAGCACCTACGGTCAGGCTGTAGATCTGGTCGATCTTGCCGCCCACCTGCGATACGGGATAAGGCATATCCTTCGAAGGCGACAGGAAGAACTTACCCTCGACGTTGATATCGAGTGCCTTGCAAACGCGGAAGCTGCCCTGCAGACCTGCGTCGAAGACAAAGCCCTCACCTACGTTGTCGCTGCGGACAGCCGTGAAGTTGGCACCGAAACCGGCGAATGCCTTCGCATAGAAGACACGGTCCTCACGGTAACCGCCGATCCAGTTCGACAGGTTGGCGATAGCGTCTACGTGCGGCAGGATGTAGCTGCAATCGTACTTGCCACCCTTGCCGTCCGACATGTTGAGACGGCCGCCGATCAACTGACCGCGCATACCGATAACGGGCGTGAACCACTTCGTGGCCGTACCCTCGACTGCCCAGCCGAGGTTGTCGCTGCGGTTGGCCTGACCCGAGAAGCCCATGCCGTCCCATGCCACGTAGTTGACACCGCCGCCGACCGACAGCTCCCAGTTATCCCAGAAACCGTTCGTCACGAAACCCTTGAAGCTGGGCTTCTTGGCGACTTCCTGTGCACCGGCTGCCACTGCGAACAGACCGAGCGCGCAAATAAGAAGAAGTTTTTTCATACGTTTGTGAATTGATCTGTTAATTGTTCTGTTTGTTAAATGTCTAAACTAACCTTCGTCCGCACATTTTCCCGCCCCGGTACGCTCCGCGCAAGCGGCGTGCATCCCTTCGGCGAATCGAAAACATGCGATGCTCTTACACATTCTCGCTACAAAGATATATCATTTTTCCGAAAACCCGCATATTTTTCCAAAAAAAAGCCCGAAAACCGTTTTTTCTTCCTACGGAGCTCGCTTTCACTCCGTAAGCACCCGCCGAAACGGACCAAATAACGCTCTATGCACATTTGCTACCAAAACGGACTTTCCGGCACCGAAAAACGTCTCCGGTGCTGCAAATCGGCGGGCGGGACAGCTTTCGAAAAGCCGTCCCGCCGCTGCAAAGTCTTCGTAAACAGGATCAACCGCACTTCGAATAGCCGCACGACATGCAGGTCAGGCAGCCGTTCTGATAGGCCATGTTCTCCTGTCCGCAGCTCGGGCATTTGCCTTTCGATTTCGTGCCGTCGACGATATACTGCTTCAGCGCACGGCAGACACCCGTCTTCCAAGTGTTGATCGACTCGCTGTCGAGCTGCAGCGATTCGATGAGCGACACGGCCTTCTCAATCGGCATGCCGTAGCGCAGCACACCCGAGATGAGTTTGGCGTAGTTCCAGAACTCCTCGTCGAAGAGGCGCGAGATGCCGCCGATCGTATTCGTATAGCCGTAGCGGTCCTTGTACTGGAAATCGTAGCGCTTCGAACCGTCCTCCTCGCGCACCTTAATAATATAACCCTTCGTGATCTTGCGCGGAATGTACATCGCATCCTCCTCGATCTTACCCGTGAAGATCTCGTAGGGACGGCCCTCCTGCAGGCCGACGAAGGCGATCCAGTCCTCCGAACCGTTCTTGAAACGGACGATGTCGGCCGGAATCGAGCGGGGACGCTGCGGCACGAAGCCCGTCTCGGGCTCGCACACCTTCCCCTGCTTCGACGATTTCTTGTCGAGCAGCACGCCGTCGCGGCAACCGTCGCGATAGACCGTGACACCTTTGCAGCCGCACTCCCATGCCGTGCGGTAGACGTCGGCCACGAGGGCCTCCGACACATTGTTCGGCAGGTTGACGGTC
>CAZVGH010000142.1:0-3970 GCA_964626515.1 uncultured Alistipes sp.
CTGAGGAAGCGGAAGTCGTGCGCCAGGGCGTAGTCGTAGATGCGGTGCCAGTCGTCGCCGAGGTAGGCCGCGACCAGCAGCAGCAGGGTCGAGGAGGGCTGGTGGAAGTTGGTGACGATCTGCTGTACGATGCGGAACCGGTAGCCGAGCGGCGTAATCATGATCTGCGTGGCGGCTTTGATCCGATCCCGGCCCGTGCGACGCATGGCCTCGGCAAGGTCCTCCAGCGCCTGTTCGCCCGTATAGTCGGCGGGCAGGTCGTAGAGCTCCCACTGCCCGATCACGCGCTCCGGGGCGCAGTCGCCTTCGCGGCGGAAGCGCCATCCGAGGGCGGTCAGCGATTCGAGCGTGCGCACGGAGGTGGTTCCCACGGCGACGATGCGGCCGTAGTTCGCCCGCAGCAGTTCGAGGGTGCGGAGCGTGATTTCGAAATGCTCGGTGTGCATCGGGTGGTCGGCGGCATTCGCCTCCTTGACGGGCAGGAAGGTGCCCGCGCCGACGTGGAGGGTCACCTCGCCGAACGCGAAGCCGCGTTCCTCCATCCGTGCGATGAGTTCGGGCGTGAAATGCAGTCCTGCGGTGGGTGCGGCGACCGATCCTTCGAATTTCGAGTAGACGGTCTGGTAGCGCGTGTTGTCGATCTCCTCGCTCTCGCGGTTCAGATAGGGGGGAATCGGAATGCGTCCCAGCAGCTCGAGCAGCGCGCCGAAGGCGAGCGGCGCCGTCCATTCGAAACGGATGATCTGCTCGCGGCCGCGCTCGCCCGCGCGGAAGGCCTGCAGCGTCTCGGAACGACCCTCGCAGTCGAAGCGGATCTCGACGGGCCCCTCTTTCCACTTTTTCGAGTTGCCGACGATGCACGACCATTCGCACGACCCGACGGCAGCCAGCGCCCGTTCGTAGTCGGCCGGCGCATGGGGCTCGAGGCAGAAGACCTCGATGCGGGCGCCCGACGGCTTGTGCATGATGATGCGGGCGCGGATCACCTTCGTGTTGTTGAAAACGAGCAGGCTCCCGGCGGGCAGTTCGTCGCCGATGTCGCGGAAACGGCTCTCGGTGATCGTGCCGCTGCGGTAGACGAGCAGTTTCGAGTCGCTGCGCTCGGCGAGCGGAAATTTGGCGATCCGCTCGTCGGGCAGGTCGTAGGCGTAGTCCTGTATGTCGATGTGTCGCTCCATATTCTTGCGGGAATGAGTGCGACAAAGATAACGTTTTTTTACGAGCAAGTCACGGAAAGGTTGCCGAGAATCCGCAACCTTTCCGTGACAGGTGCTTCGGTCAGATCATCCGGGCCTCTCCCGCTTTGAAGGATCCGTCCGAGTTCCGGATCATGGGGATCCGCAGCGATACGTATTCGCTGTACAGACAGAGATCGAACGAGTCGCTCGGAACCGTGTCGAAAGTCAGTTCGATGGACTCTCCGATCAGGCGGTTCGATGCGGGACGGCGGCTGCGGTCGCTGTCCTCGATGGCGTGCATCGTGAATTGCGGAGCAAGCAGCGCCAGCATGCGCGGCAACCGGACGGTCAGCGTGCTTTCCAGCCAGCCCCGATCGGTCGTTGCGGTCGTCCGTTGTGCGATCAGCCGGTTCAGCGAGGCCGTGGTGATCGACAGGTCCCGCATGAACTGTTCGCGCCGGAGGTTGTGCTGCTGCCGTGCGTTGCGGTCGCTGTCGTCCCGTTGTGTGGTGACGGCTTTCTGCTGTTTGACCGCGGCATCGTCGATCCAGCACACCTTGTCGTCCGTCATGACGATGGCTCGCAGGCGGGTGATGTCTTCGATCTGTCGCGGCGAAATGTCCACCCGGTTGAAAACGACCGTTTCGTAGGGCTCGATCACGTTGCGGGTCTGTGTCATGCGGATGATGTCGTAGTCATCCTTGTACATGCCGACGGTGTGCATGCAAAGGAAAATCCGCACGTTCTCGATGCGCGTGTCCGACCGATTGGCCAGCGTGATTTTCAGTTGTCCGGCCTTCTTGCCCATGCCCATGAATTTGGCGGCGGGTTCGTACTGCAGGTCGATGTAGGCCTGTTCGAGAACCATGGGGCGGAAGCAGCCGGCGAGGTTGGTTTCGCAATACTGCATGTCGGAGAGCAGGCAGTCCTGTACGGCCTGACTGCCTCGGCGGAAAAAGTGCTTGTAAATCTCTTCGCGTGCTGCGGCGGCATCTCCGCGGCGTGCCAACAGCGCCGCCTTGCGGAAGTTGGGGCTGAAAATGCCTGCCCCTTCCATCGTCGAACGGTAATAATTGAGCAGATAATGTCCTTCGACCGATTGCGTCAGATAGGTGCGGTTGACATACGCATCCAGCAGATCGGTCAGCCTTTCCGCCTGACGGGGATACTCGACGGCAGCCTGTTCGTAGCAGGCCATCGCCTGTGTGTCGTGTCCCAGTTCTTCCTCGAGAATGCCGCATAACAGCAGGGCGGGAGCCGCCCGGTCCGGATAGATGCGCATATAGTCGTCGAGGGTGCGCTGCGCGGTGAAGTAGCAGGGATTCGCGCGAATCCGCGCATCGAGTTTTACGGCCGGTCCGTCGGCCAGCCACTGCTGGTTCAGGGCGGCATCGGACGGCCGAACCCGGCCGGTCTGTCCCTCGTGGCCCAGCCGAATGAGTGCCACGGCCTTCAGCAGAAGCCCTTCGCAATTCGTCGGATGCTGGTCGAGGACGCGCTCCGCACTCTCGAGGGCCTCGGAGGCTTTTCCGGCATACAGATGGATGTAGGCCCGGTCTTTGTTGAGGCACAAAGCGTTCCACTCGTCCATGTATTTGTAGTAGACGGGCATGTAGCGTTCCAGGTACGCGATGTATTGCCGTCGTAACCGGTTCAGCTGCTTCTCCGTCTTCCGCTTCAGCTCCTGCTGCTCCTGATAGGCGTCGAAAGCCGCGTCGACACCGGCTGCAACGGCCGTGGCGCCGCCACTGGAACACAACGTCAGCGCGTAGGCGGTCGCCCCTTGTTCGGAGGCGTCGTCGGTCAGTTTGCGAGTGGCGCCGCGCAGGCAGTACCAGACGGATGACAACTCTTTCTGCGTGCGGCGCAGCATATTCATCTCATCCAGGATCGGGAAGAGCATGCGCTTGGCCTCCAGTACGTCGGTCGCGACGTGCCGATAATCCTGCCGAGCCATGTACTCCAGAAAATCCTCGAAACTGTCGGCCTGCGACTGGGCGACCTCCAGCGAATTCATGATGCGTACCGTCTGTTCGATGTCGTAGTCGTCTCCCGCCGTTTGGAACGCACGGTCGAGCGCCTCATAAGCCGGTGCGCACTCGGCCGAGGGTACGTAGGTTTCGATGGCGATCGGCTTTGAAAAGTCGATATGGTTGTAGAGCCACCAGCCGATACAACCGATGAGCAGCAAGCTCGGAATAATCCATTTCTTCATGGCGTGTCAACAATTGTATTCGGCATCGAATGCCTCCTGTCCGCGAGCAAGCAGTTGAATGAAATCGACGAGAGCCCAAATGAAGGTTATCAGCAGTGGCAGAAAGAGGACCAGGCCGCAAAATCCGACGATCAGCATAACCGCAGCCGAGGAATTTTTACCTAAATAAAAGCGGTGAGCTCCGAAGCAGCCTAAAAAGAAGCACAATACGATGGCTACCGACCGCTCTTTGCGGCTGCGGATCGGACGGGAGGCACCGGGGACGGGTTGGGGAGGAGCGGCGGCAAACGCGGGCGGTTGCGGTTTTTGGGCGACGGGCCGTCCGCAGCTCGAGCAGAAAACGGCGTCGTCTGCAAGCTGCTTTCCGCAAGATGAACAGAACATGGAATTGAAATTGGGTTAGGCTGTGCCAGTCCCTGCAACGGATTGATTCAGTGAACATAAAAAAACGTGGGACCGAACTCAATTTGTTTTCTGAGGCTCTGGAAAACCGTGCAACCAAATTAAAGTAAAGCCCACGTAGGAACGTGAGCGTTTACGCTTTACTCTTGGTTGCTTCTTAAAATTTTCCAGATTT
>CAZVGH010000143.1:0-3934 GCA_964626515.1 uncultured Alistipes sp.
GCCAACGCCTATCTGACGGCCCAGGGACTGGAGCCGATCCGCTGGTAGGCGCCGGTCGGCACATGAGATCATTCGCCCGCGGAATACACCGCGGGCGTTTCGCGTATATAATAGGTATCCGGATTCAGCGGATTACGTCGCGCAGCGTCACCCCCAGCGCATTGCAGATCGTGCAGATCGTTTTGATCGTCAGGTTGGTTTTCCCGGCCTCGATGCGGCTCAGATTCGACCGCTCCATTTCGCAGCGGTAGGCAATCTCCTGTACGGTCAATTTTCGCTCTTTCCTTAACTGCTTCATTCTGGCAGCGATAGCTGCTATCTCTTCCTGGTAATCCATTCGGTTCGAAAAAAAATCGGTGAAAAATTTTGTTATGCAAATTTTAGTGTTTACATTTGCAACACGCGTATCATATATGATACCATTGAGAAATCAAAAACAGCTTCGTGAGAGGAAATCCGCCCAATGAACCGATAAATAACCGAATACGAAACAGCAAAAACACCGATCAACCATTCAACACTTAAATTCAGTATTATGAGAAAAACATGGAGAAAACTGCTTGCCTTCGCCCTTGTGGGTGTTTTGGCGGGCAACGTCGCCTGTAAGGATTACGACGACGAAATCGACGACATCAACCAGCGTGTCGAGGCGCTGACGGGCACCGTGGCGCTGAAAGCCGATCTGCAGCAGATGCAGTCGACGGTCGATGCCCTGAACAGCATCGACTTTGCGGCCTTCCTCCGCACGGCCGACTTCGAGGCGCAGCTGCAGCGTGCCGGTGTGGCCTACAAGAGCGATCTGAAGGAGTGGCTCACGGGCGACGCCGTGCGTGCGATGATCGAGGGTTACGGTTACCAGACGGCAGCCGACGTGCAGCAGCTGATCGACGGACTGCAGCGTGCGTCCGACGTGCAGGCCGCCTTCGACGCGATGATCGCCGCTTATGACATCTGGGGTGCCGTGCAGGGCAACGTCGCCGATGCGATCGGCGCAGCGCTGGCGGAGGCGCCCTTCATGACGGGTGAGAGCGCCCTGTCGCAGTCGCAGATCGACCAGCTGCTGACCGAGATCGCGAAGGCTTTCGGTGCCGAGGGCAGCGACGTGAAGCGTGCCATCGACGGCTGGCTGGGCGAGGGCTTTGCCGCCTATATGGCCGCCTACGAGCCGACGGAGGCCTTTATCGCCAAGCTGGGGATCAGCGACGCTGCGGTTGCTGCCGTCAAGGGTGCCCTGACGACCGCTAACAGTGATCTGGTGAAGGAGATCAACAAGCTGATCGCCGCTGCGACCGACGGCAACGTCTCGGGCGAGACGCTGAAACCGGTATTCGAAGGGTATGACAAGAAGATCGAGGCGCTGGAAATTCGCGTGGCCGAGATCGAGGGCCGTATCCAGTCGATGGTATGGGTACCCGCGACGGCAGACGAGATCACGAACAACCGCATCGATCTCGGCAGCCGCGTTACGCTGTCGCTGACCAAGAGCGGTGCGAAAGAGCCGAAGACGGTGGTGCTCGACGAGAGCACGAAGCAGCTGACGTGGCAGGTGACGCCCGCATCGGCCTGCCGCAAGATCGAACCGGAGCATGTATCGCTCGACGTACGCAGCGTGAAGACGCGTGCCGCAGCCGAGCCCGTACAGCTCACCGACGTGAAGATCGATGCCGCTGCCGGTACGATCACGGTGACCGTTTCGACCGACGAGCATCTCTCGGCCGAGAACGGCGAACTGCCTGCCATCGCACTGCATGTCGTCGTACCTGGTGCCGAAGCCGGTGCGGAGGAGAACGCAGTCCGTCACCAGGGCATCGACTTCCTGTCGGCCTACACGATGGTGAACGCCAACGGGACGAAGCAGCTCGATGCCGACAGCTTCTGTGTCGTCAAGGAGAAACAGCAGGTGGCGTTCGGTTCGGTTTGGACCAAGGAGCTCGATTATACGGATAAGACCGAGCAGGTGTTCCTCGAGGGCGTCGTCGTGGCTGCCGAGAACGGTGTCGATGCGGAGAAGAATCCGGTCTATGACGCCGTGACGAACATCTGGGAGGCCTTCGGCGATGTCGTGGAGGTGGTTTATACCCCCGAGACGGGCAGCGACAAGAAGCCCGTGGTCGCCACGGTGTCGGACGAGACGCTGAAATCCTGCCTGACGCTGGGTGCCGACGGCTTCTCGATCAAGACGGTCAACAAGTCGCTTCGCGGTGAGACGGTCAGCTCGGGCCGCTACACCTGCTCGATTGTTGGTGTCGAGGGCACCGAATACGAGGGTTACAGCCTCGAGCTGGGTACGGTGCAGCTGGTTTACGAGTTTGTGACGACGACCATCGATATGCAGATGCCGGCCGTCAACTACGTATGGAGCTATGCCGCCTACAAGAACAACAACCTCTACCGTTCGGAGGAGGCTGCCGTGAGCGGCGTGAACGTCGAACAGTACAACGAGGCTTGCGCGAAGAATTTCGACGTGGCGCTTTACCGGGGCGGCAAGCAGGTCAACGCTTCGGTGGCATTGGTGCTGACCACCACGCCGACTGCCGAGAGCGACGTGAAGTGGGCCGAGTTGGAGATCCGCGACTTCGATAACCTCTTCGCCGAGGGCGGCGAGTACGTCGTCAAGGGTTCGTGCGAGCTGGATTCCTGCCGCGTGAGAGTGGCGATCCCCGTGACGGTGAAGGCCATGCCCGAGCTGAAGGGTATCGAGCTCCCCGCCAAGACCTTCATCTACGACGGTACGTACGATTACGAACTGCTGCCCGCCAAAGAGGGTAAGGAGACCGCGGACAAGTACGTTGCGATGCTCTGGGCCGCCAACGAGGCTGCCGTGAAGGGCCAGATCACGAAAGAGGAGTTCGTCGAGATGCTCGGTGAAGCTTCGTCGGAGGCCGAAAAGGACGGACAGGCAGCCCTGTCGATCGTCGACGGTGCCGTGAAGGTACACTTTGAGGCGGCTGCTCTGAACGAGACGAAGAGCTACATGCCGACGATCGGGTATGCGCACGACTGCGGTCTGACGACCTCGGTCAAGGCCCTCGGCGTCGCACTGAACAAGCCGGGCGTAACGTGGATTCCGAACAGCCTTTACATCGTGAACGGCCGCGCCGCCATGAAGACCGAGCTGAAAGACGATCTCTTCAGCGTCGAGCAGAAGGATATGTCGATCGCCTACTCGACGAAAGAGGGTTTCGATCTGACCTATTCGATTTACGACGTAAAGGATTCGGCACAGGCCAAGGCGCTTGCCGAGATGGAGAAGAAGGGTCGTACGAAGCCCGAGATCGTCGACGGCGTTCTCTCGTGGAACGACTGGACGGCACTCGAACTGATTATCCGGGTCGAGGCATCGAAAGGCGGCGTCAAAGTCGGCGAGCAGACCTTCACCGCCTACATCGAGGATCCCGTGGGTGCGTTCGTCCTCGATCCGAAGGCCGACAACACGCTCTATGCCGGTGAGTCGAAATACGTCGCTTCGCTCGTGAATCTCGCTGCAGGCAACCGCGACTGCTTCGGGTCCGACGGGCTGAATGCCGATCTGGCCACGGCTCTCAAGGGGAGCGTGACCTACGCTGCCGTAGGTACGTGGAACCCGGCCGTGACACTCAAAGAGGGCGTTGTAGAGGTGGCTGACAGCAGCATTGCCATCGCCGCGGACATGGAGGTACAGGTCAAGGTGACCTACACCTACCAGTTCGGCAAGAAGGAGCAGACGGTGACCCTCGTCGTGAAGAAGGGCACGCGTCCCGCCAAAAAATAAACCGGTTTCTCCTGCGTCGCATCGGGCGTCCCTTCTGCGGAAGGGACGCCCTTTTTGCGAGCCGTCGGCCGCATGCGAACGCCCCGACATGCGGGGTATGCCGGGGCGCGGAAGATCGAAAGTAAGGTGGCGGGCTTATTGACCTTTGATCGCCTGCCGTGCACCGAAGAAGGTGATGAAGAG
>CAZVGH010000144.1:0-3924 GCA_964626515.1 uncultured Alistipes sp.
AGCGTCAGGGCGTTGAGCGCCGAAATACCGACAGCGACGGCCATCGTGATACCGAACTGCGTGTAGAAGACACCCGACGTACCGCTCATCATCGATACCGGGATGAACACGGCCATGAAGACGAGCGTCGAGGTGATGATGGCCGACGAAATACCCGACATGGCGTCGATCGTGGCGAGCTTCGACGAGCGGTAGCCTGCGTCGAAACGGGCCTGCACGGCCTCGACGACGATGATGGCGTCATCGACCACCGTACCGATCGCCAGCACGAGGGCGAAGAGCGTCAGCAGGTTGATCGAGAAACCGGCTACCGACAGGAAGGCGAACGTACCGATCAGCGAGACGAGGATGGCCACCGACGGAATGAGCGTCGAGCGGATATCCTGCAGGAAGACGTAGACCACCAGCACGACGAGGAGGAAGGCCTCCAGCAGGGTCTTGATAACCTCGCGAATCGAAGCGTAGAGGAAGTCGTTTACCGACATGACGCCCGTAACGTCCAGTCCCTCGGGCATCTCGGCGCGCACCTCGTCGAGCAGGGCGTCGATCTCCTCCACCACCTGCGTGGCGTTCGAGCCGGCCGTCTGCATGACCATCGTCGTCACGCCCGTGTGACCGTTCAGGTAACCCTTGTAGTCGTAGGATTCGGCGCCGAGCTCGACGTCGGCCACGTCTTTCAGACGCAGCACCTGGCCGTCGGCCGTCGAGCGGATGACGATCTCCTTGAACTCCTCGGGGGTCGTCAGACGGCCCTTGTAGCGGAGCGTGTACTGGTAGACGTTCTCCGAGTTGGCGCCCAGCGAACCTGCGGCGGCCTCGACGTTCTGCTCGGCCAGCGCATAGGTGATGTCCGAAGGCATCATGTTGTACTGGGCCATGACCTCGGGCTTCAGCCAGATACGCATCGAGTAGTCGCCGCCGAGCGTGAAGGCCTCGCCGACGCCCGGAATACGCTTGATGCGGGGCTCGATGTTGATCTTCACGTAGTTCGAGATGAAGTTCTCGTCATAGCGGTCGTCGGGCGAGAAGGTCGAGATAACGCGCAGCATCGAGGTCTGGCGCTTCATGGTCATGACACCGATCTTCGTAACCTCGGCAGGCAGCAGCGATGAAGCGATGGCCACCTTGTTCTGTACGTTCACGGCCGCCATGTCGGGGTCCGTGCCCTGACGGAAGACGATCGAGATCGCTGCCGAACCCGACGATGCGGTCGAGGTGATGTACTGCATGTTTTCGACACCGTTGATCTGCTCCTCGAGCGGCACGATCACCGATTTCTGGATCGTCTCGGCGCTGGCGCCCGGATAGGTCGCGCGCACCATCACCGTCGGAGGGGCGATGTCGGGATATTGCTCCACGGGGAGCGTGAAGAGTCCGATGATACCGGCGATGACGATCACGATCGATACGACGGACGCCAGTACGGGACGTTCGATAAAATTCTTCAGATTCATGGTTTACTCCTCTTTTGCATTTTCGGTTTGGGCTGCCGGAGCTGCGGCGGCCTGTTTCGGAACGATCGGCGTACCCTCGCGCAGCATGGCGGCGCCCTCGGCCACGATCACGTCGCCGACTTTCAGGCCCGAGCGCACGATGTATTCGCGGCCGTCGTTGATCTTCTCGACCTCGATCGGGGCCGACTTGGCCATGCCGTCCTCATACTTGAAGACGAAGACGCGGTCCTGCAGTTCGAAGGTGGCGCCCTGCGGCACGACGATGCAGTTCTCGTAGGTGTTGGGCAGGATAATCATGCCCGAGCTGCCGCTGTGCAGCAGGCCGTTCTTGTTCGGGAAGGCGGCGCGCAGCTGGGCCGTGCCCGTCGAGGTGTCGATGACGCCGCTGATCGACTCGATGCGGCCCTCCTCCTCGTAGATCGAACCGTCGTTGAGCTTCAGACGGACGGCGGGCATCTGCTTCAGCGTCTCCTCGATCGAGCCGTAGCGGCGCGTCAGTTCGAGGAGGCTGTTCTCGTTCATCGAGAAGTAGACGTACATTACCGAATTGTCCGAAACGGTGGTCAGCGGTTTCGGCATGGCCGAGCCGACCAGTGCACCCACGCGGTACGGCAGCGTACCCACGACGCCGTTGGCCGGCGCCTTGACTACGGTGTACGAAAGCGAGTTGGCGGCGTTGACGCGCTGTGCTTCGGCCTGGGCCAGTGCAGCCTTGGCCGTCAGCAGCGAGTTCTCGGCCGTCGTGAGGTCGAACTTCGATACGACGTTCTTGGCGAAGAGCTCCTTGCGGCTGTCGTAGTTCAGCTGGGCGGTCGCTACGCCCGCCTTGGCGGCGGCGACGTTCGCCTCGGCCGTCTGCAGCGCGGCCTTGTAGGGCACCTGGTCGATGACGAAGAGCGCCTGCCCTTTCGCTACCTGCTGGCCCTCGGTGACACGCATTTCGGCGATCGTACCGCCTACCTGCGGATAGATATCGATGTCCTGACGACCGCGAACGGTGGCCGAGTAGTTGCTCGGGATTTCGCGGTTGGTGGTCGCAACTTCGAGTACGGCATACTGGGCGGGGCCCATGGGCGCCGGTGCCTGACCGCAACCGACGGCGGCCATGGCACATACCACGGCTGCTGCTTGCACGAATTTTTGTTTCATAATGACACGTTTATTGTTTTGACTGAAAATATTTTGCCGCAAAGATAGCTTTTATTCTCCGTTTTCGGCGCATCCGTTGTAATGATTATTGGTCGGATCGGGAATAAATAGCCGTTTCGGGAGGATTTTTTGTCTTGTTTTTGTTTCAAAACTGTCGCAATACGCCTTTTTGCTTCGGCGTTATTTCCGAATCCGGCGAATCGCCGCCGCCGAATCCGGTCCCTGCCCCGCTGCGTTTTTTGACGGGAGACGCCTCCCCTGCGGCCGGTTGCCGATTCCTCGTGCCCGGCTGCAGGAAGATGCCGAAAAACAGCACCGCCGCAGGCGTTAACGCGCTGCGGCGGTGGCTTATTGTGCGGACGGACGGATTATTTCCGGTCGCCGTACAACTCGTTCAGAATGTGCGCCAGACGCAGACCGCCGCGCAGGAACTGCGTCTCGAGGACGGGGGTCATCGCATTGAGGTAGTCGTAGGAGATCTTCGTGCCGGCGGGCGTCACCTTGTAGATCATGGTCGTATAGGCGACCGTCTCTCGGAACCAGTCCTCGAGTTCGCCCGCGCAGATGGCGGCGGCGTCCTCGGCCGAGATGCGGTCGATCTGCTGCTGCCACTCGGAGTAGCTCCAGTTGTGGGCTGACTCGACGAGCGCCGTGTCCCAGATCGAATGCAGCTTGGTGTCGCGGCCGAAATAGACCACGGGGACGTTGTTGCCGCCGCGGTCGGTGGTGCGGCCGGCGTGCATCGGGCAGTGCATGTCGCCTACGAGGTGGATCAGCATGCGCAGCTGGTCGAGCTCCTCCTCGGGCTTGAGCTTGCCCTTCTTGATGCGCTTGATGATGCTGTGCAGGGCCGTCAGCACATCCCCTTTCGGGTTGCGGGGCTGCGACTCGATCGTCTCGCCCTCGTCGATGTTCAGGTAGTGCCATGTCTTGCTGTAGGCATACTCGGGCGTATTGCTGGCGTTGTCCATCCAGTTGGCGTAGTAGACCAGCGAGTGTCCGCCGAGCACGCGGTCGACGGCTGCGGCCGCCTCCGGCGTCAGATGCTGTTCGGCGATCCACGCCGTGACGTCGTGACCCTTTTGCCCCCATGCAAACGCGTTGCATGCGGCTGCCAGAGCCAGGCAGAAAAGCAGGAGTTTCTTCATATTGACAGGTTGTAGTTGGTCGTTTCCTTGATTTAGTGGTTCATCGTGGCCAGGAACTCTTCGTTCGTCTCCGTAAGATTCATCTGCTTCTGCAGGAACTCCATCGCCTCGACGGTATTCATGTCCGAGAGGTATTTGCGCAGCACCCACGTGCGGTTCATCACCTCGCGCGG
>CAZVGH010000145.1:0-3923 GCA_964626515.1 uncultured Alistipes sp.
CCTGCGAAATCTCCTCCTCGACGGCACCGTCCGAGATGTAGGCATAGGTCTTGTGCGCCATCCACTCGCCGAAGCGGGCAACCATGAAGCGCTCGGCGATCGCGGCGCCGAGGGCGATGGCATGGCCCTGACCCAGCGGGCCCGACGAGTTCTCCACGCCGCGCATGACGTCCACCTCGGGGTGACCCGGCGTCACGCTGCCCCACTGGCGCAGGTTGGCCAGATCCTCCATCGTGTAATTGCCGGCCAGCGCCAGCGTCGCATAGAGCATCGGCGACATGTGGCCCGGATCGAGGAAGAAGCGGTCGCGGTAGGGATGATCCATCCGCGCCGGATCGTAGTTCAGAAATTCGGTGAAAAGGACCGCCATGAAGTCGGCGCCGCCCATCGAGCCGCCGGGGTGGCCCGATTTCGCCTTTTCGACCATTGCCGCCGCCAGGACACGGATGTTGTCCGCGACGCGTTTCAATTCGGAATTAGTAGCCATAATCGTTTACGTATAATAATGTTAATATCTCTTCTTTCGTTGACCGCCGGCATTCGCGCCGCCGGCCCCTTCGCCGGCCGGGCGCAGCCGCC
Organism: uncultured Alistipes sp.; assembly: GCA_964626515.1. GTDB lineage: Bacteria > Bacteroidota > Bacteroidia > Bacteroidales > Rikenellaceae > Alistipes. The sequence continues at coordinate 580 of CAZVGH010000145.1, forward strand.
TCCGCAGCCCGCCCCAGCCTATTTTCAGCCGGTCCAGTCTATTTTCAGCCGGACCCAGCCGCGTCAGCCCACCTGGCGGAGCTGCACGACCGACGAGCGTCCGAAACGCTCGGCGGCGTAGTCGCGCGTCACGGTAAAGCGGTTTTCGTCGCCCGACGGCAGGCTGAACATCGCGTCGGTCATGATCGCCTCGGCGATCGAACGCAGACCGCGGGCGCCGAGCTTGAACTCGATCGCCTTGTCGACGATGTAGTCGAGCGCCGCATCCTCGAAGCGCAGCTCCACGCCGTCCATGGCGAAGAGGCGCTCGTACTGCTTGACAATCGCGTTCTTCGGCTCGGTGAGGATCGAGCGCAGCGCCTCGCGGCCGAGGGGCTGCATGTGGGTCAGCACCGGCAGACGGCCCACCAGCTCGGGGATCAGGCCGAAGGAGCGCAGATCCTGCGGGAGGACGTATTTCATCAGGTTGTTGCGGTCGACCTGCTCCGTGCGGATGCGGCCGTAGCCCAGCGCGCGGGTGTTGAGCCGCTGGGCGATCTTCTTCTCGATGCCGTCGAAGGCACCGCCGCAGATGAAGAGGATGTTGCGCGTGTCGACCTGGATGAACTTCTGGTCGGGATGCTTGCGGCCGCCCTGCGGCGGAACGTTCACCACCGTGCCCTCCAGAATCTTCAGCAGCGCCTGCTGCACGCCTTCGCCCGAGACGTCGCGCGTGATCGAGGGGTTGTCGCTCTTGCGGGCGATCTTGTCGATCTCGTCGATGAAGACGATGCCCCGCTCGGCTGCGGCCACGTCGTAGTCGGCCACCTGCAGCAGGCGCGACAGGATGCCTTCGACATCCTCGCCCACGTAGCCCGCCTCGGTGAGAACCGTCGCGTCGACGATCGTGAAGGGGACCTTCAGCAGCTTGGCGATCGTGCGGGCGATGAGCGTCTTGCCCGTACCCGTGGGGCCCACCAGCACGATGTTCGACTTGTCGATCTCGACGTCGGAGCCGTCGGCGGGGGCCAGCAGCCGCTTGTAATGGTTGTAGACGGCCACGGCCATCGCCCGTTTGGCGTCGTCCTGACCGATCACCCACTCGTCGAGGAAGGCTTTGATCTGGACGGGCTTCAGCAGATCCTCGCGGCGCAGCGGCGCGGCCGACGCCTTGGCGGCGGCGCCCACGGCGTTCTCCTGCAGGATCTTATAGCCGTTCTCAATACACTTGTTGCAGATATTGGCGCCGTCGAGGCCCTGAAACAGGATCTCGACGTCGGAGCGGCGGGCACCGCAGAACGAGCAGCAGTCGCCGCCGTCCCCGTGCCGGTTGTTATTGTTTCTCTTTTGCGTCATCGTTCTTTTGTTCCGTTCGCGGCGCCCGCGCGGGAGCGCCTCTGAAAAAGGTGCGCGCCTACTTCTCGCGCTTCGAGAGCACCTCGTCGATCAGCCCGTAGTCCCGCGCCTCGGCGGCCGAGAGCCAGTAGTCGCGGTCGGCGTCGCGCTCGATCTTCTTCACGGGCACGCCGGCATGCTGCGAGATGATCTCGTAGAGCTCGCGGCGCGTCTTGAGGATCTCGCGGGCCGTGATCTCGATATCCGAGGCCTGCCCCTGCGCGCCGCCCAGCGGCTGGTGGATCATCACCCGCGAATGGGGCAGCGCCGAGCGCTTGCCGGCGGCACCCGCCGTCAGCAGCACGGCACCCATCGAAGCGGCCATGCCCGTACAGATCGTCGCCACGTCGCAGCCCACGAGCTGCATCGTGTCGTAGATGCCCAACCCCGCCGAAACCGAACCGCCCGGGGAGTTGATGTAGATCTGGATGTCCTTCTCGGGGTCGACCGACTCGAGAAAGAGCAGCTGGGCCTGGATGATGTTGGCCGCGTCGTCGTAGATGGGGGCACCGAGGAAAATGATGCGGTCCATCATCAGGCGTGAGAAGACGTCCATCGTCGCCACGTTCAGCTGGCGCTCCTCGATGATCGTCGGCGAGACGTACGATGCGGCGATCGACTGAAAATCATGCAGCTTCAGCGAGCTGATACCGTGCATCCCGCGGGCGTATTTTTCAAATTCGGAAGTCATGGCTTTTCTGTTTTGAAAAAAAGGACTTTGCAAACATCACGCCTGCAAAGTCCAAAGATAGCGATTTTTCGCGAATAATGCTACATCGCCTTCGCCAAATTCGCAAATTCTTCCGAAGAAACGGCCTTTTCGGTCACCTTGATCTTGGCCTTGACAGCCTCGACGACCTTCACCTCGAAGAGCTTCTCGTAGATCTTCTGCGACTGCTCCTTGTTCTCGAGGATCTGCTTGGCGTAGCCCTCGAGCATATCCTCGGGAGCCGACGGCATGCCGTACTGCGCGAACTGGGCGGCGGCGAGCGCCTTGGCCTCGGCCTGCGCCTCCTCGGGCGTTACGGTGAGCTTCTCGGCGGCGATGAAGTGCTTCTGGAGGTAGTTCCAGGTGAACATCTTGAGGAACTGGTCGAAATCCTTCTCGATCTCCTCCATCGTGAACTTGCCCTCGTTGATCGTGTAGAGCCAGCGCTTCAGGAACGCCTCGGGCATCTTCAGACCGGCCTTGGCGACCAGGTAGTCGCGCAGCTGAAGCGTGAAGAGGTAGTCGCTCTCGCGGCCCAGCTCGGCGGCGATCTGACCCTCGAGCATCTTGTCCAGCTCCTCGGCCGAGGTCACGTCACCGGCGGGGAAGGCCATCTTGAAGAACTCCTCGTTGAGCTCGGGCTCGGCGAACTTGCGGATCTTGGTGATCTCGAGCGCGAATTCGGGGTTGACCGTCTCCAACTCGTTCTCCTTGACCTGCAGGATGGCGGCGCGCTGCGACGGGCTCTTGTAGAGCTCGTTCACGTTCACCTGCATCTTGTCGCCCACCTTCTTGCCGAGGAACGGCTTGCGCTCCTCCTCGCTCATCGAGATGAGGCCCACGTAGGCGTCCTGCACCTGCATGTCGCCGTTGTCGAGCGTCACGGTCAGCGCCTCGTCGGCAGCCACCTCCTCGACGTCGACCAGACGGCCGAAGCGGCGCAGGTAGTTCGAACGGTAGTCGGCGCGCATCTGCTCCTCGACGGCGATGCGGTTGTAGACCAGCTCGTCCTTTTCAGAGAGCTCCAGCTCGATCTTCGGCGCCTCGCCGATCTCGAACTTGAACTCGAACTCGGTGTTGTTCTCGAAATCGAACGCACCCTGCTCCTCGGACGGGATCACGTCGCCGAGGTAGTCGATGCCCTCCTTCTGGAGGTATTCGAAGACGCCGTTCGAAGCCTTGCGGTACGACTGCTCGGCCACGAGACCCTTGCCGTACATCTTCTTGACGATGCCCATCGGCACCATGCCGGGACGGAAGC
>CAZVGH010000146.1:0-3921 GCA_964626515.1 uncultured Alistipes sp.
AGGCCATTACGACGGCCGCAAAGAGGGTGATGATGGCGGGCAGACGCCGCGCGATCAGATAGCCCGTCACCGCGGGGACGACGAGCAGCCAGGGCGAGATGCGGAACGTCGCGGCGAGCGTCGCGGCATAGAGGTCGGACTGCGCCGCCTCGGCATGGTCGAGCAGGCAGCCCGCGACACCGAAGACGACGAGCGCCACGACGATCGACGGGACGGTCGTGAAGAGCATGTAGCGGATGTGGGTGAAGATCGGTACGCCGACGGTCGTCGAGGCGAGCACGGTGGTATCCGACAGCAGCGAGAGCTTGTCGCCGAAATAGGCGCCCGAGATGATGGCGCCCGCAACCCACCCTTCGGGCAGCTCCATCGCCTCGCCGACGCCCATCAGCGCGACGCCGATCGTGGCGATCGTGGTCCACGAACTGCCCGTCATGAGCGACACGACGGCGCAGATCAGGCACGAGGCGACCAGGAAATAGCTCGGATGCAGCAGTTTCAGTCCGTAGCAGATCATCGTCGGGACGATGCCCGAGAGCATCCACGTGCCTGCGATGGCACCGATGAGCAGCAGGATGAGGATCGCCGAGGTGGCCGAGCGGATGTGCTCGACGATCGAATCCTCCAGTTGCTGCCAGCTGCGACCGTAGCAGCAGACCGCCAGCACGGCGGCGACGGACGAGGCGGCGATCAGGGCGATCTGACTGCCGCCGTAGATGGCATCGCCGCCGAAGCAGCGGATGACGACGTAGAACAGCAGCGTCAGCACGACGAGCGGCAGGGCCGAGACCCACGCCGCGGGAGTAGAGGCGGGTTTCCGCATGGGAGTTTCTTTTCGGGTTGTGTTTCGAGGGGGTAAAGATACGAATAAGCGAGGGCAAAAGCAAGCTTGCTTGCATTTTGCCGAGCGGGAGTATCTTCGACGTCAGTCAAAGATACGAAAAGTCGAGGGAAAAGCAAGCCCGCTTGCATTTTGCCGCGACCGGAGGATCCGCAGCAGGCAAAAAACGGCAGGACCGGGAAGCGGCGAGCGGGCCGCCAGCGCCCCCGCGACAGGCGCGCCGCATGATGCAAACGGTCGATTTTATTGAAAGTGAAGGGAAAATGCACTATCTTTGCAGCATCGGGCAACCTCAACCAACTCCCGATAACCGTTCGTCATGGCACGCATCTACATCCCCACCTTCGGCGAAGAGGTCGGCAACACCGTCTCGCACGGCGTCATGAGCCTCGCCGTACTCATCGCCACCCCCTTCGCCGCCGTATGGAGCTTCTACGAAAGCGGCGGCAGCCTGCTGGTCGCGTCGAGCGTCTCGGTCTTCTGCCTCTCGATCTTCCTCATGTTCCTGACGTCGACCCTCTACCACGCCATGTCGCCCGACTCGCGCCACAAGGAGGTCTTCCACATTCTCGACCACATCTTCATCTACGTGGCCATCGCGGGGAGCTACACCCCCGTGGCGCTGGTCATCATCGGCGGCTGGCAGGGACTGCTGATCTGCATCCTGCAATGGGCCATGGTCCTCGCGGGCATCTTTTACAAATCGCTCTGCACGCGGTCGATTCCCGCCGTCAGCCTGACAATCTACCTCGTCATGGGCTGGACCGTCGTCTTCTTTTTCCCGCTCTTCCTGCGGCACGCCTCGCTGCCCTTCGTCTCGCTCATCGCCGCGGGCGGCGTCTGCTACACGATCGGCGCCCTCTTCTACGCCATGAAAGGGTTCCGGTATCACCACCTCGTCTGGCACCTGTTCATCAACGTCGCCGCCGCCTGCCACTTCACGGCGATCGTCTTCTTCCTCTGACGCCCCCGTCGATCGGCGCGTCACACCGATTTCAGGCCGATGATCGAAAGAATCAGCGTCGCCAGAAAGAACAGCCGCGCGGGTGTGACGGGTTCATGCAGAAAGGCGATGCCGAGCAACACCGTCCCGACGGCACCGATCCCCGTCCAGACGGGATAGGCCGTGCCGATCGGCAGCGTGCGGGCCGCTTTGGCCAGCAGCACCATGCTCAATGCGAGGCAGAGCAGAAAGCCCGCGCCCCACAGCGCGTGCGCGGCACCCGTGCACGCCTTCATCTTTCCCAGACAGAACGCGAAGCCCGCTTCGAAGAGCCCCGCGGTAAAGAGAATCAGCCAATTCATGCGTTCCTGTTTTTCGTCGATGCCGCAAAGGTAGTTCATTCCGCCTGCCGTTCGATACAAACAGGGTGAAAATACCGCCGCAGCCGGCCAAATGCAGGTGCGGACGAAGCCGCAACCGGCCTCGTCCGCGCCTGTGTCTCTTCCGACGCTGCCCGTCAGATCTGCTTGCGCAGCCGCGCGACGGGGATGCCGAGCATCTCGCGGTACTTGGCCACCGTGCGACGGGCAATGCAGTAGCCGCGCTCGTTGAGCAGGTTCATCAGCACCTCGTCCGTCAGCGGATGCCGCTTGTCCTCCTCGTCGATGCACTTCTGCAGCAGCGTCTTGATCTCGTAGGACGAGACCTCCTCGCCCGACGAGGTCTGCATCGCCTCCGAAAAGAGCGACTTGAGCAGGATGATGCCAAACTGCGTCTGCACGTACTTGCTGTTCACCACGCGCGAGATGGTCGAGACGTCGAGCCCCGTACGGTCAGCAATATCCTTGAGGATCATCGGTCGCAACTTCGACTGGTCGCCCGTGCGGAAATACTCCTGCTGGTAGTCGAGAATCGTCTGCATGGTGCGCATCAGCGTGTCGTGGCGCTGCTTGATGGCCGAGATGAACCACTTGGCCGAATCGATCTTGCTCTTGACGAACTGCAGCGCCTCGCGGTCCGCCTCGCGCACCTTGCCGTCCGCCTGCACCATGTCGCGGATCATCTCCACGTAGCGGCGGTTGACGCGCACCTCGGGGACGTTGTACGAGTTGAGCGAGAGCTGGAAGCGGCCCTCCTGGCAGTCGAGCAGGAAGTCGGGGATGATGTAGGGGGTCGTGTTGGTGCCCCCCTCGGCGTAGAGGTTGCCCGGCTTCGGCGCCAGGCGGCGGATCTCGGCGATCGCCTCGCGGAAATCCTCCTCCGAGATCTGCAGGCGGCTCATGAGACGCTCGTAGTGCTTCTTGACGAACTCGTCGAAATAGGAGGTGAGGATCTTGCGCGCCAGCCGCCGCGCCCGCGAGTTGAGCGGCAGCTGGTTCATCTGCAGCAACAGGCACTCCTGCAGGTTGCGGGCGCCGACCCCCGCGGGTTCCAGCTCATGAATGATCGCCAGCAGGCGTTCGAGCTCCGCGGCCGTCGTCTCGATCCCCTGCGTAAAGGCGATGTCGTCGGCCACCGACTCCAGATCGCGCCGCAGGTAGCCGTCCTCGTCGATGCTCCCGACGAGGTAGGTCGCCAGCCGCACGTCCCGCTCCGTGAGGTTGCGGTAGCCAAGCTGCTCGATCAGATACTCCTGCAGCGAACGTCCCTCGGTGAGGTAGACGGGCCGCTGCTTGTCGTCGCGCGAGAAGTTGTTCAGCCGGCTCTTGTAGGAGGGCGTGTCGTCCTCGCGCAGATAGTCGTCGACGGAGATCTCCTGCGGCTGCTCCTCGTCGGACGAACGCTCCTCCTCCTCGAGAACGATGTTCTCCTCGATCTCCTGCTTGATGCGCTGCTCGAGCTGCACGGTGGGCAGCTCCAGCAGCTTGATCATCTGGATCTGCTGCGGAGAGAGTTTCTGCTGAAGCGACAGCAGCTGTTTTTGTGCGATTGCCATCTTGTCTCAAAAAAAGAACGGGAAAACCTGCGCAGACCTTCCCGTTCATTTTTCAAATGCCGATCAACTAAAAATCTGCGTGCAGCGGGGTGCGCGGGAAGGGAATCACGTCGCGGATGTTCGACATGCCCGTCACGAACATCAGCAGACGTTCGAAACCCAGACCGAAGCCCGAGTGCGGCGCCGAACCCCAGCGGCGGGTGT
>CAZVGH010000147.1:0-3798 GCA_964626515.1 uncultured Alistipes sp.
CTTCTCCTACATGAACGACGGTTTCGCCTATGCGGCGGAAGCGCTGACGGGCCGCTTCATCGGAGCCCGCGACCGGAAACAGCTGCGCCTCTGCATCAACCGCTGTCTGTTCTGGAGCACCGTCATCGCCCTCTGCTTCGTCGCCGGCTATCTGGTCGGCTGGCGGAGACTGCTGGCACTCTTCGTCGACCGTTCGAGCAGCGAGGCTGCGGGACTCATCGCCCTTGCAGGCCGCTACATCGTGTGGGTTGTCCTGATCCCTCTCTGCTGCGCCGTGCCTTTCGTGCTGGACGGCATCATGATCGGCGCCACCGAGAGCCGCGTCATGCGCAACTCGATGTTCCTTTCGACCGTCGCATTCTTTTTGATCTACTTCGTCGGATATCCCCTCTGCGGCAACGACGCGCTGTGGGCGGCCTTCCTCTGCTACATGCTGCTGCGCGGCATCTTCCAATATACGATGACCGACCGGCTGCAAACGCTCTACGCCAAAAGCGAGCAATAGACCCGGCGCGCCGTTCCGACAAAAAGGCCTCCCGCTGTATGCGGGAGGCCTTTTTCATCATTTCGGCCAACCGGTCAACGAACCGTCAGCAACTCGTCCAGCAGTTCGGCGGCATCGGCCACGCAGTCGTTGCAGGCACGCAGCACGACCCCGCTTTCGACGCCTTTCAGCGCCTTGCAGACCGTCGAGCCGTTTCGTTCGCGGAAACGCTCCATCAGCAGACGCATCTGCTGCATGGCCTGCGTGCGATCCTCGTGCAACATGCCCAGTACCAGTCCGGCACCGGTCAGCGCTCCGCACGTACCCTCCATGTTGCCCATGCCGGCCCCGAAAGCGCCCGTCGCACGACGGATCGTCTCCTCGTCCAGCGCGGTCAGATCGCTGAAAGAGCAGGCAACTGCCTGTGCGCAGTTATAACGTCCGCTGCATTTGCGGGCTACGGCCGCCTCTCTTCTCGATGCCATCGTCCGACTACTTTCTCGAGACGCGGAACCAGTCCGCATCGGCCCAACCACCGTCGTTCTTGCCGATGGCGGCATCCGTGTAGTAGCCGATCTTGGCACCGATCCAGTGGCCGGCCTCGGCCTCGAACTCCTCGCCGAACTCCGTGAAGCGCTTCCCGTCACGGCTGTATGCGAAGCGGCAGAACATGCGCGGCTGGTCATCCTTTTTCCACTCCTGACGAATGCGGACACGCAGGTAGACATCCGTCATGCTGCCGTCGGCCGCATATTCGGCCGTCGCAACGATGCGCTCGGGCGTCTGCTTGCGCATGGCATCGGGACATACCCCCTGCTCGATGACGATCTTGCCGTCGACGTAGCGCAGTCCGATCGTCGCATAGCTGTGTCCCATAACGATCAGACCGGCGCGGTCGCCCTCGTAGGAGGGTTTGAACGCGAGCTTGGTCGTCGCCGTATAATCGGGGGCGTTGACCTTCTGCAGCAGCAGGTTGCCGTTATCCGAAAGGTTGTGCCACTCGGCGTCGTGCGCACGGCACCACAGACGGATCGTACCGTCGGTCGGATTCGTAAACATCCAGCGCCGTTCGGGGTTGGCATGCCACTGCCACTGCAGCCCGAGCGTCCGCGACGAAAATTCGTCGCTGTCGGCGGGGTTCTTCACCGGAGAAGGAACACGCGAAGCGGGCTTCCGATAGGTCAGCACGGGCTCGCCGATACCGTCGTTGTCGATATCGACACCCATCGTGCACCAGTCGTCGTCCGTCCACTGCATCGGCTGCAGGTGGCAGACACGCCCGTAGGCGTACATATCGACGAAATGGAGGAACCAGCAGTCGCCCGCCACATCCTCTACCCAGCCGCCCTGGTGCGGGCCGGGGATCTGCGTCGCACCCTGCTGCAGCACGGTGCGGATCTCGTAGGGACCATAGGGTGAACGCGAACGCAGCACCACCTGCCAGCCCGTCTTGACACCGCCCGCAGGGGCGAAGACGTAGTACCAGCCGTTGCGCTTGTAGAACTTAGGACCCTCGACGGTCGGATGTTCGCCGTGGCCGTCGAAGATCATCACCTCGGGACCGATCAGCCGCTCGCCGTCGGGCGACATCTCGCAGACCGTCAGGATGCTCTTGAAGCCGGCTCGCGAACCCGCCCAGCCATGGACAAGATAGGCCTTGCCGTCGTCGTCCCACAGCGGCGAAGTATCGATGATACCCTTGCCCTCCTGCACGAGCAGCGGTTCGCTCCACGTGCCGCGCGGATCCTGCGTCTTGGACATCAGCACGCCGCGGTCGGGGTCACCCCAATAGATGTAGTACCAGCCGTCGTGGAAACGGATCGAAGGCGCCCAAACGCCGTCACCGTGACGCGGACGGTCGAAATAATCGTAGGGAGGCTGGTTCAGAAAGACGTAATTGACGATCTCCCAATTGACCAGATCGGTCGAATGCAGGATCGGAAGACCCGGCGTGCAGTTGAACGACGAAGCGGTCATCCAGTAGTCGTCACCCGTGCGGATGACGTCGGGATCCGAGTAGTCGGCATAAAGAACGGGGTTTTTGTACTTGCCGTTCCCCAGGTCAGGCGTCCAGACCGTCTGCGCCGCTGCGGCAGCGGTCAGCAGCACGAGGCTGCATGCAAAAAGCAATTTTTTCATGTCGTCGGGATTATTTACTCGTTAAAGGTGCCGTCCCACGCATCGTGGAACTGCTCCGAACCGGTCTTGAGCGCATAGATCTTCTCGAGCGTATAGTCGGCAGCCTGCTCGTCGGTCAGCTCGTGCGACCAGGCAACACGCTGCGAACGGTCGGCACCCGCACCCGTACAACGCCACTCGGCGTAGAACGACGTCTTCTCACGCTCCTTCGAGCCCCAGTTGTGCCAGCCCTCGGGACGGATCGCAGCCGGTAGCTCGCACTCCAGCCAAACGGTGCAAGCCGTCGATTTCCACGGGCGTCCCAGATAGAGCTTGTCTACCCCCTCCTCGGTCGTGACGCGACACTTGCGGAAGACGAAGCCGTACTTGTTGCGCTCGGTCGTCGAAGCGGCCGTAATGTAGCTGTTCTGCTTGCAGTGGATCTCGCAGTTGTCGAAGACCGTGATCGAAGGACCGAAGATGAAGTCGGTCGTACCCTCGATGTAGGAGTCCTTGACGTAGATGCGGGCCACGTAATTCTTCGGGAAGAAGGTGTCCTGGTTGCCGAGCAGACGGCAGTTCTCGACGCGGATGCGGTCGCCGCGCGTCTCGAGCGCCACGGCCTGGCCGACACGTCCCGCATCGTTCGAGATCGTGAGATTCTCGAGCAGCACCTCATCGGCCTGCACCGACATCGTATAGGTGTCGTACGTGGTCATTATGTAGCCGTCGACCTCCTTGCCCGAGTGATCGTCCCAGACGATCGTCACGTCGCCCTCGCCCACCAGACGCAGTTTGTCCTTGTAGACGTCGACGGTCACCTTCTCGCGATAGGTGCCCGGCTTGATCGTCACCGTTCGCCATACGGGCGATTTCGAAGGCAGCGCGTCGAGGCAGGCCTGTACGGTCGTAAAGTCGCCCTTGCCGTTGCAGTCGACCTCATATTCGGTTTTGGGCGTCTGCGGCCCGCACGAAGCGAGCAGCAGAGCACCCAGCGAAATCAACAGATTCTTCATGGCTGACATCGGTTAAAGCGTTACACCCGTTTTGAAGATGGCGATCTCCTTGAAACCCGTCTTCTCGTGTTTCAGCGGCTCGCCGTTCACCGTGACGAGGATCTTCTCGATCAGGCGCTCCAGCACGGCCTGCGGCTCCTCGTCCTCGACCATCGTACCGGCGTTGAAGTCGATCCAGTT
>CAZVGH010000148.1:0-3736 GCA_964626515.1 uncultured Alistipes sp.
ACGCCGTGGGTGAGGTGGAACCACAGGGCGGCGAACCATACGAGGTAGAGGAGGACGTTGTACCACTGCGAGAAGGTGTAGGCGACGAGGGCGGCACCGTCGGCGGCACCGAGGCCGAGCGAGTTGACGTGACCGCCGAGCAGCTCGACGAACTGCATCTTCGACCAGAAATGCACGAGGTGGAGCAGCAGACCGAGGACGACGACGAAGCCCAGCACGAGCATGTTCTTCGACGACCACGACACGCCGGGCTCCTGGGCGGTGACGGCGTAGCGCTGTGCGCCGCGGGCGCGGTAGTTGTTGAGGGTGAGGATCAGCGCGTAGACGATGTGCACGAGGACACCGGCGGCGAGTACGACCGTACCGGCCAAGGCATACCAGTTGGCGCCGAGGAACTCGCAGATCATGTTATACCCTTCGGGCGAGATGATCGCGACGAGATTCATGGACATGTGGAAGAGGACGAAGAGTACGAGGAAGCATCCCGAAACACTCATCACCAGTTTCTTGCCCACGGACGAATTGCAGAGAAAACAGTTCATAATGAAATAGAAATTTGTTATTTTTGTGAATGATTATGATCGTTCGCTTGCATTTTGTTCGCAAAGATAGTTATTGTTTGCGGAATAACAAAGCGGCGGCGAGGCTTTTTGCGGGATAAAATAACGGAATACGGAGATGGAGAAAAAGGAGATACGGGCGGCGATGCGCCGCATGAACCGCTCGCTCGGCGCGGCGGCGCGGGCGGAGGCTTCGGTGCGGATCTTCGGACGGGTGGAGCGCTCGGAGGCATTCCGGTCGGCGCGCTGCGTGGCGCTCTACTGCGCGCTGGCGGACGAACCCGACACGGCCGGGGTGGCCGATCGGTGGCTGGCGACGGGGCGGCGCGTGGCGGTGCCGCGGGTCGAAGGGGAGACGATGCGCTTCTTCGACTACGACCCCGCGCGGCTGGCGCCGGGCGCCTTCGGTATCGAGGAGCCCTCGGCGGAGGCGGTGTGCTGTCCGCCGGAGGCGATCGACCTCGCGGTGGTGCCGGGCGTCGCCTTTACGGCGGCGGGCGGACGGTTGGGCCGCGGACGGGGCTACTACGACCGTTATCTGCAGCAGACGGCTTTCCGCGGCACGAAAATCGGGGTATGCTATCCGCATCAGCTGCTCGACCGTCTGCCCGTCGAGCCGCACGACGTCGCGATGGACGAGGTCATAAGCGGCGATTGAGTCCGGCATCCGGAATAGGGGAACGGCAGCCGGCGGATCCGGCCGGCCGGTTCCGTCGCAGGTTCGCCGCCGGCGGCGACCGGCACGATGCCGCGGGCATCGTGCTGATGCGACACGCCCGTTTGCGCACGGACGGTGAGCGGGCCCCGCAGTGCCTTTACAAATTCTTGTAGGTCTTCTCGATATACTGCTGAAAACACTCCTTGTAGTTCTCGCCGATCGGCAGGAACACCTTTTCGTTAAGATAGACACGGCCGCGGACGTAGCTGCGGATGCAGCGCAGGTTGACGATGTAGGAGCGGTGCACGCGCATGAAGCGGTCGGCGGGCAGCGACGCCTCCATGTTCTTGATGCGGCAGAGGGTGGTGATTTTCGAGCCGTCGGCGAGGTGGATGCGCACGTATTCGCCTTCGCTCTCGACGTAGACGATCTCGGCGATGCGGACGAGCGACACCTTGTAGTCGGCCTTCACCGAGAGAAACTCCCGTTCGTCGGCCGCCCCTTCGGACGTCTCCGCGGCAGTCGTCTCCGTCGCTCCTTCGGCGGCCTCCTGTTGCGGTGCGGGCTCCTCCTCCGCGGCGGCGGGCTGGGGATGCTGCAGCTCGTAGAGGGCGCAGGCTTTCGAGGCGGCGCGGCTGAACTCGGCGAAGGAGAAGGGCTTGAGCAGGTAGTCGATCGCATCGAGCCGGAACCCGTCGATGGCGTATTCGGAGTAGGCCGTCGTGAAGATCACCATCGGCCGCCGGGCGAGCGAACGCACGAAATCGATGCCGTTCAGGTCGGGCATGTTGATGTCGACGAAGATCAGGTCCACGGGCTGCGTCGCGACGATCTGCTGCGCGTCGAGTGCATTGTTGCAGCTCGCGACGAGCTCCAGATAGGGAATCTTGGCGATGTAGGAGACGATCTGACGCAGTGCCAGCGGCTCGTCGTCGATGGCCAGACAGTTAAGCATGGGTAATCGGGATTTCGAGTGTGACCGTATAACTCGTCGCGCGCGGGTCGATGTCGAGCGTGTAGCCGTTCGTGCCGTAGGTCAGGTCGAGGCGCTTGCGGACGTTTTCGAGGCCGATGCCTCCGGCGCGGCGCCGGTTGTCGGCGGGGAGGTGGCGGCTGTTGGCGATGACGGCCGTGAGCCGCTCGTCGGCGCATGCGATGCGGATGCGGATGTAGGAGGGGCGGTTGTAGCTCACGCCGTGTTTGAAGGCGTTCTCAACGAAGACGATGAGCAGCAGCGACGGTATGGCGACGTTGGCGGGGAGCTCGTGCGGATAGTCGAAGGTGATTTCGACGTTGTCCGTGTAGCGGATGCGCATGAGTTCGATGTAGTTCTGCAGGAAGCGGATGTCGTTCGCCAGGGTGATTGCGGCGTGGGCCGAATCGTACAACACATAGCGCATCATCTTCGAGAGGTCGATGACGGCCGACTTGGCCGCCTCGCCGTCGATGTCGATGAGCGCGTGGATGTTGTTGAGGGTATTCATGAAGAAATGGGGGTTGATCTGGTACTTGAGCGACTCCATCTCGGCCCGCAGATTCTCCTGCGAGAGGAGCTGCATCTGCTGCTCGTCGCGCAGCGACTGATAGAGGAGCTTGATGGCGCTGTTCGTACCGCACATGAAGAGGGCGAAGACGTTGTTCCAGTAGATGTCGAGGTTCGTGAAGGAGGCCTGCCGCCCCGGCTGCGGCGTGTCGGGCGAGGGACGAAGCGTATCGAAATGCTCGTAGAAATCGACCAGCGCGAAGACGACGAAGATCAGGAGCAGCGTGAAGAAAAGGTACTGCCAGTAACGGCGTTTGGGAAGATAGCGGTTCGCGATGAGGTAGTTGTGTACGAGGAAGATGGTCAGATAGGGGATCAGCTGCCGCCAGATGATCCACGCCTCCTCGAGGTTGACGTGCAGCTCGGAGAGCATCTGCGAATTGAGGACGGGCACCAGAATGATGGCGGTCCAGACGAGCAGATAGAGCAGGTTTTCACCGATGGCCTGTTTATTTCCGATCTTCATGACACGATGTGGCAAATTCAACATTCAAAACCGTGAGGGCGGATCCTGCATCGCGGCGGCTTGGCCGTCGGCAGTCTGTCGTCGTCCGAGGACGGAGGCTGTATTTCGCTGCCGCCCGTGCGGACCGATCCGCCTCGGCGGCGGGCCGCGAAGCGACCCCGCCCGACGCTATTTCTTCAGCAGCGACGTCTCGTAGAGGTATCGTTTGATCGATCGCTTGGGGGTCTTCTCGAACTCCGTCGGGTAGAGTACCACCTCCGCCAGCCGCTCGTAGGCCGCCAGTTCGGCGTTGACCTGCCGCATGTTTTCCTGCATGATGGCCGGCAGCTCCGCCTTGTCGATCCCCTCCTTCTCGGCCTGTTCGTAGTCGGGCACCACGAGGGCGCGGAGCCGTCCGCCACCCGCGTCCAGCACGAGCGACTCGAGCACCATATACATGTTGTTCAGCCGGTCCTCGATCTCCTCGGGGTAGATGTTCTGACCATTGCCCGAGAGGATCATCGTCTTCG
>CAZVGH010000149.1:0-3712 GCA_964626515.1 uncultured Alistipes sp.
ACGCCCGCCTCGTTCGAACCGGCGCTCGACTACGTCGTGACGAAGGTGGCGCGCTTCCCCTTCGACAAGTTCTCCGACGCCTCGAACAAGCTCGGCACGCAGATGAAGGCGACGGGCGAGGTGATGGCCATCGGCCGCACGATGGAGGAGTCGCTGCTGAAGGCCGTGCGCTCGCTCGAAACGGGTGTCTGCCACATCTACCACAAGAAGTTCGACAACTCGACGAACGACGAGCTGCTCGCCTACATCAAGGAGGCGACCGACGACCGTCTCTACGCCATCGCCCAGCTGATCCGCAACGGCGTCGATCTGGTGATGATCTACAACAACACGAAGATCGACATGTTCTTCCTCGAGAAGTTCAAGAACATCGTCGAGTTCGAGAGCGTCGTCCGCGCGCATCCCCGCGACGTCGGGACCTTGCGCGACGCCAAGCGCATGGGCTTCAGCGACAAGTACGTCGGGCAGCTGTGGGGCCTCTCGGAGCAGGAGATGTTCCGCCTGCGCGAGACGCACGGCATCTTCCCCGTCTACAAGATGATCGACACGTGCGCCAGCGAGTTTTCGTCCTACGTGCCCTATTTCTACTCCACCTACGAGCTCGAAAACGAGTCCCTCGTCAGCGACCGCGAGAAGATCGTCGTGCTGGGCTCGGGTCCGATCCGCATCGGGCAGGGCGTGGAGTTCGACTACTCGACGGTCCACGCGATCTGGTCGATCCGCGAGGCGGGCTACGAGGCGATCATCATCAACAACAACCCCGA
Source organism: uncultured Alistipes sp. (assembly GCA_964626515.1). Lineage (GTDB taxonomy): Bacteria > Bacteroidota > Bacteroidia > Bacteroidales > Rikenellaceae > Alistipes. The sequence continues at coordinate 765 of CAZVGH010000149.1, forward strand.
AACCGTCTCGACCGATTATACCACCAGCGACAAGCTCTACTTCGAGCCGCTGACGGTCGAGGACGTGATGAACGTCATCCGTCTCGAACGGCCCAAGGCCATCGTCGTCTCGCTCGGCGGACAGACGGCCATCAACCTCGCCGAACCTTTGGCCGCCCTCGGCGTGCCGATCATCGGCACCGACTGCGAGGCGATCCGCAACGCCGAGGACCGCGGCTGCTTCGAGAAGATCATGGAGGAGCTCGGCATTCCGCAGCCCGAGGCCGAGGCGGTGACTGATATCGAGGCCGGCGTGCGCGCTGCAGCCCGCATCGGCTATCCCGTACTGGTTCGTCCGAGCTACGTGCTGGGCGGCCGCGCGATGCAGATCGTTTCGAACGAGGAGCGTCTGCGCCACTATCTCCAGACGGCCGTCGAGGTCAACGTCGATTCGCCGGTGCTCGTCGACCGCTACATCATGGGCAAGGAACTCGAGGTGGACGCCATCTGCGACGGCAAGGATGTCTTCATTCCCGGCATCATGGAGCACGTCGAGCGCACGGGTATCCACTCGGGCGACTCGATCAGCGTCTATCCGACCTTCAGCGTCTCGCAGGAGGCCCGCAAGAAGATCATCGACTACACGGTGCGCCTCGGTCTGCGGATCGGCATCGTGGGTCTGTATAACATCCAGTTCATCGTCGACGAGAAGGACGACGTCTACGTGATTGAGGTCAACCCCCGTTCGTCGCGCACGGTGCCCTTCCTCTCGAAGGCTACGGGTGTGCCGATGGCGCATATCGCCACGCAGGTGATCCTGGGCCGCTCGCTGCGCGAGCAGGGAATCGAGGAGGTCTACGGCAAGGAGAAGACGCGCTGGTACGTCAAGGCGCCCGCCTTCTCGTTCGCCAAGATCCGCGGCATGGATTCGTACCTCTCGCCCGAGATGAAGTCGACCGGCGAGGCGATCGGCTACGACGACAAGCTCACGCGGGCGCTCTACAAGGCGCTGCAGGCGACGGGCATGAACGTCTCGAACTACGGCACGATCTTCGTCACGATCGCCGATCCCGACAAACCGACGGCACTGCCGCTCATCAAGCGCTTCTACGATCTGGGCTTCAACATCGAGGCGACGACCGGCACGGCGGAGTACCTGCGCACGCACGGCATCCGCACCCGCACGCGCCGCAAGCTGCGCGAGGGCAGTTCGGAGATCATCGACGCGCTGCGTCAGGGTCACGTAAGCTACGTGATCAATACGATCGACATCAACCAGCACAACACCCGTCTGGACGGTTACGAGATTCGCCGCACGGCCGTCGAGAACAACGTGACGGTCTTCACGGCGCTCGAGACGGTGCGCGTGCTGCTGGACGTGCTCGAGGAGATTACGCTGCGCGTCTCGACGATCGACGCGAAATAACGACGGCGACGCGCCGCCGCGGACGGGAACGTTTCGGTTCCCCGTTCGCGGCGGACGCTCGTTTCGGCCCGGAGCGAAACGCTCCGGGGTATCGGATCGAAAAGAGAACTTACCATGTACAAGAACGCAATCTATACGATTCTGCGGAACGAACCGCTCACCGATGCCGTCTGGCGGCTGGTGCTCGAGGGCGATACGCAGTGGATCACCCGCCCGGGGCAGTTCGTCAACATCGCCCTGACGGGGCGGTATCTGCGACGCCCGATCTCGGTCTGCGACGCGGATGCGACAACCCTCACGCTGATCTACAAGGTGGTGGGCGAGGGAACCCGCCAGCTCTCGGCGATGCGGCCGGGCGAACGCCTCGATCTGTTGACGGGGCTCGGCAACGGCTTCGACGTGACGAAGGCTGCGCCGCACACGCTGCTGGTCGGCGGCGGTGTAGGCGTACCGCCGCTCTACAAGCTGGCGAAGGAGCTGCTGGCTGCGGGACGCCGCGTCACGGTGGTGCTGGGCTTCAACACCGCTTCGGAGATCTTCTATGCCGACGCGTTCGAAGAGCTGGGCTGCACGACGGTCGTGGCGACCGCCGACGGTTCGCGCGGCGTAAAAGGCTTCGTGACGACGGCCATTGCGGAACAGGTCCCCGAATTCGGCTATTTCTATGCCTGCGGTCCGCTGCCGATGCTGCGCGCACTGTGCGACGGCGTGGCGCAGGACGGACAGCTTTCGTTCGAGGAGCGCATGGGCTGCGGTTTCGGCGCCTGCGTGGGATGTTCGTGCAAGACCAAGTACGGCACCAAGCGCATCTGTAAGGAGGGCCCCGTGCTGGACAAGGAGGAGATCATCTGGTAACGGGTTTTCGGCCGGCGCGGTGCGAGCCGCACCTTCACCGAAAGCCATAACATGGAAACAATGAGAGACACATCGGTCGTTTTGAGCGGCTGGCACCTGGACAATCCCGTGATTCCTGCCAGCGGAACCTTCGGATTCGGCAACGAGTTCAAGGATTTTTACGATATCAACATCCTGGGCACCTTCTCGTTCAAGGGAACGACGCGCGAACCGCGCTTCGGCAATCCCACACCGCGCATCGCCGAATGCACGGCGGGCATGATCAACGCCGTCGGCCTGCAGAATCCGGGAATCGAGCGGGTGATCGCCGAGGAGCTGCCCCGCATGAAGCAGTATTTCCACAAACCCGTGATCGCCAATATTTCGGGCTTCTCGATCGAGGAGTATGCTTACTGTTGCGGGCGAATCGACCGCGAGGAGCAGGTCGGGCTGATCGAGGTCAATGTCTCGTGCCCCAACGTGCGGCACGGCGGCATGTCGTTCGGCACGTCGCCCGAGGCGGCGGCCGAGGTGACGCGCGCCGTGAAGGCCGTGACGACCAAGCCGGTCTATATCAAGCTCTCGCCCAACGTGACGGATATCGTCTCGATTGCCCGAGCTTGCGAGGAGGCGGGTGCGGACGGTCTCTGCCTCATCAATACGATGCTCGGCATGCGCATAGACACGCAGCGCCGCAGACCCGTGATCG
>CAZVGH010000150.1:0-3700 GCA_964626515.1 uncultured Alistipes sp.
TACGGCTTCCGCCTCCCCGCGGCCCGCGACAACCGTCCGCTGACCTTCAGCGAGTTCGAGCAGCTGCAGGGGACGTCGGTCTACGTCAGCGCCACGCCCGCCGACTGGGAGCTCATGAAGAGCGAAGGGGTGGTCGTCGAGCAGCTCATCCGCCCCACAGGGCTGGTCGATCCGCCGCTCGAGGTGCGCATCACCGAGCACCAGATCGACGACCTGATCGAGGAGATCGACCGCTGCGTGCGCAACGACGACAAGGTGCTCGTGACGACCATCACGAAGCGCATGGCCGAGGAGCTCTCGAAATATTTCGACCGCGTCGGAATCCGCAACCGCTACATCCACTCGGACGTCGACACGCTCGAGCGGGTGCAGATCCTCGAGGACCTGCGCGGAGGGCTTTTCGACGTGCTGGTGGGCGTCAACCTGCTGCGCGAGGGATTGGACCTGCCCGAGGTGGCGCTGGTGGCGATCCTCGACGCCGACAAGGAGGGATTCCTGCGCAACGTCCGTTCGATCACCCAGATCGCAGGCCGTGCCGCCCGTCACGCGCAGGGGCGCGCGATCCTCTACGCCGAGACCTGCACCGACTCGATGCGGCGCGCGATCATCGACGCGAACCGCCGCCGCGAGAAGCAGGTACGCTTCGACGTCGAGCACGAGATGCTGCCCCGCAGCGCCAAGCGCAGCGGCTCGGGGCAGAGCACCCTGCTGGCGGGCAAGAGCACCGAGGGGGTCGACCTGACGGTGCACCGCCTCACCGAGGAGCACTACGGCACGGCGGAGAGCGGCAGCCGCATGGCGGCCGACGTCGACCGCGCCTACTCGGCCGGGGCGGCGACGGGCGGAACGGCAGCGGGCGGAACGGCAGCGGGCGGAACGGCAGCGGGCGGAACGGCAGCGGGCGGAATGCGCCCCGTCGAACCCGCAGCCCTCACGGGGAGCGAGCTGGAGGGGCTCATCGCCAAGGCGCGCGAGGAGATGGAGCAGGCCGCCAAATCGCTGGACTTCCTCGCCGCCGCACGCCATCGCGACCGCATGTACGAGTTACAGAAGCTGCGCGAGCAACTGCGCAACGGATAATCTCCTTCCGACGACATTTTTTTCACCTCGAAGCGGTCAAATCCGAAAAAAAAACGTATCTTTGTCCCCGTCACGGTATTTCGGGCCGCCGTCGGCCGTCCGGAATCAAAAGGGAATCCGGTGCGAATCCGGAACAGTACTCGCTGCTGTAAGTCCCCTCCCGCACGGAGTTTTGTTTCGCCGCACTTTTGCCACTGGTTCGCCGAACCGGGAAGGCGCGACGAACGGGATCAAGTCAGAAGACCTGCCGGACAGCCACCGATTTGCGCCTGCGGGTTACGGGCGAAGATCGACGACCGCTCCGGCGGCGATTTCCGCCGCCCCGGGTTCCGCGCCGTTCGTCTCTCGCCTCGCCCGACAGCTCCGCCCCACGAAAAAAACGGCCCGAGGGACCATGAACTCCGACCACCGCACCGGCTCGCAAGCCCTGTTCCGCGCAGTTGCGCATCTTATCACCGCCGCCCGTCTTCAGGGGCTGCTCTGCATCACCGCCCTTCTCTGCTTCGCCGCCTGCAACAAAAACGGCGTCATCGAACAGGAGGTGCACCCCGCACCCGTCATCACGCTCGACAGCGACACGGGCGTCTACACCGTCAAGACGGGCCGCGACCTGCGCATCGCCCCCGCCTACCTCCATGCCGAGGAGGCCCTCTACCGCTGGAGCGTCGACGGCCGCACGATCGGCGAGGAGCCCGCGCTGACCTTCCGCAGCGAAACGGTCGGCACGGTCTACATCCTGCTGCAGGTCACGACGCCCTACGGCCGCGCCGAGGAGGAGCTGCGCGCCGAGGTAGTCGACCTGGAGATCCCGACCGTCTCGCTGGCGGGCGCTGACACGGGATTCACGATTCTCTGCGACAGCGAGCTCCGTTTCGAACCGCTGGTGGCCGAAGGGTCGCTGGAGAACCGCTACGCGTGGAGCGTCGACGGAGAACGGGTATCGACCGAACGCAGCTACACCTTCCGCCGCGCCGCGGCCGGCAGCTACACGCTCCGCTTCGCCGCCTCGAACGAGGACGGCGAGGACAGCCTCGAATTCACCGTGCGGGTCTGCACCGCCGAAGAGATTCCCTTCGGCTGGACCTTCGAGCAGACCGACTACCGCCTTGCCGCAGGCCGCACGATCCGCCTGATGCCGCTCGACATCGAGAACGCCTTCGATGCCCGCTACACATGGAGCGTCGACGGCTCGCAGGTGCAGGAGGGACCCGATCCCGCCTTCCGCTTCAAGGGGACGGCCGAAGGGGTGCACGAAGTGACCGTCACGATGCGCAACAGCGGCACGACCTGCTCGCAGCAGCTCCGCATCGAGGTCTGCCCGCCCGAGGGTCGCTACTACCGCCCCCGCACGGCGGCTTCGGCCCCCGGCCAGCAGCGCGTCTACAGTTTCCTGCCCGCCCCGGGGCAGTTCATCAACGAGGGCTACACGGCCTCGACCATGGCCGAGGCGTGCGCCTACGCCGAGCAGCGGTTCGCCGACGGCGGCTATGTTTCGCTGGGCGGCTTCGGCGGCTCGGTGGTGATGGGCTTCGACCACAGCATCGACAACTCGGGCGACTACGACTTCGCCGTCTACGGCAACTCGTTCGACGGTTCGTCGGAGCCGGGCATCGTCTGGGTCATGCAGGACGAGAACGGCGACGGGCTGCCGAACGACACCTGGTACGAGCTGCGTGGCTCGGAGACGGGCAAGCCCGAGACGGTGCAGGACTACGCCGTCACCTACTACCGTCCCCGCGACAACCGCATGTCGGTGCAGTGGACCGACAACCGCGGCAACAGCGGCACGATCGACTACCGCGCGGTCTTCCACGATCAGGGGAGCTACTACCCCGCCTGGGTCGAGGCCGAGCGCTACACGCTGCGCGGCACCTGTCTCAACGCCCGCAACTACGACCAGTCGGGCAACGGCTCCTACTGGGTCAACGCGGCCTACGACTGGGGCTACGCCGACAACTACAGCCCGATCGACCGGCTGACGGACGCCGCCAACCCGCAGGCCGAAGCCAACGCCAACCACTTCAAGATCTCGAACGCCGTCGACTGCGACGGCAACCCGGTCACCCTGAAATACATCGACTTCGTGAAGGTGCAGACGGGCGTCAACGCCAAGAGCGGCGCGCTCGGCGAGCTCTCGACCGAGGTCTTCGGCTGCTACGACTACCACCTGAAACAACATTAACCCGCGCCGCAGCGCCGCCCGCACGGCACTGCCGGCCCGACCGAACCCGTCCATGAAACATCCGATCCGCAAGAGCCTCTTCGCCGTGCTAGCCGCGCTGTCGCTCACCGGCTGCATGAAGTGGGACGCCAACGAGGCGACCGAGGAGTTCACCGCCCCGGCTGCAGGGCTCTTCATCACCAACGAGGGCAATTTCCAGTACGGCAACGCCTCGCTCTCCTACTACGACCCCGAGACGAAGCGGGTCGAGAACGAGATCTTCATCCGCGCCAACGGCTACAAGCTGGGCGACGTGGCCCAGTCGATGACCATCCGCGACGGCGTGGGCTGGATCGTGGTGAACAACTCGCACGTCATCTTCGCCATCGACCTCGAGACCTTCAGGGAGGTAGGCCGCATCACGAACCTCACCTCGCCGCGCTACATCCATTTCCTCTC
>CAZVGH010000151.1:0-3695 GCA_964626515.1 uncultured Alistipes sp.
ACTTGTCGATCTCGAAGACGCCCACGGGACCGTTCCAGAGGATCGTCTTGCAGCCCAGGATGTGCTCGCGGAAGGCCTTCTTACCCTCGGTGGCGATGTCGACACCCTCCCACTCGTCGGGGATGTTCATCACCGAAGCCTCCTGCGTGTTGGCCTCCTGCGAGAACTGGTCGCAGATCAGGGCGTCGGGCGACATGACGAGCTGCACGCCCTTCTGCTTGGCCAGCTCGAGGATCTCGAGGGCCACGGGGAACATCTCGGGCTCGCAGATCGACTTGCCGACCTTGCCGCCGCGGGCACCCGCGAAGGTGTAGGTCATGCCGCCGCCGATGATGATCGAGTCGACCTTCTCGATGAGGGCCTTGATGACGCCGATCTTCGACGAGACCTTCGAGCCGCCGATGATGGCGCAGAACGGATGCTGCGGCTGCTCCATCACCTCGGAGATGGCCTTGACCTCCTTCTCCATGAGGTAGCCGAACATCTTGTCGTTGGGGAAATATTTGGCGATCAGATAGGTCGAGGCGTGCTTGCGGTGCGCCGTACCGAATGCGTCGTTGACGTAGCAGTCGGCATACGAAGCCAGCCGCTTCACGAACTCCTTCTGCGGGCCCTCCTTGAGCGCCTTCTTGGCGGCATCCTTCTCCTCTTTCGTGGCATCCTCGGCCAGTCCGCGGGGCTTGCCCTCCTCCTCGGCGTAGAAGCGGAGGTTCTCGAGCAGGGCCACCTCGCCCGCCTTCAGATTCTTGCAGATCTCGGCAGCCTTGTCGCCCATGCAGTCGCCGGCGAAGATCACCTGCACGCCGAGGTTCTTCTCCACGGCGGGCACGATCTGCTCGAGCGAGTATTTCGGATCGGGATTCTTCTTCGGACGTCCCATGTGCGACATGAGGATCACGGCGCCGCCCTCGGCGAGGACCTTCTTGATCGTCGGCACGGCCGCACGGATGCGGGTGTCGTCGGTCACGTTGCCCTGTGCGTCGACGGGCACATTGAAGTCTACGCGGATGATGGCGCGCTTGCCTTTGAAATCGTAGTTGTCGATCGAAACCATAGTCGTTTGATTGTTAGTTTTGTTGCGTTGCAAAATTCGGGGCAAAGATAGTAAATCCCGCGCAAAAAACAGCCGTCCGGGGCCCTTTTTTCGCTGCGGCGCTCCGCGCGGGAATCAGGCGCGGCCCGCGGCGGGCGGCATCAGTAGCGGTAGCGCATCCACTTCCACAGCTCCTTGAACGACGGTTTCTTGCCGTACATGAAGATGCCGACGCGGTAGATCTTCGCGGCGAGCCACACCATCGCCATGAACGAGGCGTAGAGCACGACGAGCGACAGGGCGATCTCCCAGGCCGGGATGTCGTAGGGAATGCGGGCCATCATGACGATGGGCGAGGTGAAGGGGATGACCGAGAACCAGAAGGCCACGGCCGAGTTCGGGTCGTTGATGACGGCGAACATCACGAAGATCGCCAGGATGATCGGGATCGTGACGGGGGTCTGCAGCTGCTGGGCGTCCTGCACGTTGTCGACGGCCGAGCCAACAGCGGCGAACATCGCCGCATAGAGCAGGAAGCCTCCGAAGACGAAGAGCAGCAGGCAGCCGAGGATGCGGAGCAGGTAGCCCGTATCGGTCATGGTGGCCACGGCCTGCAGCATCTGCGGGTTCATCCCCTCCGTCACGGCGGCGTCGGGCATCCCCTGCTGCATCGCCTGGGCGCCGGCCAGCACGTCGGCGGGCATGAGCTGCGGCACGACGACCGCACCCACGACGCACACCAGCACGCCCCAGATGAAGACCTGCAGCAGCGCGACGCAGGCCACGCCGAAGATCTTGCCCATCATGAGGTCGAAGGGGCGCACCGACGAGACCATCACCTCCAGCACGCGGTTGTTCTTCTCCTCGATCACCGACTGCATCACCATCGAGCCGTAGAGCAGCAGGAACATGTAGAGCATGAAGCCCAGCACGTAGCCCAGCACGGTCGCCACGGCCGACGAAGCGCCGCTCTGCGCCTCGTCCTCCTTGTCGTTGCGGAAGGTCTGCAGCGTGACGTCGGTCTCGACCTCGCGCATGATGCGGGGCAGGTCCTCGATGTCGTAGCGCTTGAGCTTCTCGGTCTCGATGACGTGCGCGATCTGCGCGGCGATCTTCTCCTCGAGCATCAGCGAGCTCGACGAGTTGGCATAGAGGCGCACGTCGGGCGTCTTGTCGAGGACCTCTCCGCCGATGTAGAGGACGGCGAAGCGGTCCGTCAGCGAGCGGCGGGCCGAGTCGAGCGGCAGGTCGCACGCCTCGAAAGCGACCGTCTCGTCGCTCTCGAGCCCCGCGAAGACGAGGCCGCTGCGGTCGATGACGGCGATCTCTTTCCGGTCGCCTTTCGAATACTGCATGATAAGGGCCGGCGCCACCATGAGGGCGATCATCAGCACGGGCATCAGGAGCGTGGTGATGATGAAGGACTTTTTACGGACGCGCTCGTTGAACTCGCGGCCGATAATCAGGGATATGTTCGACATGGAATGGATGTTTACAGGGTTACAGCGTGCCGTTCACGGCGCGGATGAAAATATCGTTCATCGAGGGAATCACCTCGCGGAACGAGCGCAGCTCGACCGCCTCGTTCACGGCGGCGATGACGCCGCGCACCTCCTCGTCGCACCCGACGTGGAGCTTGAGGGTGTGGAAGCCCGTCACCGAGTGGATGCTCTCGAGCACCTCGCAGCGGCCGGCGAGCCGTGCGCAGAGCGCCTCCGCATCGCCGCGGTAGTCGGCCTCGAAGATGTTCGAGCCGTGGCGGCGGCGGATCTCCTCGACGTTCCCCGAGAGGATGTTGTGCGACTTGTTGATCAGGGTGATGTGGTCGCAGATCTCCTCGACCGACGACATGTTGTGGGTCGAGAAGATGATCGTCGCCCCCTTGTCGCGCAGCCCCAGAATCTCCTCCTTGAGGAGGTTGGCGTTGATCGGGTCGAAGCCCGAGAAGGGTTCGTCGAAGATCAGCAGCTCGGGCTCGTGCAGCACCGTGACGATGAACTGCACCTTCTGCGCCATGCCCTTCGAGAGCTCCTCGACCTTCTTGTCCCACCAGTTCTGGATCCCGAACTTCTCGAACCACTCCTTGAGCCGCTGCGCGGCGTCGCGCCGCGACAGCCCCTTCAGGCGGGCGAAGAAGAGGGCCTGGTCGCCCACCTTCATCTTCTTGTAGAGGCCGCGCTCCTCGGGCAGGTAGCCGATGCGGCGCACGTCTTCGGGGCGGATCTCCCGACCGTCGAAGAGAACGCGGCCCGCGTCGGGCGCCGTGATGCGGTTGATGATGCGGATCAGGGTCGTCTTGCCGGCACCGTTCGGTCCCAGCAGACCGTAGACCGATCCCTTCGGAATCTCGAGCGACACGTCGTCGAGCGCCGTATGGCCGGCGTAGTGTTTCGACACGTGTTCTACGGTAAGCAAACTCATGGCTGTGTACGTTGATTGATACTTTCTGACGGGCAAAGATAACGATTGCGGCGTGAAAATCAAATAAATTTTATTGTTTTTCGATAAAATTTCACCCGTTCGGGCCGCCCTGCCAACAAAGAGGCCCCGCGACGCATCGGTTCGTCGCGGGGCCTCTCCCGTTTTCGGAGCTTCGCACGCCCGGCCGCCGTCAACCGCCGCAGCGCAGCGAAGGGCGGCAACGGCCGTGCTACCTTATAAT
>CAZVGH010000152.1:0-3676 GCA_964626515.1 uncultured Alistipes sp.
ATTGATAGGGTCGAAGCGTTTCGGCTCCGTGACGGCCCATTCGACGGCCTGAAATCCGCCGACCGAGCTTCCGACGAGCGTCGCGATGCGGCCGATGCCGAGCGCTTCGGCCAGCAGCCGATGGGCGGCGGCCATGTCGCGGATCGTGAAGGCGGGAAAGCTGCCGTAGTACGGTTCGCCCGTGGCCGGATCGGTCGAGAGCGGGCCCGTGGTGCCGTAGTGCGAGCCGAGGATGTTGGCGCAGACGACGAAATGGTCGGCGGGATCCAGAAAACGTCCCTCCTCGACCGTGTGCGGCCACCAGTCGGCGACGTCCGAATTGGCCGTCAGGGCGTGGCAGACCCACACGACGTTGTCGCGGCGGTCGTTGAGACGACCGTAGGTATGATAGGCGATCTGCAGTTCGGGCAACACCGTGCCCGATTCGAGCCGAAAGGCGCCGTGGCGGTAATAGTTCATCGGTAAGCGTTTGCGTCGGACAAAGATAGCATTTTTTGCAGGAAGAACAAAAATAAAATCGGCAGCAACCCGTGCGGGCGCTGCCGATCGTTGTTTGCGGATGATGTTCGCCGGCCTACTCGCGACCGCCGCCGAGTGCCTGGTAGAGGTTCACGACACCCTGCAGCTCGTCGAACTTGTCGGCGATCTGGCTGAGCTCCGCCGAGAGCAACGTCTGACGGGCCGTCAGCACCTCGAGGTAGGTCGTCGAGGTGTACTGCATGAGGAGCTCCGTGCTGACGACGGCACGCTGCATCGCCTCCACCTGACGGGCGCGGTACTCGCGCTTGGCGCGGGCCGAGCGGCACTGTGCCAGCGCGTTGTTGACCTCGGCACCGGCGTTGAGCAGCGTCTGCTTGTACGACAGCTCGGCCTCTTGCTGCTTGGCCTTCATGATCTTCAGCTGGTTGCGGTTGGCACGTGCGTTGAAGATCGGCTGCAGTACCGAACCTGCGGCGTTCAGCAGCACCTCGCCCGGGTTGACGATCCGCATGCCGCCGCTGTTCGTCCAGCCGGCCGAACCGTTCAGCGAGATCGAGGGCCAGAGCTTCGAGCGGGCAGCGCTCGTGGCGTAGTAGGCCTGCATGAGGGCGTATTCGGCGAGACGGACATCCGGACGGTTGTCGAGCATCTGTGCGGGCAGCCCTACGGCGAGGTTCTCGGGCGTGTGCTGCGCGGCGAGCGTGCCGCGCGCGATCGGCTGCGGCGCCATGGCCAGCACCGAGCAGAGCGAGTTCTCGACCGTCTTGCGCTGGTGGTTCAGGTCGCGCTCCGACGAGAGGATCGAGTAATAGGTCGCCTCGTACTGCGAGATGGCCGCCTCGTTGAGCATGCCGGCCTCCTTCATCGCCTGCGCCTTCTCGATGATCTCCTGCCATACGGCCGCCGTAGCGGTCGTGATGCGCAGCTGCTCGTCGAGCATCAGCAGCGTGTAGTAGAGGTTCGCCACGCCGGCCACGAGCTGTGCGCGGACGGCCTGTTCGTAAGCCTTCGAGAGCTCGTATGCGGCACGTGCCTGCCGTTTCTGGTTCGTGATGCCGCCGAAGAGGTCGATCTGCCAGGCTGCCGTGACGGGCAGCTGGTAGGTCTTCGTCGGAGTGGCGCCGTCGAAGCTCGACAGCGAGCCCTGCGGAGCAAGGTTGATGCTCGGCAGGTAAGACAGGCGTGCGGTTTGCAGCGCGGCCTCCGCCTCGTCGATCTTCAGCTTGGCGCTCTGCAGGTCGGTGTTCTCCGTAAGGGCCTGCGCGATGAGCGTCTGCAGTTGCGGATCGGTGAAGAGCTCGCGCCACGGCAGGTTGCCCAGCGACTCGCTCTCCGAGCTCTCCACGGCGCCGTAGAGGTCGGCGGTCTCCGTGGCGGGACGCTTGTACGGTTTGTAGATGCCGCAGCCGACCAGTCCGGCTGTCAGGCACATTATGATGATCGTTTTCTTCATACTCTTGTTCTCGTTACTCGTTTTTGACCTCGATCGGCTTCACCTTTTCCTGCAGCGTCTGGAAGACGATGAAGAGCATCGGCACCAGGAAGAGCAGGGCCAGCGTTCCGACGATCATACCGCCGACGACACCCGTACCGAGGGTCGAGTTGCCGTTGGCGCCCGCACCGTGCGAGAAGACGAGCGGCAGCATACCGAATACGCAGGTGAGGACCGTCATCAGAATCGGGCGCAGACGGGCTTTGGCGGCCGAAATGGCGGCCTGTGCCATGGTCATGCCGTGACGGCGGCGCTCGGCGGCGTACTCCGTGATAAGGATGGCCGTCTTCGCCAGCAGACCGATCAGCATGATGATACCCGTCTGCAGGTAGATGTTGTTCTCCATGCCCATCGTCTTGGCCATCAGGAAGCTGCCCAGCAGACCGCACGGTACCGACAGAATGACGGCGAACGGAATGAGGTAGCTCTCGTAGAGGGCCGAGAGGATCAGGTAAATCAGCAGGATGCAGATGCCGAAGATGATCGCCGTGTTGTTGCCCGTCGTCGTCTCTTCACGCGTCAGACCGCTGAAATCGTAGCCGTAACCGCGCGGGAGCACCTGTTCGGCCACCTCGCGGATGGCGTTGATCGCGTCGCCCGTCGAGTAACCGTCGGCCACCGAACCGTTGATGCCGATCGAGTTGTAGAGGTTGAAGCGGTAGAGCGTCTCGGGACCGTACACCTTGCGCATCTCGACGAACTGGCTGGCGGGAGCCATCTCCCCTGCCGCGGTGCGGATGTAGATGTTATTCAGCGACTCGGGATCGAGGCGGTACTTCTGGTTGGCCTGCATCGTCACGCGGTACACCTTCGAGAATCGGTTGATGTTCGAGATGTAGGCACTGCCGAAATAGCTGGCGAGCGTCGTCAGGATATCCGAAGGTGACACGTTCGCGCGCTTGGCCTTGGCGGCGTCGATATCGAAGACGTACTGCGGGAAGTTGATGTTGAAGCTCGAGTAGGCCATCTGAATCTCGGGACGCTGGTTCAGCGCGACGATGTACTGCAGATAGACGTTGTAGAAGTCGTTGATCGAACCGCCCGCCTTGTCCTGCAGGTGCATCTCAAAACCGGTAGAGGTACCGTAGCCGGTGATCATCGGCGGTGCGATGGCGAAGATCTGCGCGTTCTTGATATCCATCGTGCGGCCGTAGATCTGACCGATCACGGCGCCTACGGCATCGGATTTCTCGGGACGGAATTTCCAGTTCTTGAGGCGGATGATGAGCATACCGTAGGAGGGACCCGCACCGGCCATCAGACCGTAGCCGGCAACCTGCATCACCTTCTCGACCTGCGGGATCGACTGGATGCGGCCGGCAACCGTCTGCATCACCTCGTTCGTCTCGTAGAGGGTCGAACCGGGAGCGGTCGAAACCTGTACCATGACGACGCCCATATCCTCGTCGGGCACCAGACCGGTCTTCGTCTTGTTCATGAGCAGTACCAGACCGGCCAGCGCGACGCAGAGCGTACCCCACATGAGCCACTTGTGCTTGATGAAGGCCAGCGCGCCGAACTTGTACTTGTTGAGCACTGCCGTGAACGCCGTGTTGAAGACTTTGCGGAAGCGGGCGGCGAAGTTGTCCTTCGCCTCGCCGTCCTCGGTCAGGTAGGGCTTGAGCAGCAGGGCGCAGAGGGCCGGCGAGAGCGTCAGGGCGTTGAGCGCCGAAATACCGACAGCGACGGCCATCGTGATACCGA
>CAZVGH010000153.1:0-3651 GCA_964626515.1 uncultured Alistipes sp.
AGTTGAGCTTCGTGCGCTCCTCGTAGGTGAGTTCGGGGTGGGCCTTGTAGTAGTAATCGTGGCAAAGCGTGACGACGTCGTCACCCACGAAGGCCTCCTGCAGCCGCTTGACGAGGGTCGACTTGCCGGAACCCGTACCGCCGGCTACGCCGATAACTGTTACTTTCATCTGTCCGTTTGTTTTAGAGAGGTTTCTCGGTTCTTTTCATTCGCGGCACGGAGCCGCCGCGTGCGAAAAAAATCCGACCGCGGAGATCCGCAGGTCGGATTTGTTCGGCCGCTTTATGCGTCGATGTTGGCGTAATGCGCATTGCGCTCGATGAACTCGCGGCGGGGCGGCACGTCGTCGCCCATGAGCATCGAGAAGATGCGGTCGGCTTCGGCGGCATTCTCGATGTTTACCTGACGCAGCGTGCGCGTGTCGGGATTCATCGTCGTCTCCCACAGCTGCTCGGCATTCATCTCGCCTAGACCTTTGTAGCGCTGCACGTGCGCACCCTTGCCGAACTCCGTCGTCGCGGCGTCGCGCTGCTGGTCGTCCCAGCAATAACGCTGCTGCTTGCCCTTCTTGACCAGGTAGAGCGGCGGGGTGGCGATGTAGACGTGCCCGTTCTCGATGAGCTCCTTCATTTTGCGGAAGAAGAAGGTAAGCATCAGCGTCGCGATATGGCTGCCGTCGACATCGGCATCGGTCATGATGATAATCTTGTCGTAGCGCAGCTTCTCGAGATTCAGCGCCTTGCTGTCTTCGGGCGTGCCGATCGTGACGCCGAGCGCGATGAACATGTTCTTGATCTCCTCGTTCTCCCACATGCGGTGCTCCTGCGCCTTCTCGATGTTCAGGATCTTACCGCGCAGCGGCATGATCGCCTGGAAGTTGCGGTCGCGGCCCGTCTTGGCCGTACCGCCTGCCGAATCACCCTCGACGAAGAAGATCTCGGCGGCCGAGCGGTCGCGGCTCGTGCAGTCGGCCAGTTTGCCCGGCAGACCGGCGCCCGAAAGCACCGTTTTGCGCTGCACCAGCTCGCGGGCGTGGCGGGCGGCGTGACGGGCCGTGGCGGCCAGAATGACCTTCTGAACGATGGCGCGGGCATCTCTCGGATTCTCCTCGAGGTACTGCGACAAAGCGGCGCTCATGGCCTGATCCACGGCGGCAGCCACCTCGTCGTTGCCGAGTTTGGTCTTGGTCTGACCCTCGAACTGGGGCTCTGCGACTTTGACCGACACGACGGCCGTCAGACCCTCGCGGAAGTCGTCGCCGTTGATCTCGAACTTGAGCTTCGACAGCATGCCCGATTCGTCGGCGTATTTCTTCAGCGTGCGCGACAGTGCGCGGCGGAAGCCCGTCAGGTGCGTACCGCCCTCGATCGTATTGATGTTGTTGACGTAGGAGTGTACGTTCTCCGAGAAGGAGTCGTTGTACTGCATGGCCACCTCAACCGGAACGCCCTTCGACTCGGTTTCGAGGTAGATGATCTGCTCGATGATCTTCGTGCCGCGCGTGGCGTCGAGGTAGCTGACGAACTCCTTCAGACCCTCTTCCGAGTAGAAGTGGTCTTCGCGCAGCGACCCGTCTTCGGCGGGGCGCTTGTCGTAGAGGTTCAGGTGGATGCCCTTGTTCAGGAAGGCCAGTTCGCGCATGCGCGAGGCGAGAATGTCATAGTTGTAGACGGTCGTATGGGTGAAGATCTCGCCGTCGGGATGGAACGTGACGGTCGTACCGCGGTCCTCGCAGGTGCCCACGACCTCGACGGGCGAGATCGGTTTGCCCTTGCTGTACGACTGGCGGAAGATCTTGCCTTCGCGGTGGATTTCGGCCACGAGCAGCGTCGAAAGGGCGTTGACGCACGATACGCCCACGCCGTGCAGACCGCCCGAGACCTTGTAGCTGCCCTTGTCGAACTTACCGCCGGCGTGCAGCACGGTCATGACGACCTCGAGTGCCGATTTCTTCTCCTTTTCGTGCATGCCGGTCGGGATACCGCGGCCGTTGTCGCTGACGGTGATCGAGTTGTCCTCGCCGATCGTCACGTCTATCTTGTTGCAGTAGCCGGCCAGCGCCTCGTCGATCGAGTTGTCGACCACCTCGTAGACCAGGTGGTGCAGACCCTTCTCGCCGATGTCGCCGATGTACATGGCGGGACGCTTGCGCACGGCTTCCAGACCTTCCAGCACCTGGATGTTAGAGGCCGAATATTCCTCTTCTTGCTTTCTGATGTTCTCTTGTTCGGTACTCATTTCGTTTTCGGAATAGAATGTACAAAGATACGAAAAATCCTCGAAATTCACAACATCTGAAATCCGGAGGAAAATCACTTTTTTCGAAGCACGAAGCGGCTTGCGGGCTCCGCAGCGGAGCTCGCTTTCGGTCGTTATCCGAGCGCCTCTTTCAGATCGACTTCGCGGATGCGGCCCTGGGCGAAAAGGACGGCGCGGGCGGGGTAGTTCTCGATGAGTGCCGTGTTGTGCGTGGACATGACCACGGCGCAGCCCCGCTCGGCGATGCGGCGGAAAAGCTGCATGATGCCGTCGGCCGTGACGGGGTCGAGGTTTCCCGTGGGTTCGTCGGCCAGCAGAACGGCGGGGCGGTTCAGCAGGGCGCGGGCGATCACCAGACGCTGCTGCTCGCCGCCCGACAGCTCGGAGGGCATCTTGTAGCTCTTGGCCTCGAGATCGACCAGATCGAGCACGCGCGCGATGCGCTCGCGGATCTCCGTTTCGTTTTTCCACCCCGTAGCCTTCATGACGTAGTAGAGATTCATGAAGACGTTGCGGTCCGTAAGCAGCTGGTAGTCCTGGAAGACGATGCCGATGCGGCGGCGCAGATAGGGGATGTCGCGGCGGCGCAGTGTCCGCAGATCGAAGCCGGCGATCATGCCTTCGCCCGTGAGGAGCGGCACCTCGGCATAGAGGGTCTTCAGCAGCGAGGATTTGCCGCTGCCGACACGTCCGAGCAGGTAGACGAATTCGCCGCTGCAAACTTCCAGATCGATCTCCGAGAGGACCATTTCGCCTTCGCGCAACATTTTACGGACGGAGCGACAGTCGTCCGCATGATAGATCGAGACCTGCTTGAGACGAATGACCGGTTTGTTTTCCATGACTTGCAGTTAAAGATGCTCAAAGATACGCATTTTATTTCACTCCGGCAAAACGCCCCTGCGCATTTTGTGCGCGGCGCGATTTGTTTTTTCAGGTCGGTTGCACTATCTTTGCAGGGTCGTACATGACGACCGACGGCTGCGGCCGAAAACGGGGGTGCCCGGTTTTGACAGCAGGCAGAGTTTGATTGTAAGCACGTCGAGCGCTGTGTGGCGGCTCGTAAATCCCGATGCACAAAAATCAATTGGCAATAACAGCTACGCACTCGCTGCCTAATTTTCAAGGAAAATTGGCTTAATCGCCGGAGCCAAGGAGCTTTGGCGACGAGTATCCCGAAGATCTGTTCCGCTCTTTAACGGATTTTCATACGGGGTATCATTCATTTAGAGATAGTTCGACGGATCGCTCCGGCTGTCGGGCGAAATTTAGGAGCTGGGCCCCGTGTT
Source organism: uncultured Alistipes sp. (assembly GCA_964626515.1). GTDB lineage: Bacteria > Bacteroidota > Bacteroidia > Bacteroidales > Rikenellaceae > Alistipes. The sequence continues at coordinate 3,549 of CAZVGH010000153.1, forward strand.
AGGCTGTTGCCTGCCGGATGCGGGGAGAAGGACGAATCGGCGACTAAACGTGTAGAAAGCTTTCGGGTTCCCTGTTTGGACGCGGGTTCGACTCCCGCCACCT
>CAZVGH010000154.1:0-3625 GCA_964626515.1 uncultured Alistipes sp.
CGAGGCGTTCCGCAACGGCAATCTGGGAATCATGGACTACTACAAGATGAAGAACATCATGGCCGATACCCAGATGCGCGAAACGATCGCAAAACCCGAGAAGAAATAACACGCCGCTCGGGGTCGCGCAAAAAAGGGTACGCCGCAAGGGTCCGTACCCTTTTTTTGTCGGCGGAAGGCGCTCTTCCGCGGTGTGCGTCCCGCAACGGACTTACGATGACGAACAGATGAAACGATGGTTCTTTTCGCTGCTGCTGCTTGCAGGCGCAGCGGCGGCATCGGCGCAGGAGGTGCGTTTCGAGGAGTTTTTCTTCGATCGCACGATGCGCTTCGACTTTTACCACAGCGGCGACAGCCGCACCGAAAACTACTCTTTCGACGCACTGAAGGAGGAGCCCTACTGGGGCGGCTCGAAGCGGTCGCTGGTCGATACGACGGGGCTGGGCAACCAGTTCTTCCGCATCGTCGACCTGGCGTCGGGGCGTGAAATCTATTCGCGCGGCTACTGCACGCTCTTCAACGAGTGGCAGGATACGGAGGAGGCGACGCGCATCTCCCGCTCTTATCCCGAGGCGGTCGTGTTCCCCTATCCGAAACGGCCTTGTCGCATCGAGATCTGTGCACGCAACGAGCAGGGCGTATTCGAGAAACGCTATGAGCAGCAGATCGATCCCGAAGATTATTTCATCGAACGCTTCACGCCCCGCTACGACACTTTCGACGTCGTCTACAACGGATCGCCCGACCATCGGGTCGATATCGTCCTCCTGCCCGAAGGATATGCCGCCGACGAACGGGCGAAGTTCGAGGAGGCCTGCCGCCGCTTCGCCGAGGCGATGTTCGTCTACGCGCCGTACGACCGGCTGCGCGCGCGCTTCAACATTCGCGCCGTCTGGGCGCCGTCGACGGATTCGGGCGTGACGATTCCCGGCGAACACATCTGGCGCAATACCGCCTGCAAGGCCAATTTCAACACCTTCGATTCGGAGCGTTACCAGACCGTGAGCGACCAGCAGAACCTGCGCGATCTGGCGGCACACGTGCCGTATGAATATATCTACGTGCTGTCGAACACGCAGAAATACGGCGGAGGCGGCATCTTCAACTTCTACGGCATCAGCGCGGCGCACAACCCGGGTTTCACGGGCAAGATCTATATCCACGAGTTCGGCCACCTGCTGATGGGGCTCGGCGACGAATATGTCGGGACGACCTCCTACGACGAGACGATGTACGATCGCAACCTTGAGCCGTGGGAGCCGAACCTGACGACGCTGGTCGACTTCGACCGCAAACCCGCATGGCGTGCCCTGATCGCCCGCGACACCCCCGTGCCGACCCCTGCGACGGAAAAATATGCGGAGCAGGTCGGTGTTTACGAGGGCGGCGGCTATGCGGCGCACGGCGTGTACCGTCCTGCGCAGCAGTGCCTGATGAACAGCTTCCGCGGGGTCGAGGCCTTCTGTCCCGTCTGCCGCGAGGCGATCGAGCGCTATGTCGCTTTCCTGTGCCGATGAAAACGGCTGTTTGGACGGTTGCGAGGCAATAAAAGGGAGCGTTTTGCGTTCCTTGAAAGGAGCGGTGCCGCCGAGCTGCCGGCGGGTGGTGAAATAATCGGGTGCCGCTACGGGTTTTACCCCGCTTTTTATTATCTTTGCAACGTTTTGCGAACTATAACGAAACTACGAATATACTTATGAGAGAGATCCTGCGAATGTGCTTTGCGGCGGTGTTGGCGGTCGCTGTTGCGGTCGGCTGCGGCAAAGACGACAAGGACGGTTCGGTGGCCTTTGCGCAAAAGGCGCTTTTCCTGCAGTGGGGCGAGACGGCGACGGTGGCCTTTTCGGGCGTCAACATCGCCACGTACAGCGTTTCGAGCGTGCCCGACGGCTGGGAGAAGCCCGAGCTCAACACGACGGCCTACCCCATGACGATGACCGTCAAGGCTCCTGCGGCCAACTCGGGTGCCAAGACGACCGGTGCGATCAACCTGCGTGGTGTCACCCACGGCGGCGATGCCGTTTCGGCCTCGCTGTTCGTGTCGCTCGACACCCCCGTGGTCGATATGAGCGATGCGCCGGCGAACTGTTATGTGGCCAACCGTCCCAATGCGCAGTATCTGTTCGATGCCACGCGGAAGGGCGACGGTACGACGATCCCGACGAGCCGCATCGCCGTGCTGTGGCAGACCTCGATGAATCTGGTCCGCTATCTGGCGTTCGAGAACGGCAAGGCCTCGTTCTTTTTGGCCGATGACAGCGACGACGAGACGATCATCAAGCGCGGCAATGCGTTGATCGGTGCCTTCGATGCCCAAGACAACCTGTTGTGGAGCTGGCATCTGTGGATCACGGATTACGATCCCGAGGCCGACGCGCTCGCCTACGGCGACTATCAGGTGATGAGCCGTCAGCTGGGTGCGCTCTGCAACGGCAACAGCGACAAGGACGAGATCTGGAACTCCTACGGCCTCTTCTATCAGTGGGGCCGCAAGGATCCGTTTGTCGGTCCCTCCGACTGGCGTGCCTCGCGCGGCAGCACGCTGTCGATGTTCGACGGCGACAGCAATACGGTGCGTCTTTCGATGGTCGAACTGGATGCCGAGACGGGTACGTTTGCCTATACGAATGCCAACCCGACCCATTTCATTACGACGAAAAAGGACGAGACGGTCTGGCTGCGGGACGGACAACTTGCCAACGGCTGGTCCGAGGAGTGGCAGGCGGTGAACGATCCCTGTCCGAGCGGCTGGCAGGTAGCGCCCGCGGCCGCTTTCGAGGGGCTGCGGATCGACGATGAGCTGACGGCCGAGGCTGCGACCTATGAGCAGCAGTACGGCTGGAAGCTGACGAACGGCGTCTCCTCGTCGTTCTATTTCGCCGCCGGCCGCCGCATCTATGCCGACGGTTCGCTGCAGAATGTGTTCGACGAATCGCTGCTTGTGCGTAGCGTGGCCGACGAGGCGCAGCCGTGGGTCGGTTACAACTGGGCGACGACGGCAGACGGCCGTCCGACGGTCTTCTGCTACTGGTTCAGCAAGGGCAATCCGCAGCAGAGCGGCGTGCGCACCGATCTGAAGCTGGATCGGGCGAACGGTCTGTCGGTCCGCTGCGTCCGCAAGCGGAAATAGGCGAACTGCAAACAACGAAAAATGCAGGCTGCTCCTTTCGGGGCAGCCTGCATTTTTTTGACACTACGGGCGGGTATGCCTAATTATCCCGGTCGAGAAAAAAGATCGGCAGGTTGGCGATGAAGAGGTCCTTCGCGCGCAGCGACTCGCGTTTCTCGATGAGCTCCGAGAGGCGGATCGTACCGATGACGTAGTTGCTTTCGTCGCTGACATACTGCTCGTGAATCTGCTCGAAATGCAGCACGTGCAGGATATTCGTCTGCGAGTAGCGCACGTAGATCTTGAGATTCAGATCGGTCGTATAGGTCGGCTTCTGGAGGTAGTTCTGCTTCTTGTATTCGTAGCGGTAGTTGTGCAGGCGGGCCATGACGTCGCTCAAGATCGACGATGCGGTCGGCAGCGATCCGGCGCCCTTGCCGAACATGAACTGGCGGTCGTAACACTCGCCGCGGATCACCACGCCGTTGTATTCGTCGTCGACGCTGTAGATGTACT
>CAZVGH010000155.1:0-3494 GCA_964626515.1 uncultured Alistipes sp.
GCAGCGAGCGCGCAAACAAAGATTTTTTTCATGTTGTCTATTTTTTATAACAATTTGCAAAAAGTTGCCGAATGATTTACAAAGGTAAGAAAAAATCTTTATTTTTGCGATGCGGAAGCCAAAAAAAGCGACGAAGCATCGCCGAAGGGCTCTGCAAACGGCCGAATACGCAGGAAACGAGAGAACTATGTACGAATACATCCGTGGAACCATCGCCGAAGCGACTCCCGCCTGTGCCGTCGTGGATGCGGGCGGGGTGGGGTATTTGCTGCATATCTCGCTCGAGACCTTTTCGGCGATCGAGCATGCCGCCGAAGCGAAGCTGTGGGTCCACTACATCGTTCGCGAGGATGCGCAGCTGCTCTACGGTTTCGCCACGAAGGAGGAGCGCGAGCTGTTCCGCCTGCTGATCGGCGTCTCGGGCGTCGGCGGCAACACGGCCCGCATGATTCTCTCGACCTACTCGCCCCGCGAGCTGCAGGGGATCATCTCGGCCGGCAACGCCGGACTGCTCAAGAACGTCAAGGGGCTGGGGCTCAAGACGGCCCAAAAGATCATCGTCGAGCTGAGCGGCAAGATGGTCGCCCTCGAGACAAGTGCTGCAGCCGCCCCTGCGGCCGCCGAAGCGGACGAGGCCCTGCAGGCCCTCGTGCTGCTCGGTTTCGCCAAGGCGGCCGCCGAAAAGGTGTTGCGCGCCGTGGTCAAGGAAAACCCCTCGGCTTCGGTCGAGGAACTGATCCGGTTGGCCCTCAAACGTTTGTAAAATTAAGAACCGTCGATGTCGAATCCTTGTAAGATCCTGTTTCTCGCCGCCGCGCTGCTGCTGGCCTTCGCCTGTTCGAAGGACGAAGACGTGCTGCCCGAACAACAGCGCCGCATGGAGTCCTACCTCGCGATGACCCATACGCCCCGTCTGGTCCCCGAAGAGGAGGTCGAGGAGGGGACCGAGCAGCCCTACTACACGAAGCTCGGCAACACGGTCTACCGCTACATCGACGGCGCCTACAATCCCGATCGCCCCGACCGTCCCGAGGTGACCGAGACGTCGGTCGTCACGATCGTCTTCCGCGCCTACGAATTCAACTACACGAACATCCTGACCGACGGCTCGCGCATCACGCTGCCTTTTTATACGAACGATCCCGAACTCGAGGCGCTGTTTTACGGCGACCAGGTGGGGCTGACGCCCGGCGTGTGGAAATTCGAGCCGCTGGTGATCGATCTGCGCACGGACCGCATACTAAACGGACTGCGTCTTGCGTTAGTCGGATGTCGCGAGCGCGACCGTGTCGAAGCCTACATGACCTATAACATGGCCTACGGCGACGACGCGTTCAGCGTGCTGGAGAAGGAGACGCCGATCGCCCTCTTCTTCACGGTGCAGCGGGTCGAGTAGACCGAACGGCCCGCGGGCCGCAACGAAAAAAACGAAACAAGAGACAGAAAACCATGAAATTCGTACCACGTATACTGGCGGCGGCCGCCGCCCTGACGGCGCTTGCCTGCGCCAAGGAGACGACCGAGCCCTATCGCAAGTTCGAGGACCTTTCGCTGCGCGCCTGGATCACCCAGCACCGCCCGGCGCTGCTCGACAACTACCAGGCCTTCGACGACGAGGCGGGCTACTACCTCGACCTGCACGATGCGGGCGATCTGGCGAGCGAGCCGATCAACGACACGGCGCGCTGGATCCGCTTCAATTTCACGGGCCGCGACTTGGCGGGCAACATCGTCCTGACGCGCAACGCCCGCGAAGCCGAGCTGGCGGGAACCTTCACCAAATATACCCACTACGTGCCCTACTACCGCTACTGCGGTACGTCGAGCTATTCGTTCATCGAGGGTACGTGGCTGGCGATGGAGAAGAAGCAGACGCTGGGCGAACGCTACTACGCCGACAACGGCGAGCTGCTCGGACTGACCTCGCGCGAGTACGAGATGCGCATCGGCGCCCGTGCCACGCTCTACATGCCTTCGCGCGTGGTGGGCAACGGCCTCTCGGGCGACGGCGGCTATGAAGGCCAGTATTCGCTCGAGTCGGGCAAACCGCTCATCGTCACGATGGAGATCTGCGACACGGTCAAGAATCCGCTGCAGCGCGAGGGCTCGGAGGTGGACGCTTACTGCGATCTCAACGGCGGCCGTCAGGTCTACAGCCACGACGAGAAGGATACCGAGGCGGTGAAACTGCCGACGTCGCTCGACGATCCGAACCACCCTTACCGTTCGGATTTCGACAAACGCTGGGTCAGCGCCTGCGACTCGGTGGCGCAGCTCTACGTCAACTACCGCTTCGACCCGAAGAGCGACCGTTGGAGCTATCCCGAACCCTACCACGTCGGCATCGAACCCTATGCCGATGCACAGTCCGTGCGCTCGATCGACGACCGCATCGCCGAGGTGCTCGTGAAGCGTTTCCACGCCGATGAGCCCTATGCCGGCATCGAGGCGCTCAAGGCCGACTCGGTGGGTTTGGACGGTACGGCCAAGATTTGGTACATCGGCCGCTTCCTCGACGGCTTCATCTTCGATACGAACATCGACGAGGTGAAGCAGATCATCTACGGCGAGGTGAAGGACACGGGATCGGCGCTCTCCTACAAACCCTCGGAGGGCGGGCTGATTACGGCCTTCTACTACGCGATTCCCAACATGCAGTACGGGCAGTGGGGTGCGCTCATCACCACCTCGACCAACGGCTACGGCGCTTCGGGGCAGTCGGGCAGCACCAGCACCGAGACGTCGGGCTACTCGAGCAGCTACTACGACTACATGAATTACCTGAACTACTATAACTATTATAACAGTTATTACGGCGGTTACGGCAGTTACTACAACAACTACTACGGCGGTTACGGAGGCTATGGCGGCTACTACGGCGGTTATTACGATCCCTATTACAGCAGCTACTACGGCAGCTACGCCAACGGGTATTACGGATCGACCGACAACGATACGACGGTTACGACCCGGCGCACCAGCACGGAGATCCCCTCCTTCACGCCGCTCATCTTCGAGTTCTACATCGAGCCCGCAAAGTAGTAATCCGACCGGTGAAGAAACCCTTTTGCTTCCGCTCCGCAGCCGTCGCGACAGCCGACTGCGGAGCGGTTGTTTTGTCCCGGGCGGAGCGTCGCCGGGTTCCGTTTCGTCCTTTTTTCGTTTTTTTTACCGTGAAATTTGGTAAATCCGTTATTTTATCGTACTTTAGTTGTGCGAACTCAATTCACTTAAAAATAGACGGATTATGATTATCACTTTTAACGAACTGCGCCGTATCAAGGACAAACTGCCGAGCGGCAGCTCGCAGCGCATTGCAGACGAACTCGGATTGGACGTAGAGACCGTACGCAATTATTTCGGCGGCAGCCACGCTGCCAAGGAGTGTGTCGGCGTTCACTATGAGTCGGGACCGGACGGAGGTATCGTGACGCTCGACGACACGACCATCCTGGATGCCGCAAAGCGCATTCTCGACGAGTTGAAATAACCGC
>CAZVGH010000156.1:0-3462 GCA_964626515.1 uncultured Alistipes sp.
CGCCCAGCAGCTGGTAACGCAGGAAGTCGTTCGTGGCGAGCGTCCATTGGCGCCGGGCATGGGCATAGCTCCAGCCGTTGCCTTCGCGCGGGAAGTCGATCCACTCGGGATGGCCGAACTCGTTGCCCATGAAATTGAGGTAGGCCTGTCCGCCCGTCGCGATCGTCATCAGACGGATCATCTTGTGCAGCGCCATGCCGCGCTCGATCACGAGGTTCTCGGAGGCACGGTCCATATCGGTGTACATATCCTTGTCCATCAGGCGGAAGGCGATCGTCTTGTCACCCACGAGCGCCTGGTCGTGCGACTCGGCGTAGGCAACCGTCTTCACGGCCGGCAGGCGGTTCGTCAGCACGGACCACATCTCCCAGATGTTCCACTCCTCGTCGGGCACCTCCTTCAGCAGCTTGATCCAGAAATCGGGAATCGCCATGCCGAGGCGGTAGTCGAAGCCGATGCCGCCCTCCTCGGCGGGAATGCACATGCCCGGCATGCCGCTGACGTCCTCGGCGATCGTCACCGCTCCGGGGTGGAACTCATGCACGAGGCGGTTGGCCAGCGTGAGGTAGCAGAGGGCATCCGTATTGACCCCTTCGTCGAAGAACTTTTCGCGGCAGTCGAACTCCGTGTAGCCGTGGTGGTGGTAGATCATCGAGGTCACGCCGTCGAAACGGAAGCCGTCGAAGCGGAACTCGTCGAGCCAGTATTTGATGTTCGAGAGCAGGAAATGCTGCACCTCGTTCTTGCCGTAGTCGAAGATCATCGAGTCCCAATAGGGCTGATAACCCGCCTCGCCCGGGAGCGAATAGTGATGGTCGGTGCCGTCGAGCTCGTTGATACCCTCGTTGAGATTCTTCACGTAGTGGGCATGCACGAGGTCCATGATGACGGCGATGCCCAGCTCGTGGGCGCGGCGGACGAGCTCCTTGAGCTCCTCGGGGGTGCCGAAGCGCGACGAGGGGGCGAAGAAACTCGAGACGTGGTAGCCGAACGAACCGTAGTAGGGATGCTCGGCCACGGCCATGAGCTGCACGGCGTTGTAGCCGGCGCGCCGGATGATCGGCAGGATCCGTTCGGTAAACTCCCGGTAGGTGCCCACCCCTTCGCGCTCCTGCGCCATGCCGACGTGGGCCTCGTAGATGAGCAGCGGGCCGTTGCTGCGGATGTCGAACGCGTCGCCGCGCCAGTCGAAGGGCTCGTCGGGGGACCAGAACTGCGCCGTGTAATTCTTCGTCGCCTCGTCCTGCACGACGCGCGTCGCGTAGGCGGGGATGCGGTCGTGCCAGCCGTTCTCGCCGTGCACGTGGATCTTGTAGAGCGAACCGTGACGCAGGCGGTCGCGGTACATCGCTGCGGGGAAGAAGGCGCTCCACACCCCCGCGGCATCGCGGCGCATGCGGATCTCGGTGCGCTGCCAGTTGTTGAAATCGCCGAAGACGTAGACGTCGCGCGCGCCGGGCAGCCACTCGCGCAGCCACCAGCCGTCGAGCGTCGCATCCCACTGCCAGCCGAAATAGCGGTAGCCGTTGGCATAATCCGCAATCGAGGGGGCCGAGGCGAGTATTTCGTTCAGCTTCGCTTCGTAGCGGTCGTGACGGGCGACGATCTCCGCCTCGACGGGTTTGAGCCACTCGTCGCCGGCGACGATCGGCAGCGTGGAGCGATTTTTTTCCATATGCAGGGGTGTTGATTAGACAAATATAAAAAAAAAATCTTATATTTGTCCGTGTCGGAACCGAAAAGCGCATCCGCAGTTGCAAAAACGATGCAGCACGTGCGCGGCCGCCCGCGGCGGCGAGGTCCCGGCGCAGACGGAAAGAGAGCAAATTTTAACCTAAAATCATTTTTTCTCTATGTTCAAAGGCCACCCCAAAGGATTGCTGGCAGCGGCGTTGAGTAATATGGGCGAGCGTTTCGGCTACTATATTATGAATGCGGTGCTGGCCCTGTTCCTCTGCTCGAAGTTCGGGCTCAGCGAGGAGAGCGGTACGCTCATCTATTCGGTTTTCTACGCCGGTATCTATGTTTTGAGCCTCGTCGGCGGCTGGATCGCCGACCGCCGTCAGAACTACAAAGGGACCATCATGGCGGGTCTGATCGTGATGGCCGCCGGTTACGCCATCCTCTCGGTGCCGGTGCTGGCGACGTCGGGCAACATCGGCTGGCTGCTGCCGCTGACCTGTCTGGCCCTCTTCGTCATCGCCTTCGGTAACGGTCTGTTCAAGGGCAACCTGCAGGCGATCGTCGGCCAGATGTACGACGACCTGGAGGCCGAAGCCGCCAAGCAGGGCGAAGCGGCGCTGCGCGAGGCGAAGGCCAAGCGCGACTCGGGTTTCCAGATCTTCTACGTCTTCATCAATGTGGGCGGTCTGATCGCCCCCTTCATCGCCCCGCTGCTGCGCAGCTGGTGGCTCAAGACGCATGACCTGCTCTACAATGCGAGCCTGCCCGCCCTCTGCCACGAGTACATCGAGAAGGGTTCGGCCATGGCTGCCGAGAAGATGCAGAACCTCGAGACCCTGATCGAGCGCGTGAGCGGCTCGGTACCCGCAGCCGACCAGCTGGAGGCCTTCTGCTCGAACTACCTCGGCATCTTCAACACGGGTATCCACTTCTCGTTCATCGCTTCGGTGGTCGCCATGCTCATCTCGCTGACGATCTTCCTCGCCACGCGCAAGAACTTCCCCAACCCGGGCCGCAAGAGCGCCGCAACCTCCGTGGGCTACACCCCCGAGGAGAAGGCCAAGGCCGCCAAGGAGATCAAGCAGCGCCTCTACGCACTCTTCGCCGTGCTGGGCATCGTGATCTTCTTCTGGTTCTCGTTCCACCAGAACGGCGCTTCGCTCTCGTTCTTCGCCCGCGACTTCGTCAACACGTCGGTCGTTCCGCCCGAGGTATGGCAGGCGATCAACCCCTTCTTCGTGATCGTGCTGACGCCGATCATCATGTTCATCTTCGGCATGCTGGCCCGCAGCGGCCGCGAGATCTCGACGCCGCGCAAGATCGCCATCGGTATGGCGATCGCCGGTATGGCCTACCTCTTCCTCGGCATCTACTCCTATGCGATGGGCTATCCCTCGGCCACGGCCTTCAAGGATCTGCCGCTGGGCGTCAAGGAGGGAATGATCGCCGGTCCGTGGGTGCTCATCGTACTCTATTTCTTCCTGACGGTGGCCGAGCTCTTCATCTCGCCGCTCGGCCTGTCGTTCGTCTCGAAGGTGGCCCCCAAGCACATGCTGGGTCTCTGCCAGGGCCTCTGGCTCGGCGCCACGGCCGTGGGCAACCTGCTGCTGCCGCTGGGTCCGCTGATGTACAACAAAATTCCGATCTGGCAGTGCTGGTCGGTATTCCTCATCGTCTGCCTGATCTCGATGGGCGTGATGCTGGCCATGGTCAAGTGGCTGGAGCGCGTAACCAAATAACCGTTCACCGAACGAACTCCGAACCGGGACCGCCTCGTGC
>CAZVGH010000157.1:0-3461 GCA_964626515.1 uncultured Alistipes sp.
GGTAGTTCTTCACGCGCGGGCACATCTGCTCCATCTCGTTGAGCTCGTGGTAGTGGGTCGCAAAGAGGGTCTTGGCATGGGCCGTGGGATGGTTGTGGAGATATTCGACCATCGCCCAGGCGATCGAAATGCCGTCGTAGGTGCTCGTGCCGCGGCCGATCTCGTCGAGCAGCACTAGCGAACGGTCCGAGATGTTGTTCAGAATTCCCGCCGATTCGAGCATCTCGACCATGAAGGTCGACTCGCCCTGCGAGATGTTGTCCGACGCACCTACACGGGTAAAGATCTTGTCCACGACGCCGATACGGGCCTTGTCGGCTGGGACGAAAGCACCCATCTGCGCCAGCAGCACGATGAGGGCCGTCTGACGGAGCAGGGCCGACTTACCCGACATGTTGGGACCCGTAATCATGACGATCTGCTGCTCCTCGTCGTCGAGCAGCACGTCGTTCGGGATGTAGCGCTCCCCCACGGGCAGCAGCGTCTCGAGTACGGGATGACGTCCCGCCACGATCTCGATGCGCTTCCCCTCGTCGAGTACGGGACGCACGTAGCGGCGCGTGCGGGCCAGAAGGGCGAACGACTGGAGGCAGTCGATGCGGGCGAGCGCCGCAGCATCCTTAAGCAGGGTGCCGAGCGACGATGAGAGCGACGCCAGCAGCTCGGCATAGATGCGCTGCTCGATGGCGAGCATCCGCTCCTCAGCGCCGAGAATCTTCTCTTCGTACTCCTTCAGCTCTTCCGTAATGTAGCGTTCGGCGTTGGCCAGCGTCTGCTTGCGGACCCACTCCGCCGGCGCCTTGTCGCGGTGCGCGTTGCCGATCTCGATGTAGTAGCCGAATACGTTGTTATAACCCAGCCGCAGCGTGGAGATACCCGTCGCCTCGCGCTCGCGCTGCTGGATCTGCGCCAGATAGTCCTTGCCGTGCAGGGCGATGCGGCGCAGATCGTCGAGCTCGGGATCGACGCCGTCGGCGATGATCCCGCCCTTCTGGATCTGGTTGGTCTGCGGATCGGGATAGATGTCGCGGGCGATGCGGTCGTGCATGTCGGTCAGCGGATCGATCCCCTCGGCCAGCGCATGCAGTTCGGGACGGTCCGTCGATTCGAGCAGCGCCTTGAGCAGTTCCACCGCCTCGAGCGACGTTTTCAGCTGCACCAGCTCGCGCGGCAGCACGCGGGCCGCCGCAATGCGCGAGGCGATACGTTCGAGGTCCCCCACGACCGAGATGCGGTCGCGGATCGCCTCGAGCAGCTCCTCGTCCTGCACCAGCGCCTCGACCACCTGCTGGCGCCGCCCGATCCGTTGCACGTCGCGCAGCGGCATGGCGATCCAGCGCTTCAGCAGACGACCGCCCATCGGGGTCTGCGTGCGGTCGATCACCTCGGCGAAGGAGGTGCGGCTGCGACTGCCGTTCGAGGCGAAGAGTTCGAGGTTGGCGATCGTAAACTTGTCGATCCATACGGCATCCTCCTGATCGAGCCGCGCGATGGCGCGGATGTGGTCGATCTGACGGTGCTCGGTCATCTCGAGGTAATGCAGAATCGCGCCCGCGGCCGCCAGACCGCTCGTCAAGTGGTCGACGCCGAAGCCCTTAAGGGTCGGGGTGCCGAACTGGCGACAGAGCTTTTCGCGGTTTACGTCCTCAGAGAAGAGCCATTCGTCGAGACGATAGGTATAATAGCCCGTACCGAAGGCAAATTTGAACCGGTCTTCGCACGAGCGCTGGTAGATTACCTCCTTCGGGCGCAGGTTCGACAGGAGTTTGTCGACGTAGGCATCCGTCCCTTCAGCGGCATAGAATTCGCCCGTCGAGATATCGAGGAAGGCGACACCGGTCGCCTTGCGGCCGAAGCAGATCGCCGCCAAGAACGTGTTTTCCTTGTTCGAGAGGATGTTGTCCTGCATCACCACGCCCGGCGTGATAAGTTCCGTCACGCCGCGCTTTACCAGCCCCTTAACCAGTTTGGGATCCTCCAGCTGCTCGCAGATCGCGACGCGTTCGCCCGCCCGCACCAGCTTCGGAAGATAGGTGTCGACGGCGTGATAGGGAAAACCGGCCAGCTCGACGTGCGAAGCCGATCCGTTGGCGCGGCGCGTCAGCGTGATGCCGAGAATGCGGCTCGCCTTGATGGCGTCTTCGCCGAAGGTTTCGTAGAAATCGCCCACCCGAAAGAGCATGATCGTATCGGGATAGGTCGCTTTAGCTTGGTAATATTGATCCATGAGCGGCGTTTTCGACCGCTTCTTATCTGTTTTCGGATCGGTTTTTCGAGTCTCTTTCACGGGTATAACTCCAGGTCTTTACAGAAAACGACACCTCGGCGAAGTGCCTCGGAAGCCCCTCGCGGGTGGTGTCGGAGCCTTTATCGGCTCATGCAAAGATACAATTTTTACCCGATTATTCCGCAGGCGGCAAAGACTTTTCGGTAAAATTCAGCTTTCCACTCCACCGGGCGAGGATAAGCGCGCGACGAGGAGGGCATCCGCCACAGCGTCATCCGCCGTCCGGCAAAATCGAAATCGACCGACGCTCCCACGGCCGGCTGCGGCGTCCCGGTCAGCGCACAGAGCGTCTCGGTCGCCTTACCGCCCGTCGTGACGATCGTTCGGCAGTAGGGAATCCGCGCCAGCAAGGCCGCCAGATCGACTTCGCGCACCACTTGAAGAAAATCGTCCGAAGCATTCTCTTTCAGTCGAATGACCTCGACCGACGTATCGTACAACGCAATCCCCCGCTCGCTGCAGTAGGCCTCGATGCGCTCGCGGTCGAACCGTCCTTCGGGCGTCAGGAAATGGAGCTTGTCGCCCGTGGCAAGATAGCCGACGATGCGCCACATGTCGTTTTGCGGATTGGGATAAAAGAACTCCATCGACCAGCGGCGGCGCGGCGGCGGGAAGCTCCCGAGCATCAGCAGACGCGCCAAGGCGGGCAGAAAAGGTTCGAGCGGGTGCGCCTCGACCGGCATCGGAGCAGCATCATTCGGCATAGAATCGTTCATCGAAATTGACCAGATAGAGTTGTTCGGAGGCACGTGTCAGGGCCGTATAGAGCCAGCGCAGCATGTCGCCCGTCATCGGCTCGTCGCCGAATAGGCAGCGGTCGACGAATACGGCCTTCCACTGGCCGCCCTGCGCCTTGTGGCAGGTCACGGCGTAGGAAAACTTGACCTGCACGGCGTTGAAATGCGGATTCTCGCGAATCTCCTTGAAGCGTTTCAGGCGGCTCTTAAGATCGAGATAATCCTTTTCGACCTCGAAAAAGAGGCGATCCGACTCCTCGCGCGTAAGCGACGGCGACTCCGAGGCGATCGTGTCGAGCAGGATCTTGCATTCGAGTTCCGCGCCGTCGTAGTCGGGGAATTCCAGTACGGCGTTGGCGAAGCGGAAACCGTAGAAATCCTCAAAGCGGCGCAACCGGCGCAGCCGGGCGATGTCGCCGTTGGCCAGAAAGTGCATC
>CAZVGH010000158.1:0-3457 GCA_964626515.1 uncultured Alistipes sp.
TCTACACGCTCGGCTCGTGGGAGGCCTCGGCCGCCTCGCGCTACGTCAAGCGCTACAAATACAGCGGCAGCTTCAACCTCCAGTACTCGAACATCCGGACGGGCGAGAAGGGCGAGCCCGACTTCATCAAGCAGCAGAATTTCCGCATCCAGTGGTCGCACGCGCAGGACCCCAAGGCCAACCCCGGGACCACCTTCTCGGCGTCGGTGAACTTCGCCACGAGCGGCTACAGCAAATACTCGGCGACGAACCTCAACGACATCCTCGCGACGCAGACCAACTCGACGATCTCCTTCTCGAAGAACTGGGCGGGCACCCCCTTCTCGCTCTCGGCCAACATGGCCGTCTCGCAGAACTCGCAGAACCAGTCGATCGCGGTGACGCTGCCGAACGTCGTCTTCAACGTCTCGCGCGTCTACCCCTTCAAGCGCAAGGAGAAGGTGGGCAAGGACCGCTGGTACGAGAAGATCTCGATGCAGTACACGGGCAAGCTGACCAACTCGGTGCAGACGACCGAGAGCGAAATCTTCTCGAAGGAGACGCTCAAGAACATGCGCAACGGCGTCGAGCACTCGCTGCCCGTCTCGGCCTCGTTCAACCTCTTCAACTACATCAACGTCACCCCCTCGTTCAACTACAACGAGAAGTGGTATTTCAAGCGGGTCAACTACGAGTGGAACCCCGTGACGAACCAGACCGACACGCTGCCGACCGACTACGGCTTCTACCGCCTCTACAACTACTCGCTGAGCGTCTCGGCCTCGACGACCGTCTACGGTATGTTCGACTTCACGAAGAAGCGCCGCGACCGCAGGATCCAGGCGATCCGCCACACGATCACCCCGACGGTCGGCTTCTCCTACGCCCCCGACTTCACCGATCCCAAGTACGGCTACTACCGCACGCTGCAGAACGACGCCTCAGGCCGCTACACGACCTACTCGCCCTATGCGGGCAACGCCTACGGCGTGCCGTCGTCGGGCCGCTCGATGTCGATGAACTTCTCGCTCTCGCAGAGCCTCGAGATGAAGGTGCGCTCGAAGCGCGACACGTCGGGCGTCAAGAAGATCAAGCTCATCGACGAGTTGCGCATCAGCGGTTCGTACAACTTCCTGGCCGACTCGATGCGGCTGTCGACGATCCCCTTCTCGTTCCGCTCGACCGTCTTCAAGAATTTCGGCATCAACTTCTCGACGACGCTCGACCCCTACCGCGTGACGCCGCAGGGCGTGCGCTACGACAAGCTCTTCTTCCCGGGCCGCATCACCTCGGCGGGCTGGTCGTTCGGCTATACCTTCAAGTCGCGCGAGGACCGCTCCGAGCCCGCCATGAACGATATCACGAGCATCCCGCCCGAGTACCAGAACCCCTTCTACGACCCCTACGGCCACATGGACCCCGTGCTGCGCAGGCAGTACATGTCCCAGTCCTACTATGATTTCTCGCTGCCGTGGAACTTCGGTTTCAACTATGCGGTCAACTACTCGATCGCCTACGTCAACAACGGCACGACGGGATTCCGCCGCAACGTCACGCAGACGATCGGTTTCAACGGCTCGCTGAACATCACTCCGAAGATGGGCCTCACCTTCCAGGGCGGCTACGATATCCGCATGAACAAGCTGACGACCTCGGCCGTCTCCATCACGCGCGACCTGCACTGCTGGCAGATGTCCTTCTCCTGGATCCCGTTCGGCTTCCACCGCAGCTGGAGTTTCAACATCGGCGTCAAGGCGGGTTCGCTGCAGGACCTCAAGTACGACAAGTCGCAGTCGATGTACGACAACCTCTATTAATTGAACCGCCGCCTGCGGGCATGGCGCCAAGCTCCGCCGCCGTCTCACGGCACGGGCACGTGTGCGGGCGCGGGCACGGATGCGGGCTCGGGCTCGGGCACAGGCGCCTGCACCTGTCGGAAAAATTGCGCCCGCAGTACCCCTTCCCGACCAAACGCATCTGCCGCCTTCCGTGCGGCACCCGGCCCTGCCCGACGGACTGGTCCGCAGCACCCGCCGGGAGGCACGCTCTCCGCAACCCCCTCCGCACCCCCCCCCTCCGCAACCGCACAAAAAAGTCCGACCCCGGAAAGAGGTCGGACCGTTGTTGCCGTGTTTACGGACGGATGCCGTGCCTATCAGGCTTTGGGATTGGCACCCCAGGCATTCGTCTCGGGCTGGCTGTCCAGAACGAGCAGGACGAGCAGCCAGATGCTGCCGATCAGGGGAACGAGCGCGATCAGCATCCACCAGCCGCTTTTGCCGATGTCGTGCAGACGACGGGCGGTGAGCGCGAGGCAGGGAACCAGCACGGCGAGGCTGTAGAGGCTGCTCAAGAACTTGAGGCCGATCACGCTTGCTATTACGGCGATCACAACCGAAACGATGATGTTGAAGAGTACGAACATCCAGTACTCCTTGCGACGTGCACGGCCTTTGAAATCGGCATAGTGCTCTTTCAATACGGTTAAATACCAGTTCATAGAATTATAAATTTAAGTTTGAAGGTTAAGTCGTTGTTTTTTACCTTTTATCCCGCGACCTCGGCATGGCCTGCTTCGGCTTCGGCTTCGGCTTCGGTCTTGGCTTCGGTCTTGGCTTCGGTCTTGGCTTCGGCATCTCCCCCGCCGCTACTTCGCGTAAGAGACGGCCCGGGTTTCGCGGATGACGGTGATCTTCACCTGACCGGGATAGGTCATCTCATCCTGAATCTTCTTGGCGATATCGTGCGACAGGCTCTCGGCCTCCTGGTCCGACAGCTTGTCGGCACCGACGATCACGCGCAGCTCGCGGCCCGCCTGAATGGCGTAGGTCTTCACCACGCCGGGATACGAGAGGGCGATGTCCTCCATCTCCTTCAGACGCTTGATGTAGCTCTCGACCACCTCGCGGCGGGCGCCGGGACGGGCTCCCGAAATGGCGTCGCAGACCTGAATGATCGGGGCGATGAGCGACGTCATCTCCATCTCGTCGTGGTGGGCGCCGATGGCGTTGCACACCTCGGCCTTCTCCTTGTACTTCTCGGCGAGCTTCATACCGATCAGTGCGTGCGGCAGTTCGGGCTCGTCGTCGGGCACCTTGCCGATATCGTGCAGCAGACCCGCACGGCGCGCCGTCTTCGGGTTGAGCCCCAGCTCCACGGCCATGATGCCGGCCAGGTTGGCCGTCTCGCGGGCGTGCTGCAGCAGGTTCTGTCCGTAGGACGAGCGGTATTTCATCTTACCGATCAGTCGGATCAGCTCGGGATGCAGGCCGTGGATGCCCAGGTCGATCGCCGTGCGCTTGCCGACCTCGACGATCTCCTCCTCGATCTGCTTCTTGACCTTGGCGACCACCTCCTCGATGCGGGCGGGGTGGATGCGGCCGTCCGTCACGAGCTGGTGCAGCGCCAGACGCGCGATCTCGCGGCGCACGGGGTCGAAGCCGCTCAGGATGATCGCCTCGGGCGTATCGTCGACGAT
>CAZVGH010000159.1:0-3373 GCA_964626515.1 uncultured Alistipes sp.
AGACCGTCGAGGACGACTACAACCGTCTGCTGCCCGTCTACGAGGCCGGCGGCATCTCGGCCCAGCAGATCCAGCAGGCCAAAGCGCAGCTCGACGTGCAGCGCGAGGCCGTCGCCAACCTGAAGAAGAACATCGAGGTGAAGTCGCCGATCGCGGGCGTCGTCACGGCCCGCAACTACGAGTCGGGCGACCTCTTCGCCTCGCAGCCCATTCTGCACGTCATGCAGATCGACCCGCTGAAGGTCATCGTCAACATCTCGGAGCAGTATTTCCCCAACGTCAAGGTTGGCATGCCCGTCGAGCTGAAGGTTGACATCTTCCCTGACTGCACGTTCGCCGGGACCGTTTCGTTGATCTATCCCGCGCTCGATCCTGCGACCCGCACCTTCAAGGTCGAGGTCCGCGTTCCGAACGACGACCGCACGCTGCGCCCCGGCATGTTCGCCCGCACGATCTTCGACCTGGGCGAGAAGGAGGGTACGATGGTTCCCGACGTGGCGATCCAGAAGCAGGTGGGCACTGCCGAGCGTTACCTCTACGTCATTCAGGGCGATACGCTCGCCGTGCGCCGCAGCGTGCAGCTCGGGCGGCAGGTCGGCGACCGCATCGACATCCTCTCGGGCGTCGAGCCGGGCGAGCGGGTCGCCGTTACGGCCCTCTCGAAGCTCTACGACGGCGCCAAAGTCTCGGTCAAACAGGACTAAAGCATCCCGGCCATGAAAATCTACGAAAGCGCGGTGCGCAAACCGATCTCCACGGTGCTCCTGTTCGTGGGCGTGATCGTCTTCGGATTGTTCTCGCTCATGAATCTGGCCGTGGACCAGTACCCCGAGATCGAGATTCCCCAGATTTCGGTCATCACCATGTACCCCGGCGCCAATGCCGCCGACATCGAGACCAACATCACGCGCGTTTTGGAGGACAACCTCAACACGGTCAACAACCTCAAGAAGCTGACCTCCAAGTCGCAGGACAACGTCTCGATGATTACCGTCGAGTTCGAATACGGCTCCGACCTCAACGAGGGGGCCAACGAAATCCGCGACGTCGTTTCGCGCGTGCAGTCGATGCTGCCCGACGACGTCGACTACCCGACGATCTTCAAGTTCTCCACGTCGATGATCCCCGTGATGATGCTCGCCGTTACGGCCGAGGAGAGTTATCCGGCGCTCAACAAGATTTTGGACGACAAGCTCGTCAACGTCCTGAACCGCGTCGACGGCGTGGGGGCCGTCTCGGTCGTGGGCGCTCCCGAGCGTGAGATACAGGTCAACGTCGACCCCTCGAAGCTCGACGCCTACGGGCTCTCCGTTGAGCAGTTGGGGCAGATCATCGCCGCCGAGAACGTCAACATCCCCAGCGGCACGATCGACATCGGCAACAACACGTTCAACATCAAGGCCGACGGCGAGTTCAAGCTCTCCGACGAGCTGCGCAAGGTCGTCGTCTCGAACCTCGGGGGCCGCACCGTGATGCTCACCGACGTGGCCGAAATCCGCGACACGCTTGAGAAGGCCACGATGGACGAGCGCGTCAACGGCAAGCGGGGCGTGCGCGTGATCTTCCAGAAGCAGTCGGGCTCGAATACCGTGGACATCGTCCATGAAATCCAGCGCCGCCTGCCCGACATCCAACGTTCGCTGCCCAAAGACGTCAAGATGGAGCTCATCTACGAGGCTTCGCAGGAGATCACCGACGCCATCGGCTCCTTGTCCGAGACGATCATGTACGCTTTCATCTTCGTCGTCCTGGTCGTCATGGTCTTCCTCGGACGGTGGCGCGCGACGCTCATCATCTGCATGACGATCCCCGTCTCGCTGATCTGTTCGTTCATCTACCTTTTCGCTACGGGGTCGACGCTCAATATCATTTCGCTCTCGTCGCTCTCGATCGCCATCGGTATGGTCGTCGACGACGCCATCGTCGTGCTGGAGAACATCACCACCCACATCGAGCGGGGCTCCAACCCCAAAGAGGCGGCCATCTACGCCACGAACGAGGTGTGGCTCTCGGTCATCGCTACTACGCTGGTCGTCGTCGCCGTCTTCCTGCCCCTGACGATGGTTCCGGGCATGGCGGGCATCCTGTTCCGCGAGCTGGGCTGGATCGTTACGATCGTCGTCTGCGTCTCCACGACGGCGGCCATTTCGCTGACGCCCATGATGTCGGCCTACCTGCTGAAGATCGACGGCGGCGTCCACGACTACAAGGGTCTCGGTGTCATCTACAAACCCATCGACCGGGCGCTGGCCTGGCTCGACGAGGCCTATGCCGGGGCACTGCGGTGGGTCGTGGGGCATCGCCGCATCACGTTCGGCAGCATGATGCTCCTCTTCCTTGCTTCGCTGGGGCTCCTCACGCAGGTGCCGACGGAGTTTTTCCCGCCCTCGGACAACAGCCGCATCTCGGCTACCGTGAAGCTGGAGCAGAACCTCTCGATGGAGTACACGGCCCAGGTGGCGCGCCGGATCGACAGCATCATCTACCGGGAGTTCCCCGAGGTCTCCATCGTCTCGGCTTCGGCCGGCGCCAACTCCTCGAACAATGCGTTCGCCGCAATGCAGACCACCGGTTCGCACATCATCAACTATAACATGCGCCTGACGGACGTCGCCGAGCGCGAGCGTTCGATCTACGTCATCTCCGACCTCCTGCGCAAGGAGCTCGACGGCATTCCCGAAGTGCGGCAGTACACCGTTACGCCGGGCGGCATGTCGGGCGGCATGTCGGGTTCGGCAACGGCCAACATCAAGGTCTTCGGCTATGACATGGACCTCACGAACGCCGTGGCCAACGACCTCAAGGAGAAGCTCTCCGCATTGGAGGGCACGCGCGACGTGCAGCTCTCGCGCGACGACCTGCGGCCTGAGTACAATGTCGTCTTCGACCGCGACCGCCTCTCCTATTACGGCATGAATAGCGCCACGGCCGCCACGGCCGTCCGCAACCGCATCGATGGCCTCACCGCTTCGAAGTACCGCGAGGACGGCGACGAGTACGACATCATCGTGCGTTACGCCGAGCCGTTCCGCACGCGCGTGGAGGATGTCGAGAACATCACGCTCTACAACATGCAGGGCCGCCCCGTGAAGCTCAAGGAGGTGGGCCGCGTGCAGGAGGAGTACGCCGCGCCCGAGATTCAGCGCGAAAACCGCCAGCGCATCATCACCGTGCAGTCGACGTTGGGTGCCGGCGTGGCGCTGGGCGACGTCGTGGCCGAAATCCAGGAGCTGATCGACAGCTATCCGCTGCCCGACGGCGTCGACCTCGAAGTCGGCGGTACGGTCGAGGATCAGGGCGATGCGTTCCGCGACCTCCTGACGCTCTTCGCGTTGATCGTCGTGCTGGTCTACATCGTCATGGCCACGCAGTT
>CAZVGH010000160.1:0-3358 GCA_964626515.1 uncultured Alistipes sp.
CGCTGGGACAGCGGTCCCGCAGCGATGTGGTCAGCGCGCTGCACGGCACGGCGCTGGCGCTGCACAAAATGTGGCTCGCCGCCGTCCCGGGGGCGAAGGTGCTGGGGCGCGACATGCACCCCCTCGTGCGGGCGGTGGGCATCGTGCTGACCTTCCACCTCGTCTGCCTCGGGTGGCTCGTCTTCCGGGCCGACACGATGCAGTCGGCGCAGCTGCTCCTGCACCAGATCTTCACCAATTTCGACGCGGCGCTCGTGCCGCAGATCGCGGCGGGCTACGGCAAGGTGCTGCTGCTGATCGCCGTCGGCTACCTGCTGCATTTCGTGCCGTCCCGCGGCGACGACCGGGCCCGCGCCTGGGTCACGCAGGCCTCGCCCGCCCTGCAGACCGCGCTGCTCGTCGGGATGATCTGGCTCGTGATGCAGGTCAAGAGCAGCGATATCCAGCCCTTCATCTATTTCCAGTTCTGACCCGTGTACACGTTCGACCACGACCTCTTCCTGGCACTCAATTTCGACGGCGGTGCGGCCGTCGACCGTGCGATGCTCGCCGTTTCGGGGACCCTGCTGTGGGTCCCGCTCTACGGGGCGATCTTCTGGATCGTCGGCCGCCGCTACGGCTGGCGGATGCTGCTCTGCTTCCTCGTGCTGCTTGCCGCGGCGATGGGGGCCGCCGACATCGTCGCGGGCGTGTTCAAACACAGCGGACCGCTCGGCGGCCTGCTGCCCGATTTCGCGCCGCGCTGGCGGCCGATGTTCACCCCCGAACTCGAAGGGCTCGCCGTAACGCCCGATTCGCTGCGGGTGTTGCGGAGCGGGGCGCTGCTTGCCGATCCTGCCGTGCACGTCCCCGTCGGGGCGGTCGGCGGCCGCTTCGGCACCGTCTCGGCCCATGCCTCGACCGTCTGCGCCCTCTGCGTGCTGGCCGCGGCGACGATCCGGAGGCGGGGATTCACGCTCTTCATGGTCGCCTGCACGGCCCTGATCTGCTACTCGCGCCTCTATTTGGCGAAACATTTCCCGATGGATCTTGTGTGGGGGGGGATGCTGGGCGTGCTCCTCGGGGGACTCGGCGCGAAGCTCTTTTTCATTCTCGACCGCCGCATCGGACGGCCGTCGCACCGCAGCGGGCGGGCCTGACGGCCTGCCTCCGCCGCACCCCTCAATAACCCGCCGCCGATTTCCCCGTTTCATATTTTTTCCCTATTTTTGCGGCACGAAACCGACAAATAAGAAAAACAGCATACGACTATGGCTTTCGAACAATTAAGTGAACAGGAACAGCTGCGCCGCAACTCGTTGCAGGCGCTGCGCGATCTGGGCATCGACCCCTATCCGGCCGAGCGTTTCGACGTGACGGCCACGGCCGCCGGTATCGTCGCCGACTTCGACCGCGATCCCGAACGTTTCGCCGAGATCCGCATCGCGGGCCGCATGCTCTCGCGACGCATCATGGGCAGCGCCTCGTTCTTCGAGCTGCAGGACCACACGGGCCGCATCCAGGTCTACATCCGCCGCGACGACATCTGCCCCGAGGGGGATCCGACGCTCTACAACACGGTCTTCAAGAAGCTGCTCGACATCGGCGACTTCATCGGCGTCGAGGGCTTCGCCTTCCGCACCAACACGGGTGAGCTGTCGGTGCACTGTCGCCGCTTCACCGTCCTCTCGAAGTCGATCCGCCCGCTGCCGATCGTCAAGGAGAAGGACGGCCAGCAGTTCGACGCGCTGACCGACCCCGAGGTGCGCTACCGCCAGCGCTACGTCGACCTGGTCGTCAACCCGAAGGTCCGCGAGGTCTTCGTCAAGCGTGCGAAGATCATCGCCACGATGCGCGACTTCTTCAACGCGCAGGGCTGCCTCGAGGTCGAGACGCCGATCCTGCAGCCGATCCCCGGCGGCGCTTCGGCGCGTCCCTTCGTGACGCACCACAACGCCCTCGACATCGACTTCTACATGCGCATCGCCACGGAGCTCTACCTCAAGCGC
This sequence comes from uncultured Alistipes sp., assembly GCA_964626515.1. Classification (GTDB taxonomy): domain Bacteria; phylum Bacteroidota; class Bacteroidia; order Bacteroidales; family Rikenellaceae; genus Alistipes. The sequence continues at coordinate 1,989 of CAZVGH010000160.1, forward strand.
CTGATCGTCGGCGGCTTCAACGGCGTCTATGAGTTCGGCAAGAACTTCCGCAACGAGGGTATGGACCGCACGCACAACCCCGAGTTCACCTGCATGGAGATCTACGTCGCCTACAAGGACTACCGCTGGATGATGGAGTTCACCGAGCAGCTGCTCGAGCGTGTCTGCCGTGCCGTGAACGACGACCGCACGGAGGTCGAGATCGACGGCCGCACGATCTCGTTCAAGGCGCCTTTCCGCCGCCTCACGATGACCGACGCGATCCGCGAGAAGACCGGCTACGATATTACGGGCCAGAGCGAGGAGCAGCTGCGCGAGGCCTGCAAGCGGCTCGACGTCGAGATCGACGAGACGATGGGCAAGGGCAAGCTGATCGACGCCATCTTCGGCCAGTACTGCGAGGGCGACCTCATCCAGCCCACCTTCGTCTGCGACTATCCGATCGAGATGTCGCCCCTCTGCAAGCGGCACCGCGACAACCGCGACCTCACGGAGCGCTTCGAACTCTTCGTGGCGGGCAAGGAGCTCTGCAACGCCTACTCGGAGCTGAACGACCCGATCGACCAGTACGAGCGCTTCCAGGAGCAGCTGCGGCTGTCGGAGCGCGGTGACGACGAGGCGATGTTCATCGACACGGATTTCGTCCGCGCCCTCGAATACGGCATGCCCAACTGCTCGGGCATGGGTATGGGCATCGACCGTCTGACGATGTTCATGACGGGCCAGACCTCGATTCAGGACGTGCTGTTCTTCCCGACGATGCGTCCCGAGAAGAAGCCGACCGTGGATGCCCCCGAGGCCTACACGGCGATCGGCGTTCCCGCGGAGTGGGTCGAGCCGATCCAGCGGATGGGCTACCTCACGGTCGAGTCGCTGCGCAAGCTCGCCCCGGGCAAGTTCTTCAACGACCTTTGCGGTTTCAACAAGAAGAACAAGCTCGGCCTGAAAGCCCCCTCGATGGAGGAGGTGAAGGGCTGGTGCGCCGCCGAGTAGCCGCGCCGCCCGTTGCGGGCCGCCGTTGCTTTGATATGCAGTTTTATCTATAAAAACAAACCGAATATGAGAAAGAAAATCGTTGCCGGCAACTGGAAGATGAATACCCTGCCGGCAGAGGGTGTCGAGCTGGCCAAGGGCGTTGCAGCCAAGTGTGCGCTGGCTTCGCAGGAGGTGAATTTCATCGTTTGCCCGCCGTTCACGCATCTGGCACAGGTCGCCGAGGCGCTGCAGGGCTCGGGCATCGGGCTGGGCGCGCAGAACTGCGCCGCCGAGGCCAAGGGTGCCTATACGGGCGAGGTGGCTGCCTCGATGATCGCCGCGCTGGGTTGCAAGTACGTGATCCTCGGCCACTCGGAGCGCCGCCAGTACTACGG
>CAZVGH010000161.1:0-3345 GCA_964626515.1 uncultured Alistipes sp.
GCCGCTTGTTGTTGGCGTTGAAGGGCGAGAGGCGCACCATGCGGTGGACGCCGTTCTCGCTCTTGAGATAGCCGTAGGCGAAATCGCCCTCGAACTCGATCGTGCACGATTTGACGCCCACCTCGTCGCCCACCTGGTAGTCGAGCGTGCGCACTTTGTAGCCGTGGGCCTCGCCCCAGCGCGTGTACATGCGCAGCAGCATCGAGGCCCAGTCGAGCGCTTCGGTGCCGCCCGCTCCCGCGTTGATATCGAGAATGGCGCCCAGTTTGTCCTCCTCCGAGCGCAGCATGTTGCGCAGTTCGAGTTGCTCGACCCGCTCGAGCGTCGCGGCGTAGTGCTGCTCCATCTCGGCCTCCGTGACGACCCCTTCGTGCACGAAATCGGGCATCAGCTCCAGATCCTCGACATCCTTGCGGATGGCGTCGTAGTCGTCGATCCACGCCTTGATCGCCGCCACCTTGCGCAGCTGTTCGCGGGCGCGGTCGGGCTGCTCCCAGAAATCGGGCTCCTGGGTCTTCTCCTCTTCGTTGCGCAGGTCGATGCGCTTCTGCTCGATTCCGAGGCAGCGTTCGAGCGCTTCTCGCCGCTGCACGAGCTCCTTGATCTGTTCGGTTGCTATCATGGACGGATGTTGAGATTCAGTTTGTGTGCCGCGCAGGCGAGGATGAATTCCGCCGTCTGCTCGTCGCCCGCCACCGACGAATCGATGCAGAGGTGATAGGTCGCCGCGGCACCCCACGTGCGCGACGTATAATAGTCGTAGTAGTGCGCGCGGCCGGCGTCGACGCGCTCTAGCAGGCGGCGGGCCTCCTCCTCGGAGCAGCCGCTGCGGTCGGTGATGCGGCGGATGCGCGCTTCGTCGGAAGCCGTGACGAAGATGTTCAGCGCTCGCGGGTGGTCGCGCAGGATGTAGTCCGCGCAGCGGCCGACGAAGATGCACGACTCGCGCTCCGCCACGCTGCGGATCACGTCGCTCTGGATCTTGAACAGCGCCTCGTTCGAAAGCGGGTCGCGCGTCGGTGTGAAGCCGCCCGCAAGGGTGCGGGACCAGCCGATGAGGGTCGTAAGCATCCCCTTGCGCTCCTGCTCGTCGGCCTTTTCGAAGTGTTCGATGCCGAATCCGCTCTGCTCGGCGGCGAGGTTGATGAGCTCCTTGTCGTAGAGACGGATGCCGAGACGGGCTGCGAGCAGCTCGCCGATGCGGCGGCCGCCGCTGCCGAACTGTCGGCCGATGTTGATGACGAATGGTTCTTGCATGGTCGGTTAACGGTCTTTGGAAGGCATTTCGGCCGCCACACGGCGGAATTGGCGCAACTGGTGCATAAGCAGGGTGAAGGTGACGATCGACGAGAGCAGGTCCGAGAACGGCAGGGCGCACCAGACGCCCCAACTGCCCTCCCAGGCGGTGTAGCGCTCGAAGAGGGCGGGGAGCAGCAGCAGGCCCGGCAGCAGGAAGAGCAGCTGCCGCGAGAGGGAGAGGAAGATCGCCTTCGACGCCATGCCGAGGCTCTGGAAGAAATTCGTGGCGACCATCTGGAATCCGATGATCGGGAAGCAGGCGAAGGCGAGCCGCATGCCCGTCGCGGCGTACCCGATCAGCTCCTCGTCGGTGGTGAAGAGGCGGACGACCGCCCGCGGAGCACCCTCGCAGAGGAGGAATCCGGTCATCATGACGGCCGTGGCGCCGAGGATCGTCAGGTGCAGCACGCGCAGTACGCGGTCGTAGCGGCGGGCGCCGAAATTGTAGCCCGCGATGGGCTGCATGCCCTGGTTGAGCCCCATGACGATCATCACGAAGAGGAAGGCGATGCGGTTCACGATGCCGTAGGCGCCGATCATCAGGTCGCCGCCGTAGCTCTTGAACCCCTTGTTGATGATGATGGAGATGAAGCAGGCCGCCACGTTCATCAGGAACGGCGACATGCCGATCGAGAGAATATCTCCCACGATCTTGCGGCGCAGGCGGTAGATGCCGCGGCGGAAATGGAGCAGCTCGCGGCTGTCCGAAAGGATCCGCAGCTGCCACAGCAGCGAGACGATCTGCGCCAGAATCGTGGCGATCGCCGCGCCGCGGATGCCCCAGCCGAGGCCGAAGATGAAGAGCGGGTCGAGCGCGGCATTGAGGGCCACGGTGATGATCGTGGCGGTCATCGCCTTGCGGGGATGCCCCGCGGCGCGCAGCACGGCGTTCAAGCCGAGGTAGGAGTGGGTGACGACGTTGCCGTAGAGGATGATCTGCATGTACTCGCGGGCGTAGCCGATCGTCGCCTCGCTGGCGCCGAAGAAGTAGAGGATCGGATCCAGAAAGAGGAGGACGACGGTGCCGAAGAGCACGCCGATGATGAGGTTCAGGATCGCCACGTTGCCCAGCACGAGCTTGGCCGTGTCGTAGTCGCGCTGGCCGAGTCGCATCGAGATGAGCGTCGCGGCGCCGACGCCCACCATGGCGCCGAAGGCGGCCGCGAGGTTCATCAGCGGGAAGGTCAGCGCCAGTCCCGAGATGGCGAGCGGGCCGACTCCCTGGCCGATGAAGATGCTGTCGACCATGTTGTAGAGCGACGACGCCGTCATGGCGATGATGGCCGGGACGGCGTATCGGAGGAGCAGTTTGCGGATGCGCTCCGTGCCCAGCTCCAGGGCGGCGGATTTTATTTCGGTCATCTTAAGATGCGTTTTTATGCGCGGCATCCCGCGCGCCGAACGGGCGGCGGGCGGTCGCGGCGGAAGATCCGGCAGCTGCCGGGTGCGGAACGGCGGAACGGCGGAACGGCGGAACGGCGAACCGGCGAGGGCGCAGGAGGGGCGGACCGGGGCGTCCCGCGGCGGGAACCGGTTACTCCAGCTCCCAGTCGGTGCCGTCCTTGCGGTCCTTGACACGGATGCCGGCTGCGGCGAGCCCGTCGCGGATGCGGTCCGAGGCGGCCCAGTCCTTTGCCGCGCGCGCCTTCAGACGCTCGGCGAGGAGCATCTCGACGAGGGGCGTCACGTAGTCGCGTCCGCCTGCCGCGGCGTTCTGCTCGCGCAGACCGAGGATCTCGAAGGCGTAGCGGCGGAAAACGGCCGTGAGCTGCTCGAGGTCGGCCGCCGTGAGCGTTTCCTTGCCGTCGACCGCCTGGTTGATGATGCGCACCCAGTCGAAGAGGGCCGAGATGACCATCGGCGAGTTCAGGTCGTCGGCCATCGCCTCGGCGCAGCGCTGCCCGAGCTCCTCGGGATGTACGGTCGAGGCGGCGGCGGGCTTGATCTTCGCGATCGCCTCGAAGCCCTTCATGAGGCGGTCGAGCCCCTTCTCGGCGGCCTGCAGCGCCTCGTTCGAGAAGTCGAGCGTCGAGCGGTAGTGGGCCT
>CAZVGH010000162.1:0-3335 GCA_964626515.1 uncultured Alistipes sp.
TATTTTTTCTCAACAGGAATGCATAAATTTAATAAAAACGTTACAAAACTTTACAGGTCCTCGTGGTCGCCGATCTCGTCCGAGAGGCCGCAGTTCGTGATGACCGAGACGCCGAAGCAGGGAATCCCCATGTGGCGGGCGACGATCACCTCGGGAACCGTCGACATGCCCGCCGCATCGCCGCCGATCGCCTTGAAGTAGCGGTACTCGGCCTGCGTCTCGAAGGTCGGGCCCGTGCCGCCCACGTAGACGCCGTACTGGAGCTTGATCTGCTCGCGCTCGGCGATCTCGGTGGCGCGGGCGATGAGCGCCTTGTCGTAGCAGTTGTGCATATCGGGGAAGCGGGGCCCGAACTCGGCGAGGTTGGGACCGATCAGCGGGTTGGGCATGAGGTTGATGTGGTCCGTGATGATCATCAGGTCGCCCACGCGGAACGAGGTGTTGATGCCGCCCGAGGCGTTCGAGACGAAGAGGCAGCGGATGCCGAGCAGCTTCATCACGCGCACGGGGAAGGTCACCTGCGTCATGGGATAGCCCTCGTAGTAGTGGAAGCGGCCCTGCATGGCGACCACCTTGCGACCTTCGATCGTGCCGAAGATCAGGCGTCCCCTGTGCCCCTCGACCGTCGAGACGGGGAAGCCCGGGATCGAGGCGTATTCGAGCGTATAGGCGGCCTCGATCTTGTCGCCGAAGTCGCCGAGGCCCGTGCCGAGGATGATGCCCGCTTCGGGCTCGAAACCGGCGGTGGCGGTGCGGATCCAGGCCGCCGTCTTTTTAATTTCTTCTAACATCTTCTTCTATTTTTTGCAGAAAATCCGTTGCCGAATCTCCGATAAACGAAATATCGATGGGCATGCAGTAGAGGTGCTGCCGCACGACGGACGGAATCCGCTTGCTGCGGCGGAGCTTCACGACGTCCTTCTCGGTGGTGACGATCGCCGCATCGGGATACTGCTCGAGCAGGGCGGCGAGCGCCTGCATGTCGCGCACGCGGTAGACGTGGTGGTCCTTGCGCGTCAGCTCGGCAACCACGTCGTAGCGTTCTCGCAGCGTCTGCAGGAAAGGTTTCGGGTTGCCGATGCCCGAGAGGGCGATCACCCGCTCGCGCAGGGCGAGCGGCTCGCTGCGCGCCTCCTCGGGGTAGACGGGCTGCGGACGGAAGCTCTCGAAACGGGTGAAATAGATCCGCTGGTAGGCGTACCGGATGAGCACCTTGCGCAGGATGCGCCGGTCGATGGGGGCCATCTTCTCGGGGCACTTCGTCACGACGAAGTAGTGGGCGCGGTAGAGCTGGTCGGGCAGGTCGCGCAGGGTTCCCTGCGGCAGCAGCCGGTCGTTCTGCACGGGGCGCGTCGAATCGACCATGAGGACGTTGACCTTCGCGTCGACGTAGCGGTGCTGGAAGCCGTCGTCCATGATGATCAGGTCGACCTCGGGATGCTCCTGGCAGAGGCGGCGGATGCCCTTGACGCGGTTTTCGCAGCAGACGACCACCGCCGACGGGAATTTGAGCTTGATCTGCAGCGGCTCGTCGCCCGTGTCGCGGTAGTGGGAGTCGGCCTGCACCTCGACGTACCCTTTCGTGCGGCGGCCGTAGCCGCGCGAGAGCACCGCCGCGCGGTGCGTCCGCGACAGGTAGTCGAGCAGCATCTCGGTCATCGGGGTCTTGCCCGTGCCGCCGACGGTGATGTTGCCGACGCAGATGATCGGAATGTCGAACCGCTCGCTCTTCAGCACACCCCAGTCGAACAGGCGGTGACGGACAGTCACGGCCAGCCGGTAAAACAGCGCCAACGGGGCAAGCAGCAGAGTTCGCATGAGCGGTTCGTTCGGGGATACAATATTGTAATTTGGGTAAAGATACGTCAAATTTTCCGTTTCGACAAACATATTCGCCGTTTTCTGTCGTTTTGCCCGCAAACCGCCGCCGCAGGCCCTTCCGGGCGGCCTTTCCGGCGGCTGCGGCGGGTCGCACGGGCGGTCCGTTTCGGGGTTTCGGCGGCCGAAAGTGCACCGCGGGGATGCGTTTTTTCGCCGAATTATCGTTATATTTGCAGACGGAACGCCCGTGCCCGCCGCGGCGGTGTACGGCCGGCCCTCCTGCAAAAGCCGTGCGGCGACGACCGCCGCCGCGCGAAAATCGGGGCCGAAGCGGTTCCGCAGATCGTTTTATCGTACAAAACCGACGAATATCATGCATCGTTACCGCCTTCTCTGCTCGCTGCTGCTGCTTTGCGCCGCGGCCTGCTCGCGCAACGGCGCGGCCGAACCCGAGGCCGAAGAGCCGGCGCCCGTCCGCCTCGTCTACGGCATCGACGCCGACCGCTACCGCCTCGAGACGGGCGAGGTGCGGCAGGGCGAGACCGTGGGACGGATCCTCTCGACGTTCGGCGTCACGGCCGCGCAGATCGACCGCCTCGACAAGGCCTCCCGCGAGCGCTTCCCGCTGCGCAACATCCGCCCCGGACACCGGTACACCGCCTTCATCCACGAGGATTCGCTCCATGCACCCCACCTCGACTACCTCGCCTACGAGCGCAGCGCCTCGGAGTACGTCGTCTTCGGCTTCGAGGGCGACTCGGTGCGCATCGAGCTGGGCGAGAAGCCCTCGACGGTGCGGCGCACGAAGCGCGAAGCGACCATCGAGACGTCGCTCTGGGGGGCGATCATGGAGCAGAACCTGCCCTACGCGCTGGCAGCCGAGCTGGAGGATGTCTACCAGTGGACGGTCGACTTCTTCGGCATCCAGAAGGGCGACCGCTTCACGGTGATCTACGACGAGCGCTTCATCGACGACACGGTATCGGTCGGCATCGGCCGCATCTGGGGCGCCAAGTTCGTGCAGGGCAGCAAGACCTACTACGCCGTCCCCTTCCGGCAGGGGGAGCGGCTCCGCTACTGGGAGGCGGACGGCTCGTCGCTGCGCAAGCAGCTGCTGAAGGCGCCGCTCAAGTACTCGCGCATCAGCTCGGGCTTCTCCTACTCGCGCCTGCACCCCGTCCACAAGGTGCGCCGCCCCCACACGGGCGTCGACTACGCGGCGCCGACGGGTACCCCCGTGCGGGCCGTGGCGGACGGCGTGGTGACCTTCCGCGGCTGGGGCGGCGGAGGCGGCAACACGCTCAAGATCAAACACCCCGGCAACCTCATGACGGGCTATCTGCACCTGAGCCGCTTCGCGAAGGGCATCGCCGTCGGCACGCGCGTATCGCAGGGTCAGCTGATCGGCTACGTCGGCGCGACGGGCACCGCGACGGGACCGCACCTCGACTACCGTATCTGGAAGAACGGCTCGCCGATCAACCCGCTGAAGGTGCCGCAGGAGCCCGCCGAAC
>CAZVGH010000163.1:0-3332 GCA_964626515.1 uncultured Alistipes sp.
CCCTTGCGGCCGCTCCGCAACGCCTTCCCGAAGCGTGTCAGCGGGGGGTGTAGACCACCTTCTTCGTCTCGAAAAACTCCTCGTCGAAGAAGCTCGAGATCTCGTAGAGGGTCCACCGCTTGCCCGTGAGGGCCAGCTCCTCGGCCAGATCGCCCCCCTTCAGGTAGAGGATGCCGTTCGGGAGGGTGCCGTGCTGGCCGCGGCGGATCTTGTTCCAGATCCAGCCGACGAATTCGGGCATGGCCGTGACGGCGCGCGAGACGACGTAGTCGAATTGTTCGCCGATCTGCTCGACGCGTCCGCAGCGCGGCTCGAGGTTCTCGAGCCCCAGCGAGCGGCTCACCCCCTCGACCACGGTGATCTTCTTGCGGATCGAGTCGGCGGCTACGAACTGCGCCTCGGGAAAGAGGATCGCCAGCGGCACCGACGGGAAACCGCCGCCGCATCCGACGTCGAGGATGCGGGCTCCCGCCTCGAAGCGGCAGACGCGTGCAATGGCGAGCGAGTGCAGCACGTGCCGCAGGTAGAGCTGGTCGAAATCCTTGCGCGACACGACGTTGATCTTCGCGTTCCAGTCGGCGTAGAGGTCGTAGAGGGCGGCGAAGCGGCGGCGCTGCTCGTCGCTCAGGTCGGGGAAATATTTCAGTATCAAATCCATATTGCTCATTCGGTTTCGCCGCCGCGGATAAGGCGGCAGAGTTGTTCGCGGGCGCGGTGGATGCGGGTTTTGACCGTGCCGAGGGGCAGGGCGAGCTGCTCGGCGATCTCCTCGTAGGAGTATTCGTCGAAGAGCCGCATCGAGATCAGCCGGCCGTAGTGGGGCGGCAGCATCGCCAGATAACGCTCGATCTGGGCGTGCTGCTGGCTGTGGATGACGCTCTCCTCGGGGGTCGGGGCCGACGAGGCGGGCGCGGCGAAGCGCTCGTCGATCGGCAGATCCTCGGGACGGCGTCGGACGTAGTCGATGAAGGTGTTGCGGGCGATCGTGTAGACCCACTGTCCGAAGGAGTAGGTCGGGTTGTAGCGGTCGAGGTGGATGTAGACCTTGATGAAGGTCTCCTGCAGCAGGTCGTCGGCGTCGTCGGCCGACCCCGTGCGCTGCACGAGCAGCTGGTGGATCGCGTCGCGGTAGCGGTTGAAGAGGTGGGCGAAGGCCGTATCGTCCCCTCCGAGCGCCAGCGCGGCCAGATGACGGTCTTCGGCGACGATGTAGTCGGCTATCTCCATACGCGGGCGTCTTTGCGGAGCAGCAGCACCGCCAGCAGCATCGCCGCGAAGGGGCCGGTGAGGTCGTAGATCCAGTACCACCGCAGCATGCGGCGTTCGCCCAGTCGGCGGGCGAGGCGGCGCACCTCGAAGAGGACGATGAGGTAGCGCAGCAGCAGCAGGCCGAGGGCCGCCAGTCCGAAGGCGAGCGGCATCCGCACAAGCGACCAGCCGACGGCGATGAAGAACAGGAGGCGCGACGCAAGCTCGAGCCGTCGGCCCCAGCGCACGCGGGCGGGGTAGAAGCGGGCGGCGGCGCCGTAGTAGGTCTGTTCGCGCAGCCACCAGCCGAGGCCGCCCCAGGTGTGCTGCTCGACGGTCGCCTTGGGCGAGAGAATCGTGCTGACGATGGCGGGCGACATGACCTCCTGCATGAAGAGGTCGTCCTCGCCGATGTTCATGTTGAGGCAGTTGAAACCATTGACGCGCTTGTCGAAATAGAGGCTCTTCGTGAAGCCGAAGTTGTGCAGGATGCCGCGGTGCGGACGGCCGAGGACGGCGCGTGCGAGCCAGTCGGCGCTCTGCATCATGCGGGAGGTGCGCATCAGGCGGTTCGCCAGTCCGGGGGCGGGTTTCAGGCCGCAGTAGCCGATCACGATATCGCCGCGCACGAATCCTTTGGCCATCAGGGCGAGCCAGCGGGGCGAGCGGGGGGCCGCATCGGTCGAGGTGAAGAGCATGCACTCGTTGTGGGCCGCCTTGATGCCGATGTTGAGGGCCATTTTGCGCGAGATCGGACGGCGCGGGTCAAAGTGGATGCGCGAGAAATAGAGGTGCGGATAACACTGCTTCAGCCCCAGCAGGTCCTCGTAGAATTCGCTGCTTTGGCCCACGTAGACCAGTATGACCTCGAAGCTGCGGTACTCCTGCTGCAGGAGCAGGGGCAGCCGCTCCTCGAGGAAGGCGTAATCTTCGGAGAAGATCGGTACGATGACCGAGACGGCCGGTTCGGCCTCGCGCACCATGCGGCGGCGGTTGTTGGTATATCCGGCCGGGCGTCCGCGACGGATGTAGCAGATGACCTGCACGACGAAGAGCAGCAGGGCTGCCGCCGTCAGCACGACCCCTTCGGGACCGTAAGCCGTGAAAAATCGTTCGATAAACTGCATAGGACGGAAATATCCGCAAAGATAGGAAACCTGCGTCAGAAAACGAAGCGTTCGATCCTAAAAAAGCGTTGCGGCCGGCGGCGGGGTGCGATCCTGCGTCGATCCCGCCGCAATCCTGCCGTGGGGGCCTCATCACGATCCTGTTGCGATTCCCCTGCGATCCTGCTGTGGGCGGCCTCGCGGCGATTCTGCCGAGGAGGCCCCGCCGCAATTCTGCCCTCTTCCGCGGTTCTGTTGCGATTCCCCTGCGATCCTGCCGAGAGCGGCCTCGCGGCGATTCTGCCGCGGAGGCCCCGCCGCGCCCCTGCCTCCTCCTCTCACGATCTTGTCACGGACGTCTCTGCCGCGGCCTGCGGGCCGCTTTTTGCGAAAAACGCAGGACGATGCAGAATAATCGTGCAAAAATTTTGGATAAGCATAAAAAATGGCTAAATTTGTTATATGAAAATATGCAGCTAACGATCGTAGAAGATATTGGCTGCGGCTGTTTGTCGATTCAGAAAGGGTCAAAAAAAAGTAGAACGACAGATAAACAGTCGGGAACGCGCAACAACAAATGCGCGATTCCTGACTTGTTTTGTATGATGTCGTTTCCGATTGACCCTCGGCTGAATCATCCATACGGCAGTCAGGTTTCGCGCACTTTTAAGGATACTAACAAAAAAAGTGCAACCATGAAAAGCAGAAACCTTTTAAGCTGTACAACTTTCCGTTCGGGCGAACTCTATCTGTTTCATCGCAGCGATCGCACATGTTCTTCTGCCGGCACGCTGTTCGGGATTGTCGACAGAACGCATGTCGGCGTCGTTTACCTGGAATCGAGCAGCGAAGACATGTGCCGTTTTCGCTTATGGCATCGTCTGCCGGGGAGTTATCGCTACTCCCGCCGCGCCACGCGCGCCGAATTGCGGGATTACATGTTCAATCTGGCTTGTTACGAATGCCGGGAAACCCGCA
>CAZVGH010000164.1:0-3291 GCA_964626515.1 uncultured Alistipes sp.
TCCGACACCCCATGATAAAGCGAGGGCTTCGAAAAGCCCTCCCTTCGTGTTGCGGCGGGACGCGCCCGCCCGTGTGTCGCGCAGACGTGCGGCCGTCGGGCGGAAACGCCATGCGGGAGCAACCTCGCGGCGCTCCCCGGCGACGGAACGTCCTGCAGCGGACGGACCTTATTCGGCCACCTTCTTCTCGATAGCGAGCTTGCCGCGGTAGAAACCGCACTCGGGGCATACGCGGTGGTAGAGGACGGCGCTGCCGCAGTTCGAGCAGGTTACGACCGTCGGAACGACAGCCTTGTAATGCGTTCTTCTCTTATCTCGGCGGGTCGACGAGACTTTGTGTTTAGGATGTGCCATCTTACAATGTAAATTTTATAGTTTAACGTCTTATCTGTTTTCGGTCGTTAGTTCGCGTCGTGCTCCATGCGCGCCTTGAGGGCCTCCAGCTGCTCGCGCCAGCGGGCATTGACCGCCGCAGCGTCGCCGAAGCAGGCCTCGCCCGCCTCCGAAAGCGCCGCAGCCTCCTCCGCGGAGAGCGCCTCGTCCTCCGAAGCGGCGTCATCGGCCTCCTCTTCGGGCTCCTCCTCCGCGTCGGCCGCACCGCCCTCCGCCCCGGCTTCGAGGGCGGCGAACTCCTGCGGCGAGACGATGCGGAAGCGCTCCAGCATCGCGGGGTCGCACTCCCCGTCGGGGTGCACCCGGCGGTAGGGCAGCGAGAGGACGATGCTCTCGTAGACGTACTGCGCCAGATCGACCTCCGTGTCGCCCGGGTAGAGCCACAGCACCTCGCCGTCGTACTCGCCCCCCTCCTCGGAGAACTTCACGACGAGCTGTCCTTCGTAGGCGACGGGCAGCGTGCAGTCCTCGAGGCAGCGGTCGCACGGGACCACCACGCGGGCGTCGATCCGCACGTCGAGCACGAGCTGCCGCTCGCTGCGGTTCAACCGCACGTACACCTTGCCCGCACCGTCGCGGATCTCGGTCTGCTCGTAGGCCGCGAAGAGGGTGCCGTCGAGGTCGAAGACGAAGTCGTGCACCCCGTTTTTCAGCCCTTTGAAGGCGATGGCAAAGTTGGCAGGTCGCTCCATGTGAAACATTCGCTCTCGGCCGCCGGGCTCCGCTTTCGGTCGGCACGACGGCACAATTAGTCCGCAAAGTTACTACTTTTTCGAATAAATGCAAACAATCCGACCGAGTTTTCGCGTCGCGTGCCGTGCGCCGCGGCTTTTACGGCGGCCGCGGCCGCATCGGCGATCCTTCGGCCCCGACAACCCGCAAACGGGTTTGCATTTGCGCGCAGCCTTTCGTACCTTTGCAGCCATGAAAGCAAAGAGCGGATTCGGCATCGAACTCACCTGCCGCTACGAAGGGTGGTGGCGCTACAACGTCGAAATGATGTGCGCGGCCTTCGACGCGGCCGGGCAGCGCATCGGCTTTACCTCCGCGCGGTCGCAGATCGCCGAGGCGGGGGCCGAACTGCGCGAAGTACCCCGCGGGGTCGAGGTGCCGACCCGCCTGCGGCTCGAGACGTGCGACTGCGACCACGCGCTGCTCTATCTCTACGTCATTCCCCACACGCTCCCCCGCGACAACCGCATCGAGGCGTCGAAGCCCTTCGACGTGACGCTGCGCATCACCTGCGACGGCCGACTGCTGCGCACCGAGCGCTGCCGGGTCAACCAGTGGGGCGGCGCCTCGCTGCAGCTCACCCTCACGAAAGAGGCGTAGGCGCCCCTCCCGAACTTTCATCCCCGATCGTTCACTCCCGGCCGCCGCACGATTTTCACCTTTTTTCGGTCGACACATTCCCGCAAAGCGTTATCTTTGCGGCGGTCTTTTTTGTCGCCGCACGGGCAGCCTGCGCCGCGAAGAAGAGGCCGAAAACCGCATTAACCCATTTTTTTATCATGGAACACATCCAACCGAAACAGACGACCCGCTGTTTCCGACGCTGGAACCGCAAAGGCTGGTCGGCCTTCGCGAGCCTGAAGCGTCACGTAACGATCGGGGTCCTTGCGACGGGGATGTCCATGCTCTTGCTCGCGGCGCAGGGTGCGTCGGCGCAGGATGCCGATACGGCTGCCGTCCTCAGGACGCTGCGGATCGACGAGGTCGGCATCGAAGGGAGCCGCACGGCCCCCACGCGCAGCACCGTCGCCCGCACGCCGCTCTTCGACCGCAAGGCCGGGTCCGCAGCGCCCCTCCGCACCACGGAGGCCGCCCTGCGCCTCGCCCCGTCGGTCGATCTGCGCGAACGCGGCGGCAGCGGAGCACAGGCGGACATCTCCGTGCGGGGCGGCTCGTTCGATCAGACCATGGTGCTGCTCAACGGCATCGACTTCACGGACGCCCGCACAGGCCACCAGTCCCACGCCCTGCCCGTCGACCTCGAGACGATCTCGGGCATCGACCTGCTCGAAGGGGTGCCGGGGATCGGCGCCTACGCCGGGGCGGTCAACCTCCGCACAGCGCCTCTCGGGCCCGCCGCGCTGCGCTTCGACGGCGCGGGCGGCTCCTACGGCTACGGCTACGCCCACCTCTCGGGCAGCCTGATGCGCGAGCGCTTCACCCTGCTCGGCTCCGTCTCGGAGCGCCGCAGCGACGGCTACCGCCACAACACCGATTTCAACACCCGCAAAGCCTACCTCCGCGCCACGGCCGAGAGCTCCGCGGCGGGCTTCTTCGACCTCCAGACGGGGTGGGTGCGCCACGCCTTCGGCTCGAACGGCTTCTACGCCGCCTACAACCCCGAGCAGTGGGAGCGCACCGAGACCCTGCTCGGCTCGGCGCGCTGGCAGAAGCGCTTCGGGCGCTTCACGGCGGAGGGTGCGGCGGGCTGGCGCCGCGTCTTCGACCGCTACGACTGGACGCGCGGCACAACCCTCAATCGCCACCGCACGGAGGATCTCACGGCCCGCCTGCGGGGCGAGCTGACGTGGCGCGGCGGCATCACCGCCTTCGGCGCCGACTTCACGCACAACCGGATCCGCTCGACCAACCTCGGCGAGGAGCTCGCCGTGCCGCACGGCATCTACACCCACGCGGGGGCGCGCCGAACGGGCAACCTCCACCTGCTCCACACGAAGCAGATGCGCCGCACCACCCTCGCGGCGGCCGTCGGCGCAGGGTTCACCCCCTACGGCCGCACGGCGATCTGGAGCCTCTCGGCCGCCTGGCATCCCGCCGAGGCGTGGCGGCTCGAGGCCGCCGCGACGCAGTCGATGCGGCTGCCGACGTTCACGGACCTCTATTACAGCTCGCCGGCACAGATCAACAACCCCGACCTCGGGCCCG
>CAZVGH010000165.1:0-3288 GCA_964626515.1 uncultured Alistipes sp.
ATACTGGTCGGCAACGTCGGGATGGATCCCGAGGTCCGCGCCACCGACAACGGCAAGGTAGCCCGCCTGCGCGTCGCTACGACGGAGCGCTACCGCGATCGCGCGACGAACGAAAACCGCGAGCACACCGAATGGCACACCGTCACGCTCTGGCGCGGCCTGGCCGAAGTGGTGGACCGCTTCGTGCACAAGGGGTCGCAACTCTACATCGAGGGACGCCTGCGCACGCGCGAGTGGACGGACCAGACCGGCAACAAACGTTACACGACCGAGATCCTGGCCGACACGATGAATCTGCTGGGACGCCGCGACAACCGTCAGGACGACCGCAACAACGGCGGCTACGGCAATAACGGCAACGGCTATTCGGAGCGCAACAACGGCTACGGCAACAACAACGGCTATTCCGACCGCAACAACGGTTACGGCGGCAACGGCGGCTACGACCGTTCGCAGCAGAATGCCTACAACCGTCCGCAGGCTGCTCCCGCCGCCCCCGCGGCACCTGCCGCGCCCGCGGAGGATCCCGACGATCTGCCGTTCTGACGCAACGGGAACCGTTGACGCACGAAATATCCCCGGCCTCTTATCTATATAGGTGTAAGAGGTCGGGGATGTTTTTTGCGTGCGGTACGGCGGTCGGCCGCGAGAGGTTGCGCGCAGCCGCTCCCGGCGGGACCGCAAACAGGTGCATCCGTTCGGCGGGCGTTGAGCGCACCGAACAAAAAAACGGTCCGTCCCTTCGCGGGGACGGACCGGTCTGTAAAATGCGGTTGCCGGATTACTTGCGGTATACCTTCTTGTAACCGTAGACAGCCTCGTCGCCGAGCTCCTCCTCGATGCGGATGAGCTGGTTGTACTTGGCCATGCGGTCCGAACGCGACATCGAACCGGTCTTGATCTGACCCGAGTTGGTCGCAACGGCGATATCGGCGATCGTGGCATCCTCGGTCTCGCCCGAGCGGTGCGACGTTACCGACGTGTAGCCGGCGCGGTGCGCCATCTCGATGGCGTCGAGGGTCTCGGTCAGCGAACCGATCTGGTTGACCTTGATGAGGATCGAGTTGCCGCAGCCCATTTCGATGCCTTTTTTGAGGAAGTCGACGTTCGTAACGAAGAGGTCGTCGCCCACGAGCTGGCACTTATCGCCGATCGTCGAGGTCAGCAGCTGCCAACCCTCCCAGTCGTTCTCCGACATGCCGTCCTCGATCGAGTCGATGGGGTACTTCTCCACCAGGCCCTTGAGGTACTCGACCTGCTCTTTCGACGTGCGCTTGGCGCCCTTGTCGCCCTCGAAGATCGTGTAGTCGTAGATGCCGTCCTTGTAGAACTCCGACGAAGCGCAGTCCATGCCGATCATCACGTCCTTGCCGGGAACATAGCCCGCTTTCTCGATCGCCTTGATGATCGAGTCGATGGCGTCCTCGGTGCCGTTCAGCGCGGGAGCGAAACCGCCCTCGTCGCCCACGGCCGTCGAGAGACCGCGCTCGTGGAGCACCTTCTTGAGGTTGTGGAAGACCTCGGCACCCATGCGCAGACCCTCACGGAGCGAGGGGGCACCCACGGGACGGATCATGAACTCCTGGAATGCGATGGGCGCGTCGGAGTGCGAACCGCCGTTGATGATGTTCATCATCGGCACGGGCAGCGTCTTGGCATTGGCACCGCCGATGTAACGGTAAAGCGGCATGCCGAAGTAGTCGGCGGCAGCGCGGGCCACGGCCAACGAAACGCCCAGAATGGCGTTGGCGCCCAACTTCGACTTGGTTTTGGTGCCGTCCAAAGCGATCATCGTCTTGTCGATGCCCACCTGGTCGGAAACGTTCATGCCGATGACGGCCGGAGCGATCACCTCGTTGACGTTCTTCACGGCGTTCAGAACGCCCTTGCCCAAGTAGCGGCTCTTGTCGCCATCGCGCAGCTCCAGCGCCTCGTTCTCACCCGTCGATGCGCCGCTCGGCACAGCAGCACGACCGAAAGCACCCGATACGGTGCGTACCTCGACCTCGACGGTCGGATTTCCTCGCGAGTCGAGGATCTCACGTGCGTGAATCTCTACAATTTGCATAGTGGTAATGAAATTTGATGTATTGGTTTGTTTCCGTTTGCGTATTCGGTTCCGCAAAGATACGCAAATTCGCGATTAAACGGAACAGATCGCTTCAAAAAAAGCGGTGCCGCCGTTAAAAAAAACGGCGCCGTCCGCAGGTGCTGCGGCGGGAAAAGGACGGGCGATTGAACGAATTTGACAGGAATACGGACAATCGTGCAAGGCAGGTGCGCAGCGTGCCGACAAAGGGCCGAAAAGTAGGGCGGAAGGGACCGGCGCGGGTTCTTTTTTCGAAAAAAAGTTCTATATTTGTCAACCATTCCGATCCGAATCCGAAAAAACCAATCCGATAAACAGACAAAAACGATGAAAAACTTATTCAGTGTAGAAGGAAAAGTGGTCGTCATGACCGGAGCCTGCGGCATCCTGGGTGCGACGATCGTCAAGCATTTCGCCGAGCAGGGCGCCAAGGTGGTGCTGCTCGATCTCGAGCGCACGCAGGAGGTGGCCGGGCAGCTCGTGGCCGAGATCACGGCGGCGGGCGGCGAAGCCTGCTTCTTCGCGACGAACGTCCTCGACAAGGCCGTTCTCGAGGAGAACTACCGTCAGATCATGGCCAAGTACGGCACGATCGACATCCTGCTCAACGCCGCCGGCGGCAACATGGGCCGCGCCACGGTGCAGCCCGACCAGACGATCTTCGACCTCGACGTCGAGGCGGTGAAGCTCTGCACGGAGCTCAACCTCTTCGGTACGATCCTGCCGACGATGGTCTTCGCCAAGGCGATGGTCGAGAAGAAGAACGGTTCGATCATCAACTTCGCCTCCGAGTCGGCCCTGCGTCCGCTGACGCGCGTGGCGGGCTACGGCGTGGCGAAGGCTGCGGTGGTGAACTGGACGAAGTATCTCTGCGGCGAGCTGGCCGTGAAGTTCGGCGACGGGCTGCGCGTAAACGCCATCGCCCCGGGCTTCCTCCTGACGAACCAGAACCGCACGCTGCTGACGAATCCCGACGGTTCGCTCACGCCGCGCTCGCACACGATCCTCGGCCACACGCCCTACGGCCGTTTTCTCGAGCCCGAGGAGCTGGTCGGCACGCTGCAGTACCTCGCCTCGGACGCTTCGAAGGCCGTCTCGGGTACGGTCGTCGTCGTGGACGGCGGTTTCGACGCCTTCTCGATCTAAGTCGTATCACCACACTTAAATTTACGCCGATATGTATCTTTGCAAACAGTCGT
>CAZVGH010000166.1:0-3281 GCA_964626515.1 uncultured Alistipes sp.
GAGATCACGCGGGCGGTCGACAACGATCCGCGCGCCGTCTACTTCCGTCAGGTCGAGAACGGCAAGTTCGTCCGCATGGCGCTGATATACAAACTGCTCGAATGGGCGGACGAGAACCGGCCTTACGAGCATACGCCTGTCTTCGGACAGGAGTATATCATCGGAGGTCATGTCTGCACGAACGGTCGCTGCATTTCGGCGACCGAGGATGTGGATCGGATTTTCCGCACGACCGAGGACGGCACGCTGCGCTGCGCCTATTGCGAAACGAAGGCCAAATAGGCGGCCGAAACGGATTGTTGATAAATTGTCAGTAGAAAAACGACCGTTTTTGGCGGTCGATTGATCGGGATTTATTATCTTTGTACGTCTCTTTATTTTTGACCATGAAACTCGACGGGTATATTGATTTCCGCCAGCGACGCAGTCGATCGTTTGTCGCATCGTGCTGCGCGGCGTCGTGCCGTATCCGCGGGTCGCATGTACGTGTGAAACAGCAGAATTGCGTCGACAGATAAACAGAGTGCCGCCATGACCGCAGGTGTCGTGGCGGCGCTGTTTTGGTTCGACGTGCAAAACGAGAAAAACAGTATGGTACAAGTCGGAGTAATTATGGGGTCGGTCAGCGACTACGAAGTGATGCAGGAGGCCTGCACGATGCTCGATGCCTTGGGTGTCGCATTCGAGAAGCGCGTCGTGAGCGCGCACCGCACGCCCGAACTGCTCTTCGAATATGCCCGCACGGCCAAGGAGCGCGGGCTGCAGGTCATTATCGCGGGTGCGGGCGGTGCTGCCCACCTGCCGGGCATGGTCGCCTCGATGACGACGCTCCCCGTGGTGGGTGTTCCCGTCAAGTCGCGCGCGTTGAACGGCCTCGACTCGCTCCTCTCGATCGTGCAGATGCCGGGCGGTGTGCCTGTGGCGACGACCGCCATCAACGGTGCCAAGAATGCGGCGCTGATCGCCGCGTCGATCCTCGCCCTGCAGGACGAGGCGGTGGCCGAGAAACTGGAGGCGTTCCGCGCCAAGCAGACCGCCGACGTACTGAAAATCGAGCTGTAGTGAAGACGATCGGTATCATAGGCGGCGGCCAGCTGGGGCTGATGATCGCCGAACAGGCGCGCCTGCTGGGGGTGCGCACCGTGGCGCTCGACCCTGCGGCCGATGCACCCGCCTTCGCCGTGACGGACGACCGCATCGTCGCGGCCTACGATGATGCCGCGGCGCTCGAGGAACTGTGCCGCCGCTGCGATGCGGTGACCTACGAGTTCGAGAATGTGCCGGGCGACGTACTGATTCCGCTGGCCGAACGTTATCATAACATCCCGCAGGGGTACAAGCCCCTCTACGATTCGCAGGACCGTCTGCGCGAGAAGGAGAATGCGCGCCGCCACGGCTTCCGCACGCCCGAGTTCGCCGCGGTCGACGACGAGGCGTCGCTGCGCGTGGCGCTGGAGCGGATCGGTTATCCCTGCGTGCTCAAGACCCGCACGCTGGGTTATGACGGCCACGGGCAGCAGGTGCTGCGCTCGGAGGCCGACATCGAAGCCGCCTGCCGTCTGCTCGCGGTGCCCTGCATCTTGGAGCAGTTCGTCGCTTTCGACTACGAGACGAGCGTCGTTGTCGTGGCCGACAAACAGGAGGCGGTGTCGTTCCCGATGGGCCGCAACGTGCACCGCGACGGTATCTTGGACCTCTGCTTCGTGCCTGCGGCGATCGACGCCGCGCTGGAGCGTCGCATCCGCAGCACGGCCGAGCGCTTCATGCGCGAGGCGGGCTACGAAGGCATCCTCGCCATCGAGCTCTTCGTGCGTGGCGACGAGTTCTTCTTTAACGAAATGGCGCCGCGCCCGCACAACTCGGGCCACTATACGATCGAAGGAACGACGACGAACCAGTTCCGCGAGCTGGTGCGTTATCTGGCAGGCGAGCCGCTGCACCGTCCCGAACTGGTGGCGCCGACCGTGATGAAAAATATCCTCGGACAGGATCTCGAAGCCGCGCAACGCGTTGCGGCCGAGCAGCGTCCGAATGTTTATGTACACCTTTACGGGAAGAGCGAGAGCCGCCCGAAGCGCAAGATGGGACACATCACGTTCGTGGGGCTGACGGCCGACGAATACGCTGCGCAGTGGGCCGATCGCTTCGTCTGAACCGAAAGGAGTACGACCGCCGGCGGGGTAGGCGGGTGAGCTGCCTGACCCGCATGAAAGAGCAAAATATGAACTTATAAGATATGAAGAATTACCGCATTTTTGTCGAGAAGAAGCCTCGCTTTCGCGTCGAGGCCGAGAGCTTGAAACGGGAACTCAATCTGAACCTGAATCTTCGGATCGAGGAACTGCGTCTGATCTGCGTCTACGACCTCTTCGGTTTTTCGGAGGAGCTCGTGGCGCGTTGCCGCTACGGCGTCTTCGGCGAGGTGGTGACCGATACGGTGACCGATTCGCTGCCCGTCGAGGGGCGTCCCTATCTGGCCGTGGAGTTCCTCCCGGGACAGTTCGACCAGCGTGCCGCTTCGGCGGTCGACTGCGTCCGTCTGGTCGATCCGTCGGCCGACGTGCGCATCCGCTCCTCGAAGCTGCTCGTGTTCGACGCAGGTGTCACGGAAGATGATCTGGCCAAGATCCGCCACTATTATATCAATGCCGTCGAGTCGCGCGAGAAGAACATCGCGGTCCTCTCCGAACAGGAGCAGGCCGAGGTGCGTCCCGTGGCGCTGCTCGAGGGCTTCTGCGCGATGCCCGAGTCGGAGTGGGCGGCCTACTGCAAACGGCATGGGCTGGCGATGAATGCCGACGACCTGGGCGAGGTGGTGCGCTACTTCCGCGAGGAGGGACGCGATCCCTTCGAGACCGAGCTGCGCATCCTCGATACCTATTGGAGCGACCACTGCCGCCATACGACCTTCACGACCGAGCTGGAGGGGATCACCGTCGAGGAGTCGTTCCTCAAGTCGGAGATCGAGTCGTCGTTGGCGCTCTACCTCAATATCCGCCGCGAACTGGGCCGCGAGGCGAAACCGATCTGCCTGATGGACATGGCGACGATCGGTGCCCGCGTACTGCGCAAGCGCGGCCTGCTGGAGGACCTCGAGCAGAGCGAGGAGAACAACGCCTGCTCGATCTTCGTCGACGTGCAGGTCGACGGGGCGACCGAGCGCTGGCTGCTTCAGTTCAAGAACGAAACGCACAACCACCCGACCGAGATCGAGCCCTTCGGCGGTGCTTCGACCTGTCTGGGCGGCGCGATCCGCGACCCGCTGTCGGGCCGCAGCTACG
>CAZVGH010000167.1:0-3239 GCA_964626515.1 uncultured Alistipes sp.
ATTTCCAGCTGATGGCCGCGCAGGGCTATATCGTCGTGGCCCCCAACCGCCGCGGCCTCCCCTCGTTCGGCCAGGAGTGGCTGGACCAGATCTCGGGCGACTACTCGGGACAGAACATCCGCGACTACCTCGCGGCGATCGACGACGTGGCGCGCGAGCCGTGGGCCGACGAGACGCGCATGGGCTGCGTCGGCGCCTCCTACGGCGGCTATTCGGTCTACTTCCTCGCCGGCTGCCACCAGCAGCGTTTCAAGGCCTTCATCGCCCACTGCGGCATCTTCGATTTCGACGCCATGTACGGCCAGACGGAGGAGCTGTGGTTCGTCAACAACGACTACGGCGGCCCCTACTGGGACCGCACGAACGCCACGGCGCAGCGCTCCTACGCCAACTCGCCGCACAAGTTCGTCGACCGCTGGGACACGCCGATCCTGATCTTCACGGGCGAATACGACTTCCGCATCCCCTACACGCAGTCGCTCGAGGCCTTCACCGCCGCCCGCGTGCGAGGCATTCCGGCACGTCTCGTGGAGTTCGAGAACGAGGCGCACCAGGTCTTCAAGCCGCAGAACTCGATGGTCTGGAACCGCGAATTTTTCGGCTGGCTCGACCGCTACGTCAAGCGCGCCGAGTAACGCACCGGCCGCACCGAAACGACCGCGGGCCCCTCTTTGCAAGGGACCCGCGGTCGTTCGTTTTCCGGCGCCTGCCGGATCAGCGCTTCGTGCGGCGGCAGTAGGCGGCGTAGCGGTCGCAGACATCCGCCACGTAGGCCGTCGTCTCGGCGGCACCCGAAAAGGTGCCGTGGCGCACCGCCTCGTGCAGGCAGAAAACCGAATCGGCCTTCATGGCAAGATAATGCGCCACGACGGGCCACGAATCGGCGCTCTCGCCGTTGGCCGCAGCCAGCCGGCGCGCATCGCTCACATGGCCGTAGCCGCTGTTGTAGGCCGCCAGCAGCAGGCTCAGGCGATCCTCGGCGGTCGCCTCCTCGGAGAATTTCAGAAGCGATTTGAGTTTGTGCAGGAGTTTGTTCGCCAGCAGGATGTTCGTGCCGAGGTCGCCCCGTCGCGCGGGATCGACCCCGAACTGCTTCGCCACGGAGGGCATGATCTGCATGAGGCCCCACGCGCCGCGCCGCGACTGCCGCTCGGGATGGAAACGCGACTCGTGGTAGGCGATCGCCGAGACCAGGCGCCAGTCGTTCCCCTCGAGCTCGCTGATATGGCGGATGATGTTGTCGTAGGGCGAAATGACATAGGTTCCCTCGGGCAGCACCGAGAGGTCCGCGAACTCGGTCGACAGCATGCCGTGCGGCACACCGCTGCTGCGATACGCATCGCGGGTGATCCCTGCCGTGGAGAGCAGGAAGAAGAGGGCGATCACCATCACCACCTTTTGCGACATGGGTAACTCGGACTGCGTCATGCGGGGCGTATCGGTATTTTTTATGGCATCGGAGCCGCGGCGGCTGCAGGCAGTACGCGTCGGACGGCCGATCAGTCGTAGAATCCCCACGAGATGCCCATCTTGAACATACGCGGGTTGAGCGGGTAGCCGGCCGCCGAAAAATAGGCGCCCGAGCCGAACAGATTCTCGTTCAGATGCTGGACCTTGATGAAGATCCGCATCCGCTTCCACTTGGCCATGAGGAAGGCGTCGAGATAGGGGTATTCGCCCACCGAGAGCGAACGCTGGTTGTAGTAGGCCGACAGGGCCGGATCATACGACGGCGCGTGGTATTTCGTATGGTAGCGGCCGTCGAGCCCCGCCTGCATCCGCAGCACGTCGCGCACGACCCAAAACTCGTAGTAGTACGAGAGGTAGGCCGCCGCATGCGGCACGGGGGCCACGGCCTCGTTCGAGCTGCGCTGCAGCAGGATGCGGTGGTCGAAGCGGAAGCCGCCGAGGCGGAACTCCTTGCGCAGGTAGGCCGCCGTCACCTTCACGTCGCCCGCCTGGGCGATGTGCGCATCAGCGCCGTAGTAGATCGGATTCGTCACGAAACTCTGCCGCAGCCCCGCCTCGAGATGGTAGTCGGGGATCGCAAGCGTCCCTTCGAAGCGGGTCTCCGTCACGCGGCCCAACGGGGCGTCCCAGATATAGTGGTTCGTGAACAGGTGCTCCTGCCAGTACCCGGGCGAGCGGCGCTCGAGCGAGATGCGGCCGTCGAGGATCACGTCGTGGCCGCGCAGCGGGGTCGTCAGCGAGAGGTGCCCCCCCGCCGAGAGGTCGCCGCCGCGGTAACCCGACGGATGGAAGGTGACGTTCGCATCCCAGTCGACGAAGCGTTTGATCTTGCCGCTCACGGCGCCGTAGAGGTAGTAGTCGCTCTTTCGGACCTTGGCGTAGCGGCCGGCGAGGTAGCCGTCGGCATCGAACTGCACGTAGGTGTGGAGTTCGATCCCCACGCCGGCGTCGATCGTACCGATCACGCCGTTGCGGTCCCACGGCTGCGCCTCGACGAAGAAGCGGTTCGAGAGGCGCCGTTCGCAGAGCGAGTCGCGCGAGCGGAGGGGGTTGATGTACCAGTCGCGGTAATATTCGCCCGTCGCGGAGACGAAATCGCCGTTTTCGTCGCGGTGGTCGCGTTCGTTCGTGTACTCGGCCCGCTCGTCGGCGTAAGTCTTGCTCCACGACGAATATTCGAAAGCGTGGCCCACGTAGACGGCCGAGAGGTCGGCCATCGAGAAATCGCGGTCGGTCATGCGCTGCAGCGGGATGCCGTAGGACTGCACGACGTAGAAGGCGTTGTTGCGGTAGGTGTTCTGCGCCCGCGCGGCGGCGAGCTTCGTCGGCACGCCCGAGGGCATCTGGAAGACCGTGTCGGCGATCGCCCACTCGCCCACGACGCCGCCGTTCTCCTGCTGCTCGATGTGGTTGTTGTAGTAGCCCGCGTGGATCGAGTAGCGGCGGCCCGTATGGTTGACCGCCAGCGAGAGGGTGTGGTTCTTCGTGCGCGACCACTCGTAGAGGCCGCGCGTGCCGCGCGCCTTGTAGTCGAGGTTGAAACCCGTCGTCGGCGAGATGTTCTGCGCATGCAGGATCTCGAAATTCTCCTCGCGGAAGCGCTTTTGCCCCGACTCGAGGTAGGTCATGCGCGTCACGGGGCGCTTGACATTGTAGAAGGGAATGTTGCCGAGACGGAAAGTGTAGGCGTCGTAGGGCTGCGCGAAACCGAAATCGAAATCGGTCGGGCGGCGGAAATAGTTGATCGGCAGCGAGGTCTGGCCGAGCGC
>CAZVGH010000168.1:0-3228 GCA_964626515.1 uncultured Alistipes sp.
CTGCACGGCGCCAACCGCCTGGCCTCCAACTCGCTGATCGAGGCGGTGGTCTACGCCGACCAGGCGGCCCGCCACGCGGTCGGCCGCTTCGATGCGGTCGATTTTCAGGAGGGGGTTCCCGACTGGGATTTCGCCGGGGCGCAGCATGCCGAGGAGATGCTCATGCTGATCCAGTCGAAGCGCGAGGTGCAGGCCATCATGTCGAACTATGTGGGCATCGTCCGCTCGAACCTTTCGCTCAAGCGGGCCATGCGCCGTCTGGCAATCCTCTTCGAGGAGACCGAGGAGCTCTACGGCAAGACGAAGCCCAACCGCGAGCTGTGCGAGCTGCGCAACATGATCGCCGTCGCCTATCTGGTCATCAAGCAGGGCCGCGAACTCAAGGAGTCGGTCGGCTGCCACTACAACTCGGATTATACGAAGGCCTGATCCCGCCGCGGCAGGCTGTCACGCGCGACCGGCCGATCCTTCGGGATCGGCCGTCGCTTTTTTGGCCGTTCGGAAATGAGGGGCGAATTTGCTTTTGTGACCGACTTTTCGTATCTTCGCAAGAAGAACGGGTTCCGCCCGCCGGGTGCGGCGTGTGAACGGGACTGCCGAGTGTGAAATTCCAACTAAAACCGATTCGATCAATGAAGAGATTTTTTCAAAGCCTGACTGCAGCGGCGCTGCTGCTGTCGCTGACGCCCGCCGCCGCGCAGACGCCCGGAGGCGGCATCGACGAGGCGATGCTCGGGCGCATCCGCCGCGGCTATACGGGGACGCCCGAACAGCGGGCCGTGCGCAATGCGCTCGCCTCGAACTCGATCGCCACGCTGGCGATCAACGCCGAGAACCTCGCCATGTGCGACACCCATTTCTCGGACCGTGTGCCGACGAGCGGCATTACGAACCAGAAGTCCTCGGGCCGCTGCTGGCTCTTTACGGGGTTGAACGTCCTGCGCGCGAAGATGATCCGCGAACATGACCTCAAGACCTTCGAGTTCTCGCAGAACTACTGCTCGTTCTTCGACCTGCTCGAGAAATCGAACCTCTTCCTGCAGGGGATTATCGACACGCGCGACCTGCCGCTCGACGACCGCAAGGTGGAGTGGCTGCTGAAGAACCCGATCGGCGACGGCGGCCAGTTTACGGGTGTCTCGAACCTCATCATGAAATACGGCGTCGTACCCAAGTCGGCGATGCCCGAGACCTTCCAGAGCGAGAGCACGGCCCAGATGCGCATGATCCTTTCGCTCAAACTGCGCGAATACGCCCTCGAGCTGCGCGGCCTGAAGCCCGCCAAGACGGCCGCCCGCAAGGAGGAGATGCTGACTGAGATCTACCGCATCCTCGTCAGCTGTCTCGGCGAGCCTCCCACGGAGTTCGAGTGGACCCGCTACGACAAGCAGGGCAAGAAGGTCTCCACGGCGCGCTATACGCCGAAGGGCTTCTACGACGAGTTCGTGGGCGAGCCGCTCGAACAGAATTACGTGATGCTGATGAACGACCCGTCGCGTCCCTACTACAAAGTCTACGAGATCGAGTACGACCGTCACCTCTACGACGGCGCCAACTGGCTGTACGTCAACCTGCCGATCGAGCGGCTGAAGGAGATCGCCATCGCCTCGATCAAGGCGCAGACGGCGATGTATTTCTCGTGCGACGTCGGCAAGTTCATCAACCGCACCTCGGGCTGCCTCGACATCGCCAATTTCGACTATGCGTCGCTCTTCGGCACCACCTTCCCGATGGATAAGAAGGCTCGCATCCAGACCTTCGCCAGCGGTTCGTCGCACGCCATGACGCTTATCGCCGTCGATCTCGATGAGGCGGGCCGCCCGAAGAAGTGGATGGTCGAGAACAGCTGGGGTCCCGCGTCGGGCTATCAGGGCAATCTGATTATGACCGACGAGTGGTTCGACGAGTACATGTTCCGCGTCGTGGCCGAGCGTCGCTTCGTGCCGCAGGATGTGCTGAAGTTGCTCGAGCAGCAGCCGACGCTGCTCCCGCCCTGGGATCCGATGTTCGCCGCCGAGGAGTAATTCCTTCGTGCGCGCGCATGAAAAAAGCGTTGTCCGAAACCGCGGACAACGCTTTTTTTTATCAGAACCGG
The DNA here is from genome assembly GCA_964626515.1 of uncultured Alistipes sp. Classification (GTDB taxonomy): domain Bacteria; phylum Bacteroidota; class Bacteroidia; order Bacteroidales; family Rikenellaceae; genus Alistipes. The sequence goes on from CAZVGH010000168.1 coordinate 2,096, forward strand.
TGCGGGATCTCCGTGAGCCGCTCGTCCTCGGCCATGGCGGCGGGATTCGTCCCCGGCTCCGCCTCGGGGATCGGTTCGCCCAGTGCGGCGAAATGTTCGATCCAGTAGGCGGGCATCTCGCCCGCGTCGTCGCGGAAACGCATCGGCAGGGTGGGGAAGATCGGCCGGTCGTCCGCGTCGCGGTAGCACTCCCAGACCAGCTCGCTGCAATAGTAGCGGTCGTTGCCGCTGCGGAAGGAGTGGTCGTAGGGAGCTCCGACGAGGCTGCGGGCCCGCCGCACGGCGGCCCGTGCCGCCGCGGCATCGGGATAACGCTTCACCGTGACGCAGGGCCGGCCGCCGATGTGCGCCGCGCGGTCGAGATAGGCCGCGAGCGGAACGATGCGGACGCCCTCGGGCGAGGTGGCCTCGATCACGGAGTCGGCACCCTCGGTCAGCATGCCGACATGGGTGTAGGGTAGCGACCCCTGCGAGGCCGTGGCGCTGCGGATCGCGTCGTTCATGGCCGATCCGCCGCCTGCGACGAAGAGCAGATCGCCCGCTTCGAGGGACGGTGCAGCGGGTGTGCAGGCCGCCGCGCAGCATATACCTATATATATAATAACGGCGTGTTTCATGTACTTGTTGTCTTTGTTCGGATGTGCGAAGATACGCAAAAACGTCCGCCTCTGCAAATGTGTCTTTGCAAGTCGTTGATAACGTGTTCTCTGAAGGAGGAGGGTAAATAAAGTAGTAAAAAACGGTTAAAAAAATTTGGAAAATAAGAATGAAAGGTGCATCTTTGCACCCGCTTTCGCCCCGGAAGGGGTAGAGAAAAGGGAAGCGAAAAGGTTCTGAAGAAATTTGCAAAAAGATTTGGAGGATTCGAAAAAAGGTTATACCTTTGCACCCGTCTTCCGCTTGAAAAAGCGGGCGAGGCGAAACGAAGCCTTCAGGCTTCGGGATCTTTGAAAAAGACAGTTCATATAGCAATATACGAACGGCGTTCTTTGAAGTAATTGAGCAGCTATTAGTTTTATCCACTCTCTCGGGAGAGGGAGTGATTTCAAACAATACCTTTGAGATTAGAGCTAAAGATAAACAAAACATTTTATACAATGGAGAGTTTGATCCTGGCTCAGGATGAACGCTAG
>CAZVGH010000169.1:0-3228 GCA_964626515.1 uncultured Alistipes sp.
TTCTTCACCTCGGCGGCCGTGTCCGACAGATAGGTGCAGTTGCCGAGCGACTTCGACATCTTCGCCTTGCCGTCGGTTCCCGGCAGACGCTGGCAGGCGGCGTTGTCGGGCAGCAGGATCGCGGGCTCGACGAGCGTCTCGCCGTAGAGCGCGTTGAACTTGTGGACGATCTCGCGCGTCTGCTCGATCATCGGCTCCTGGTCGTCGCCCGCGGGCACGGTCGTCGCGCGGAAGGCGGTGATATCCGATGCCTGCGAGATCGGGTAGCAGAAGAAGCCGACGGGGAGTCCCTGCCGCTGGGTCGTGTCGCCCGCTTCGGCCTGCTCCGAGAAGCCGCGCAGCTGCATTTCGGCCTTTACGGTCGGGTTGCGCTGCAGGCGCTGCACCGTCACGAGGTTCATGTAGTAGAAGGCCAGCTCGCACAGCTCGGCTACCTGCGACTGGATGAAGATCGTCACGCGCGACGGATCGAGACCGGCCGAGAGGTAGTCGAGGGCCACCTCGATGATGTTCTGGCGCACCTTCTCGGGGTTGTCCCAGTTGTCGGTAAGCGCCTGTGCGTCGGCGATCATGATGTAGATGGCGTCGAATTCGCCCGAGTTCTGCAACTCGACGCGGCGGCGCAGCGAGCCGACATAATGGCCCAGATGCAGGCGTCCGGTCGGGCGGTCGCCCGTCAGAATGATTTTCTTCATATTGCGTGGTCGTTTGATCGGTTGTTGCGGATGCGGCGGTCGGCCGTATCGGCTATTTTGCCGCGAAAGTTAAGAAAAAGCGCGTCGGCGGCCAAAAAAGGTTTGTGGGTATTGTTTTTTTTGATACTTTTGCGTGTAATAATAATCGGAATTTATGACGATCGTTCAACTCGAATATTTGTTGGCCGTGGCCAACTGCGGCAGCTTCTCGCAGGCGGCCGAACACTGTTTCGTGACGCAGCCTTCGCTGTCGATGCAGGTCAAGGCGCTCGAAGAAGAGCTGGATGTAATCCTGCTCGACCGCTCGAAAAAGCCCGTCGTACCGACCGAAGCGGGGGCGGTGGTGCTCGAGCAGGTGCGCGAGACGCTGCGAGCCTTCAACTACATCCGTGAGGCGGTTTGCGAGCTGAAGGGCGAGACCTCGGGCCGGCTGCGGCTGGGGGTGATCCCGACCATCGCGCCCTACCTCATGCATCGCTTCATGCCCGCCTTCGTGCGGCGCTACCCGCGGGTTGAGCTGGAGATTTCGGAGATGAAGACGGCCGACATCGTCGAGGCGCTCAAGCGCGACCGCCTCGATGCGGCGCTCGTGGCGGGGGGCACGTGCGGGGAGGGCATCCTCGAACACGAACTCTTCAACGACCGTTTTTACCTCTACGTCTCGCCCGAAAATCCGCTCTACGAACGGCAGAACGTCCGCATCGAGGATATTGACCTGAAGGATCTGGTGATCCTGAGCCCCGGCAACTGCATGCGCGACCAGATCATCGAGCTGTGCCAGGCCAAGCGCAGCGTGCCGTCGCACTTCGCCTTCGAATCGGGGTCGCTCGAGACGCTGATGCGCATTGTCGACTGCACGCAGTCGCTGACGATTATTCCCGAGATGGCGATCGAGTTCATCCCCGCCGACCGGCGCGATCGCGTGAAGATGCTGGCCAAGGGGGCCATGTCGCGCAAGATCGCCGTCGCCGTGCGCCGCACCTACGTGAAGGGTTCGATCATTCGCGCGCTGAACGAAACGATCGTCGGCTGCCTCGGACCTTCTGCGGAGCAGTAGCCGATTCGGTGCGAAAGATACGACGGATTGCAGTCCGACGGAGGGGTGTGTCGCAAGATGCGCCCCTCCGCCGCCGGTAGGCTGCGGCCCGCACGGCACTGCGAGCCGCCCTTGCTCGTCCCGTCTGTCCTTGCTCGTTCCTGCTCGTCTCGCTCGTCCCCGCAAAGTTTTATGCCGCTCCCGCGCGTTTCGCTCCCCATCTCCAGCTTCCCGAAAAATCCCCGCCGCTGCCCCGTCCGACCGCCAATCTTGCCGAAAAAGGCATTTTCATTCTGCGAAGTTTCGTTTTTTTATCCGTCTTTCGTATCTTTGCAAAGATATAGCGACCTATTACCGTACTATGGAGAAACAGCAACAACTGATCGATACGATCGTTTCCGCGATCGAAGACAAAAAAGGTAAGGATATTGTATCGTTGGACCTCTCGGGCTTCGACGGCGCCATCTGCTCGCATTTTGTGATCTGCAACGCCGACTCGACGACGCAGACCTGCGCCATCGCCGACGGCATCGAGGAGAAGGTGCGCGAAACGCTCGGCGAGCACGTATGGCGCATCGAGGGACAGCAGACGGGCCTGTGGGTGGCCATGGACTATGTCGACGTCGTGGTGCACATTTTCCAGAGCGACCTGCGCGGCTTCTACCGCCTTGAGGAGCTGTGGGCCGACGCCCCGATGAAACGGTACGAATACGAACTGTAATATATGGCAAACGGAAATAACCAGCGCAAGAACAACATGAATTGGCCGCGCCCCTCGATCCTGTGGCTCTACGGGTTGATCGCCGTCTTCATCCTCTCGTGGTGGATGATCGGCGAGCGGGAGGGCGCTCCCGTCGAGGGTGACTGGACGACGGTCGGCCGGCTCGTCGAGGAGGGGGCCGTGGAACGGATCCGCATCGTCAACCGCGAGCGCGCCGAGGTCTACCTCGACCGGCAGGCCGCCGAGCGGATGCGCGACACGGCGAAGGTCGACAAGCGGCTGACCCGCCTGCCGAAGGAGGGGGCGCAGTTCGTCTTCACGATCGGCTCGGTGGATGCCTTCCGCGAGGACCTGAAGGAGGCCGAGACCCGCTCGGGCCGTCAGGTGCCGATCGTCTATGCGAACGAAAAGAACGACTGGGTGAATCTGGTCGGCAGCCTGCTGCCGTGGATCATCATCATCGGCGTGTGGTTCTTTATCATGCGCTCCATGTCGCGCGGCGGCGCGGGCGGCGGTGCCGGCATCATGAACGTCGGCAAGGCGCGCGCGCAGGTCTTCGACAAGGACAACAAGAAGCCGGTCACCTTCAAGGATGTCGCCGGCCTCGAGGAGGCGAAGGTCGAGATCATGGAGATCGTTGACTTCCTGAAGAAGGCGGACAAATACCGCGAACTGGGCGCCAAGATTCCGAAGGGCGCGCTGCTCGTGGGCCCTCCGTGTACGGGCAAGACGCTGCTGGCCAAGGCTGTGGCGGGTGAGGCGAATGTGCCGTTCCT
>CAZVGH010000170.1:0-3226 GCA_964626515.1 uncultured Alistipes sp.
CCGTCGACCCCGACTGGGCAGGGAGGTGGATCGCCCGGCAGATGTTGGGCATCGAGGCCATCACCTCCAGCAGGCGGTCGCTCATATCCTTCGGGTGCGACGTCGCGAAACGGACACGCAGCAGCGGCGAAATCGAAGCGACGCGGCGCAGCAGCTCGGGGAAGTCGACCTCGCCGTAGCGATAGGAGTTGACGTTCTGGCCGAGCAGCGTCACCTCGCGGTAGCCGTTTTCGAAGAACGAGCGCGCCTCGGCGAGGATCGTGTCGCAGTCGCGGCTGCGCTCACGGCCGCGCGTATAGGGCACGACACAGTAGGAGCAGAAGTTGTTGCAGCCGCGCATGATCGAGACGAAGGCGCTCACCCCGTTGCGGTCGATGCGCACGGGGGCGATCTCGGCGTAGGTCTCCTCGGTCGAGAGGAGGACATTCACCCCCTTGCCGCCCGCCTCGACCTCGCGCAGCAGGTTCGGCAGTTCGCGGTAGGCGTCGGGACCCGCCACGAGGTCGACGCCGCGGTCGCCCTCGAGCAGCCGCTCGCGCAGCCGTTCGGCCATGCAGCCGACGACGCCCACCTTGAGCGACGGCTTGCGCCGCCTGAGGCCCCGCATCTCGGCCAGGCGGCCCCAGATGCGCTGCTCGGCGTTGTCGCGGATCGAGCAGGTATTGAGCAGGATCACGTCGGCCTCCTCGGCCCGTTCCGTGTACACATAGCCGTGCTGCTGGAGAATCGAGATGATGATCTCCGTGTCACCGACGTTCATCTGACAGCCGTAGGTCTCGATGAAGAGCTTGCGGCCAACGCCCGACAGCGGGCGAAGCGTATTGGGTTGAATGTCCATACCGGTCGTCACTTGAGGGTTCGAAGGGCCGTTATTCGGCCTGTATTTCGTCGTATTCGGGGAAGGGTTTGAAGCCCTCGCCGTAGGTGTCGTAGGCGTCTGTCACGACGACGAAGGCACGCGGGTCGATCGCCTTGATGTTCTGCTGCACGCGGCGCACCTCCTTGCGGCTCACCACCAAAAAGATCATCTCGCGCTCAGCATCGGTGTACATGCCGCGGGCACGGAGGTAGGTGGCGCTGCGGTCCAAATCCTCGAGGATGAAGTGCTTCAGCTCGGCGTGACGGTCGCTGATGATGAAGAGCAGCTTGTCGTAGGAGGCGCCGTCGAGCAGGTAGGCCAACACGCGCGACGAGGTGTAGATGATGACGAGCGAATAGATCGTCAGCAGCCAGCCCGACGGATCGGGGGTGCCGATAAAGAGGCCGAAGCCGATCACGAGCAGACCCGCCAGGACGACGAAGCCGTCAGCGAAGAAGATCGCCGTCGAGAACTTGATGCCGGCATATTTCTGCAGCAGCATCGCCACGATGTCCGTGCCGCCCGTCGTCGCCTGCTGGCGCACGACGATGCCCATGCCGACGCCCGTCAGGATGGCGCCGAGCAGTCCCGCAACGAGCAGATCGCCCGAGAGGTTCAGGTTGCCGCCCAGGAGCAGCGCCGGGTCGAGCGTCTCGACGGCCGCGGCATCGGGATAGACGCAGCGTGTCAGGAAGTTCATGAAACCCGGCGTGAAGCAGGCCGCGACGACCGTGCGGGAGCCGAACTTGCCGCCGAAGACGATGAGGGCCGTAATCATCAGCGGCACGTCGAACATGTAGCCGAACGTACCGACCTGCACCGACGGGAAGATGTTGTGCATAACGATCGCCAGGCCGTAGACGCCGCCCGGAACGAACTTGTAGGGGTTGATGAACAGGACATAGGCCGTGCCCATGATGCTGCATCCGATCAGGATCAGCAGCCACGAACGCCACCAGGCGAGCGAGCAGACCGTCTGCTTCAGGATTTGATTCATGCGATGATGCGTTTTTTTGTTCGGTTGGTCGGCCGCTCCGAAAACCGCCGCACGCACGGGGCATGCGGCCGGGAGGTGCCGCCTTCGCGGCGCCGGTCGGAAAACGGCTCACAAAGATACGACAATTCCGCGAAACGGGCACGACGCTCCGTGTTTTTTTCGCCATCCCGCCCGCAGAGAACCCCTCCGGCAGCTGCCGGAGGCGGCAAAATGCAAATAAATTTGCTTTTGCGCGCGGCTCTTCGTATATTTGCCCACGGACTAAAGAGGAAACCGCCATGATACTGACCTATTATATCGCTTTCACGATGCTCCTGATCGCCTATCTGCTGGGCTCGATCCCGAGCGCCGTCTGGATCGGAAAGAAATACTACGGCATCGACATCCGCGAACACGGCTCGAAAAATGCCGGCACGACCAACATGCTGCGCGTGCTCGGACGCCGCGCGGCGCTGCCGGTCTTCGTGCTCGACGTGCTGAAGGGCTTCGTCGCCGTGACGATCGTCGACCTGATCAAATACGACGATTTCTTCGCCGGCAATCAGCACGAGAACTGGTTCTACATCCTGCGCTTCGCGGCCATCTTCGCCGCCCTGCTGGGCCACATCTTCCCCGTCTTCGCGGGCTTCCGCGGCGGCAAGGGCGTGGCGACGCTCGTCGGCGGCGTGATCGCCGTCAATGCGCCGCTCGTGCTGCTCTGTCTGGCCGTGTGGGTCCTGGTGCTGATGGTGTCGCACTACGTCTCGCTCGCCTCGATGACGGCCGGCATCAGCTACCCGATCTTCACCCTCATCTCACCCAAGGTGGGCCATCTGCCGCCGTTCATCGTCTTCTCGCTCGTGATCGCCGTGCTGCTGCTGGTCACCCACCGCAAAAACATCCGGCGGCTGCGCGAGGGCACCGAGTCGAAGATCTACATCTGGAAGCCGCGCAAGGTGAATCTGCCGAAAAACGATCCGGCGCAGCAGGACGGCGGGCCCACGGGGCAAGCCTGACGATCCGTTTAACGAAGGGGGCCGCACACGCCCCCTTCCGTCCATCCGTACCCAACATCGGACCACCATGTTACAAGAGAACCTGATCAAAATCTACGAACGGAGTTTCCGCGAACACGCCGAAATGCCGGCCCTGACCGACTATTTCGGCAAGGAGCACTACACCTACCTCGAAACGGCCCGCCGCATCGCGCGCGTGCACCTCTTCTTCGAGCAGGCGGGCATCCGCCCCGGCGACAAGATCGCGCTGGTCGGCCGCAACAACCCGCGCTGGTGCATCACCTATCTCGCGACGATCACCTACGGAGCCGTCATCGTGCCGATTCTCCAGGATTTCACCCCGACCGACATCGTCCACATCATCAACCACTCCGA
>CAZVGH010000171.1:0-3138 GCA_964626515.1 uncultured Alistipes sp.
ACCGACGGCAAGGCGAAGATGTCGAAGTCGCTCGGCAACTGCATCTATTTGTCGGACACGGCCGACGAAGTGAAGAAGAAGGTGATGGGCATGTACACCGATCCCGACCACCTGCGCGTCGAGGATCCCGGCAAGGTCGAGGGCAACACCGTCTTCACCTATCTGGACGCCTTCTGCCGCCCCGAGCATTTCGCCAAATACCTGCCCGAATACGAGTCGCTCGACGCGCTGAAGGCGCACTACCGCCGCGGCGGTCTGGGCGACGTGAAGGTCAAGAAGCTGCTTATCAACATCCTGAACGAGACGCTCGAGCCGATCCGCGAACGCCGCCGCTACTACGAGGAGCGCATCGAGGAGGTCTACCGCGTGCTCGAGGAGGGTTCGGCCCATGCCCGCGAGACGGCGGCCGAGACGCTGCGCGACGTGCGCAACGCCATGCGGATCAACTATTTCGAGGACAAGGAGCTGATCGCCGGACAGGCGAAGGCTTACGCCGAGAAGCTGCAATAGCGGCCCGCGGGGGCGCTCCGTTTCCGGCGCGCCTCCGTCCGCCGCACGCTCCCGCGGGCGGGAGCCCGACAACCCGAACCGACCGACGATGATCACGACCGACCGCCTGTACGAACGTCTCCTGCGTCTGACCCGCAGACTCTCCACCCGCCAGTTCCTGATGCTGCTGGCGGTGGCCGTCGGTGTGGCGGCAGGTCTGGGGACCTATCTTTTCGAGATCCTCCTCTACACGATCGAGACGGCGCTCGTCCGCTGGTTCCCCGTCGACAAGGCCCACTTCCTCTACCTCGTCTACCCCGCCGTCGGCATCGTGCTGGCGACGCTCTTCGTCCGTTACATCGTGCGCGACCACATCTCCGAAGGGGTTACGCGCGTCCTCTACGCCATGTCGAGCCGCGATTCGCGCATCGCGCCGCACAACTGCTGGAGCTCGGTCGTGGGCGGCGCCACGACGATCGGCTTCGGCGGCTCGGTCGGCCCCGAGGCGCCGATCGTCCTGACAGGTGCCGCCATCGGATCGAACATCGGACGGCTGGCCCGTCTCAACTACAAGAACACCACCCTGCTGCTCGGCTGCGGAGCGGGCGCCGCGCTGGCCGCGATCTTCAAGGCCCCGATCACGGGCGTCGTCTTCGTCTTCGAGATCCTCATGCTCGATATCACCGCCTCGTCGATCATCCCGCTCCTGATCGCCTCCGTGACGGCGACCACGATGGCTTTCATCCTGCGCGGATTCGACCCGATCATCGCCGTGACGCTGCGCCCCGAAGACGCCTTCGAGCTGTGGCAGATTCCGCTCTTCATCCTGCTCGGCATCCTCTGCGGCCTCATGGCGTGGTATTTCACCTCGATGAACTCGCGCGTGGGCGCCTTCTTCAAGCGGCAGACGTCGCCATACGGCAAATGGCTTATCGGCGGCGCGGTGCTGGGCATCCTCATCTTCATCTTCCCGCCGCTCTACGGCGAAGGCTACGACAGCTTTCTCGCTCTCATGCACGGCCGGACCGAAACGCTCTTCGACAACTCGCTGTTCTACCGCTTCAGCGGCATCGACTGGGCGGTCATCCTCTTCATCGTCGCCACGATGTTCTTCAAGGTGATCGCCATGGCCACGACCAACGCCGCGGGCGGCGTGGGCGGTACGTTCGCCCCGTCGCTCTTCGTCGGCGCCTTCACGGGAGCCGCCCTGGCGCTGCTCTGCAACACCCTCTTCGGGTGGCACGTTCCCGTCGCCTCGTTCACGCTCGTCGGCATGGCAGGCGTCATGTCGGGCGTCATGAACGCACCCCTCACCTCGATCTTCCTCATCGCCGAGCTCTCGAACGGCTACGGCCTCTTCATCCCGCTGATGATTACCGCCTGCATCGCCTTCGCGGTCGACTACTGGCTCGATCCCGACTCGATCTACACGAAGCAGCTGCGCCAGCGCGGCGAGCTGCTGACGCACGACAAGGACCAGTCGGTCTTCGTATTCCTGAAGCTGAACGATCTGATGGAGACCGATTTCATCCGCATCCGCGAGCACCTGACGCTCGGCGACCTGATCGCCATCATCTCGACCGCCCGACGCAACATCTTCCCCGTGATCGACGATTTCGGGCGACTGCTGGGCGTCATTCAGCTGGACGACCTGCGCAAGGATATGTTCAAGCGCGAAAAGTACGGCGCACCGGTCTCGGACTACATGATCCAGCCGCCCGACCGCATCCTGCAGCACGAGGCGATCCAGAGCATCCTGCCCAAGTTCGAGGACAAGCACACCTGGATGCTCCCCGTGGTCGACAAGCAGAACCACTACCTCGGCTTCATCTCCAAATCGCGCATCCTCAACGCCTACCGCGAGCAGCTGGTGAAGATCCAGCAGTAGGTAGCCCGGCCGCAGGTCGCGCGCAGCACGCCCCGCCCGAAAAACGAAACGCCCCCGCCCGATTTCCATCAGGCGGGGGCGCTGCCGTTCGGCGGCAGGCGGTCCTTATCGGGCTGCCGTCGTATCGAAGTCCGGCGCGGTCTCGTCCTGCGGCTGCGGACGGTCGCCCGCGTCGAGCAGCTTATCCTCGGAAACGCCCAGCGTGCGGTAGTAGGCATTCAGCTCGCGCACGATGTCGTAGCGGCGGGCATAGGTGGCGAGGAAATAGAGCCGCTCCAGCTCGTCCAGCTGCCGTGCCAGCTCGCCGTCGACCATATCGCCCTGCACGCCCTCGAAGCCGAGGTAGTGCTCGATGTATTCGATCGTGTTGCGCATGTACTCGCGCAGCAAGCTGTCGCCCTTCTCGGCCGCCCCCTCGACCCCCATCGCCGAAGCGGTGTAGTAGGCCTCGAGGAAGGGATAGGTATTCTGGGCCGTGAAGCGGAACTGCGACGTCGGCAGCCGGTCGAGGCCCATGTCGAGCACTTCGACCGCCTCTTCGGCCCGGTCACGGTAGAGCAGCTCCTTCGCCACGCGGGCAAAGGTCGAGCGGGCTCCCGCCGCACCAAGGTTGTATTGGGTAAAGAAGTCGACGTAGACCTTCGGATCGTTCAGGTTGCCGTAGCGGAAGGTCTCTTTCAGCAGCGGCAGCACATAGTCGGGGTCGATGCGGCCGATTTCGCGCGCGCTCTCGACGGGCGTCCGGATCGGTACGAGGCGGT
>CAZVGH010000172.1:0-3087 GCA_964626515.1 uncultured Alistipes sp.
GGCGCGCGGGATCCGGATCCGCCTTTCCACGGGTGCGGCGACACCCTCCGGATCCTCTTTTTCAGCCGACTCCGCCCGTCGCGTCGCCGCGCAGGGGAGTCGCCGGAGCCTGCCCGCGGGGCGGGTTCCCGTTTTTGCGGGCGGAACACCTCCGCCCGACCCGAATCATCCGCAACGAACCGACACCGCAAGCGTGTCGCGGCGGCGGCCGCATGCCCGGGGGAGGGGCTGCAGCCGCACGGCCCCGAGGGGAGGGCCGTCCGTGCGCCGCCGACCCGCACGCGGCGGAGGTTCGCCGCAATTCCGTCTTCATACCGTATGCCGAACCCGTCCGCACCACCCTCCTTTGCCGATTTCGCGCACAGGATCTATCCGTTTCTGGAGCTGCAGAGCTTCCACCGCACCTACTACCGCCTGCTCGGGGCCTTCGCCGAGGGGCGCGTCCGCCGCCTCATCGTCACCATGCCGCCGCAGCACGGCAAGAGCGTCGGTGCCACGACGCTGCTGCCCGCCTACCTGCTCGGGCTCGACCCCGACTGCCGCGTGGCGATCGCCTCCTATTCGGGGATGCTCGCCTCGAAGTTCAACCGCCGCGTGCAACGGATCCTCGAGTCGCGCGAGTACGGCGAACTCTTTCCCGAGACGACGATCAAACGCGGCACGAAGCCCGCGGGGTATGTCCGCACGGCCGACGAGGCGGAGATCATCGGCCGCCGCGGGTCGCTGCTCTCGGTGGGGCGCGAGGGGTCGCTCACGGGCAACCGCGTCGACTGCTTCATCCTCGACGACCTCTACAAGGATGCCATGGAAGCCAACTCGCCCGTCGTGCGCGAGAACTGCTGGGAGTGGTACACCTCGGTGGTCCGCACCCGCATGCACAACCGTTCGCGCGAGCTGATCGTCTTCACGCGCTGGCACGAGGAGGACCTGATCGGGCGGATCTGCCGGCAGGAGCCCTGCATCGAGCTGACGGCGTGGTCGCAGCTCGACCGCCTGCCGCCCGACACGTGGGTGCACCTCAACTTCGAAGCGCTGAAACGGTCGCCCGCGACGGAGCTCGACCCGCGGGCGCCGGGCGAGGCGCTGTGGGAGCAGCAGCACGGGGCGGCGCTGCTGCAGGGCAAGCGGCGGCTCGATCCGCTGCAGTTCGAGGCGATGTACCAGGGGCGCCCCGCATCGGCCGAGGGGCTGCTCTACGGCGACCGTTTCGGCAGTTACGACACGCTGCCGCGGGAAGTGGTCCGCCGCGCCGCCTATGTCGACACGGCCGACACGGGGGACGACTACCTCTGCGCGCTGGCCTACGCGGTCGGCGCCGACGGGACGATCTACCTCACCGACGCGGTCTACTCGCGCGAGCCGATGGAGGTGACCGAGCGGCTGGTCGCCGAGATGCTGACGCGGTCGGGAACGCGGCAGGCGCTCGTCGAGAGCAACAATGGCGGCCGGGGCTTCGCAAGGGCCGTACAGCGGCTTGCGGCGGGGGTGAAGGTGGAATGGTTCCACCAAAGCGGCAACAAGGAGGCGCGCATTCTCTCGCACGCCGCGACGGTGCGCCACCTGGTCCGCCTGCCGCCGGCGTGGGCGCAGGAGCACCCCGAGCTGCACGCCCATCTGACGACCTATCGGCGCCGCTTTCGGGCCAACCGCTGGCACGATGCGGCGGATGCCCTCACGGGGGTGGTCGAGTGCGAGACGTCGGACCGGGAGCGGGGACGCGTGCGCGGGGTGCGCTTCCTCTAAAAAAGACGCCGCCCCTCCGAAAAAAAGCGGAGAGGCGACGGATAGAGCGGCGAACGCGGCGGCCGATTCAGGGAGGCGGTGGCCGGCGGTTGCGGCGGTCGGAAGGCGGCGTTACAGCAACTCCTCGAGACGGGCCACGGGGGCGATGTCGAGCGAGGCGAAGCGGCCGCTGCGGTAACGGTGGTAGCCGGCCATGGCGATCATGGCGGCGTTGTCGGTGGTGAACTTCAGTTCGGGGAGGAAGGTGCGCCAGCCGCGTTTGCGCCCCTCGGCGGCGACGGCGTCGCGCAGCCCCGAGTTGGCCGAGACGCCGCCGGCGATGGCGATGTCGCGGATACCCGTCTCGCGGGCGGCCCGCACGAGCTGCTTGAGGAGGATCTCGATGACGGTGGCCTGCAGCGAGGCGCAGAGGTCGGCCTTGCGGCGCTCGATGAAGTCGGGCTCGGCGGCGACGGCGTCGCGCAGCGTGTAGAGGAACGAGGTCTTGAGCCCCGAGAAGGAGTAGTCGTAGCCGTCGACGTGCGGACGGGCGAAGCGGAACGCCTTCGGGTCGCCCTCTTTGGCCAGCCGGTCGATCACGGGGCCGCCGGGATAGGGAAGCCCCATCACCTTGGCGCACTTGTCGAAGGCCTCGCCCGCGGCGTCGTCGATCGTCGTGCCGAGGATCTCCATCCCGACGGGCGAGTCGACGCGGACGATCTGCGTGTGTCCGCCGCTCACGAGCAGGCAAAGGAACGGAAAGTCGGGATGCGGCAGCGTGCGGTCGGGCAGGTCGATCAGGTGCGAGAGGATGTGCCCCTGCAGGTGGTTGACCTCGACCATCGGGATGTGCTGCGCGAGCGAAAGCCCCTTGGCGAAGGAGACGCCGACGAGCAGCGACCCCACGAGGCCGGGGCCGCGCGTGAAGGCGATCGCGTCGATCTCGTCGATGCCGACGCCCGCCTCCTTGAGCGCCGTGTCGACGACGGGGACGATGTTCTGCTGGTGGGCGCGCGATGCCAGCTCGGGGATCACGCCGCCGTATTTGACGTGTACGGCCTGCGAAGCGATGACGTTCGACAGCAGCACGTTGTTGCGCAGCACGGCCGCCGACGTATCGTCGCACGAAGATTCGATGCCTAAAACGGTAATGTCCATACGACAAAGGTAGCAACTCCGCACGGAAAATGAAAAATTAAAAATGAAAAATTAAAAATGATTGCAGCGGCTGCCTGATTATGTGCCCCCCGCACGAGTGAATTCAAAATTAATCGGGATCGGCAGCAAAAACCCCCTCAATCATTTTTAATTCTTCATTTTTCATTCCGATGCCGCAGGCATCGTGCGGTTCGCCGCCGCCCCACG
>CAZVGH010000173.1:0-3041 GCA_964626515.1 uncultured Alistipes sp.
CGGGATCCCGCCGAAGGGTGATTTACTTCACCACCTCTTTCAGCAGAATATCCTTCTTCGCCTTGGCGGCCAGCTCGGGATTCTTGGTCGTGGCGCTCTTCAGCTGGGCCTGGGCCGTAGCCACGTCGCCCTGCTTGGCGGCGATGACGGCACGCAGGTAATCGGCGTCAGCCGACTGGTCCTGTGCGACGGCACGCTTGGCGGCAGCCAGGTCGTTGTTCATCACGGCCACGATGGCGGCGTTGTAGCCCGACAGACCGGCAGCGGCGTTGTAGTTACCCTCGGCGGCAGCCAGCGCAGCCTTGCCCTCGGCATCCACCGATGCGGCATACTTGCGGGCCTCGGCCGTGTTGCCGCTCGCCAGGTTGGCCAGCAGCAGGTTCTTGTTCAGCTCGCTCGACGAGGCACCCAGCTTCGAAGCCTGCTCGAAGGACTTCATGGCCAGATCGTTGGCACCCATCTTCGTCAGGGCTACACCCAGGTTGTTGTACAGACGGGCATCGTTGTACTTCGTCACGCCGATCGTCAGGATCTTCACCTGCTGCTCGGCATCCTTGACCAGCTCCTCGGCGGCGTAGAGGTACTCCTCGACCGTCAGCTCGCGGCCGTTGCGCACGGCGTCCATGATCTCGGCATCGGTGTTGCCCTGGATGTCCGTGCTGTTGATGATCTGCGCGCGGCGCAGCTCGGGCAGCACGTCGCTCTTCAGCTCCTGGAATACCGACGAAAGGTTCTTGATCTCCTTCTCGCGCTCAACGGGCGAGTTGTAGGCGCTCAGCACCTGGAGAATCAGGTTCTTGTCGCGGATGTCCGACTGCTCGACGAGCTCCTTGAAGCCGTCCCAGTCCTCACCGTAGGCGGCAGCGTCCACGTCGAGACCCGTATCCGACAGCAGCTTGGCGACGAGCTTCTTCGACGACTCGCTGCGGGCCTTCGAGAGCTTGTCGTTGAACTTCTCCGGACCGTCGGGCGAGGCGTAACCCTTCACCGAGATGTTCTGCGAAGCACGGTCGTTGTTCAGGTTGTTGTCCACCGTCATACGGAAGATGTCGAGGTTGGCGTTCTCGCGGTTCTTCTTCGTCACGGCCGACGAGTTGATCGCGTAGCGCATGTCGGTCTTCGTTACGACCGTCGTCACCTTCTTGTAGTTGTTGGCCATCGGATCCATGATATCGCCGTACTTGATCTGCTTCTGCAGCGTGTTCAGACCGTAGGCGATCGTCAGACCGAACGCACGGCCGATCTGCTCCTTGGCACGCTTGTCCGTACCGGCGAGGATCGCCTGCTGGGCCTTCGTCGGGAGCGAACCGTCGTTCAGGTTCACGAGCGTGAACTCCTTGCAGTTGCCCTTCGGGCACTTGATCTCGGCGCGCAGCTGAAGCTCGCAGCGGTCCATGCGCTCGTCATAGGGGAACTCGACGCGCATCGTGTAGCTGCCGCCGAGGTTCTTGTCGACAACCGTATAGTTGTCCTTCACCTTCGAGCCCTGGAAGTACTTGGTCGTGGCGGCCAGCTCGCCGCCCTCGAATACGAGCACCGGCGTTACGCGCAGCACGGCCTTCGCGTTGAAATAGGCGGCGGGGAAGGTCACGCGAACCTCCGCAGCTACCGTACCATTGTTCAGCACCAGCACCTCGGGGGTGGCCGATACCTTCACTTCGTCCTGGGCCTTGCCCATCTTGGAGAAGCAGTTGCAGCCCGTGCAGGCCATCAGCACGACGGCCAGCGCGGCGCACAGTTTCATCATCTGTTTCATAATCGGTTGAAAGAGTTTTGATTTTGGTGGTTTTCGTTTCGGTTGTTTCGGTCGCCCTTCCGTCGGACGGTGCCCGGGCGGGCACCCGTCCGACAAAGAGGCGGAACCGGTTAGTCGTTCTTGTGCTCGGGGCGCGGACGACGCTCGGGACGCGGACGGCGCTCCCGCTCGACGTACCCTTCGGGCTTCGGCAGCAGCACCTTGCGCGACAGACGCAGCTTGCCGGTCTTCTCGTCGAGGCCGATCAGCTTCACGTCGATCTCGTCGCCCTCCTTGATGCCCGTCTCGTCCATCGTCTCGAAGCGCTTGTAGTCAATCTCCGAGATGTGGAGCAGGGCGTCCTTGCCCGGCATGATCTCGACGAAGGCGCCGAAGGCCACGATCGAGCGCACCTTGCCGTGGTAGGTCTCGCCCACCTCGGGCTGGGCCACGATCGCCTTGATGCGCTGCAGCGCGCCGTCGAGGGCCGTCTTGTCGACACCGAAGATGTCCACGATACCCTTCTGGTCGACCTCCGTGATGGTGATCGTCGTGTTGGTGGTCTTCTGGATGTCCTGAATAACCTTGCCGCCGGGGCCGATCACGGCACCGATCAGATCCTGCGGAATGGTGATCTGGACGATGCGCGGCACGAACGGACGGTAGTCGGCACGCGGCTCGGCGATGCACTCGGTGATCTTGCCGAGGATGTGCATGCGGCCCTTGCGCGCCTGCTCCAGCGCGGCGGCCAGCACCTCGTAGGAGAGGCCGTCCACCTTGATATCCATCTGCGTGGCGGTGATACCGTCGGCCGTACCCGTCACCTTGAAGTCCATGTCGCCGAGGTGGTCCTCATCGCCGAGGATATCCGACAGCACGGCCCACTTGCCCGTGGCCGAATCCGAGATCAGACCCATGGCGATACCCGACACGGGCTTCTTGAGCTTCACGCCGGCATCCATCAGGGCCAGCGTACCGGCGCAGACGGTCGCCATCGACGACGAGCCGTTCGACTCGAGGATATCCGACACGACGCGCACGGCGTAGGGATTCTCCTCGCCCAGCGGAATCATCGGCTTCAGGGCGCGCCATGCGAGGTGGCCGTGGCCGATCTCGCGGCGCGACAGACCGCGGGCGGCCTTCGCCTCGCCCGTCGAGAAGGGCGGGAAGTTATAGTGCAGCACGAACTGCTCGGTACCCTGTACGAGCACCTCGTCCTTGACCTTCTCGTCGAGCTTCGTGCCGAGCGTGACGGTCGTCAGCGACTGCGTCTCGCCGCGGGTGAAGATGGCCGAACCGTGGGCGC
>CAZVGH010000174.1:0-3027 GCA_964626515.1 uncultured Alistipes sp.
AGCGCTCGCCCATGAAACGCTTGATCGAGAAGACCGTGCGCTTGGGGTTGGTGATGGCCTGGCGCTTGGCCGGGTCGCCGACCTTGCGCTCGCCGCCCTCGGTGAAAGCGACGATCGAAGGGGTCGTGCGGTGACCCTCCGAGTTGGGGATAACTACGGGCTCGTTGCCCTCCATGACGGCGACGCAGGAGTTCGTCGTACCTAAATCGATACCGATAATCTTTGCCATAATGCTATTGATTTTTGTTGTTTGCGTTTTTTGCGTGTGCCGCGTTTCGTCGCGCGGTACGACGAAAGGTTGAACAAACGTTGTACCAAACGCCTTTTTCTGCCACTTTGGCAGGCTCCTGTCAGCCTTCGGCGGACGAGGCGTGCTGCGGCAGGGCATTTTGGCAGATGGCGGCGGTGCGAAAGGCGGTCGGCGGCCCGTGTCGGCAGGCGCCGAAGGGGCGGCGGGAGGAGGCTGTGGCAGAGGGTCGTGCCGCTCTTTTGCGGGACCGATGCAACGTTGTTGCAGACCGTTTTTGTTTTTTTGCGGGGAAATACTTATCTTTGCGCAGTACGGATCATCAGGAGGCGGACGGGCCGGTGCACGAACGCTTCGCCCCGACGGCGTTCCGCCACGGAACCTGTCGCGACAACGATCCGTTCATAGTTTTTATGCCGAAACTGTATATCATAGCGGGTTGCAACGGTGCGGGGAAGACTACCGCATCCTATACGGTACTGCCCGAGGTGCTGGGCTGTCGCGAATTCGTCAATGCCGACGAGATCGCACACGGCCTCTCTCCGTTCAATCCGTCGAGCATGGCGATCGAGGCGGGGCGGCTGATGCTGCAGCGTATGAACGATCTGATGCGCGACGGGGCCGATTTCGCCTTCGAAACGACGCTGGCGACCCGCTCGTATGTCAATTTCATCGAACTGGCTCATGCGCACGGCTATTTCGTGACGCTGCTCTATTTCTGGCTGCCGAGCCCCGAGCTGGCGGTTGAGCGGGTGGCGAGCCGCGTGCAGCAGGGCGGTCATCACATCCCGACGGACGTCGTCTACCGGCGTTACCGCAACAGCCTGCGCAACCTGACCTCCCTCTATACGCCCGTGTGCGATTTCTGGGCCATCTACGACAACAACGCGGCCGACGACAAGATCCGCAAGATCGCGTCGGGAGAACGCGATAAAATAATCCGGATCGAGGATCCGTTAGTCTATCAAAAGATCGTAAATTATGAGCGAGATTGAGATCAAGCAAATGCAGGAGGAGATCGACGACGGCCTGCTGCTTGCCCGTAAGCAACTGATCGAGAAGACCAAAAAAGAGAATGGAGAGCTGCTGGTCGAGCGCGACGGCGAAATCGTGCGCGTGAAGGCCGAAGAGTTGAAATAGCGTCTGCCGTCCGATCGACGGCCGGAAACCGCATGCGGCGTGCGCACGAAGGCGCACGGGAGCCGTTGCGCGCGGCCCGTCCGAATGTGGCCCGTCCGCCCCGCAGTCCGTGGGTGTCGGGCGTATCAAACGGATGTAAAGATGCGCCTGCGCGCGCAAGAACAAGCCCTGCCGACAATCGTCGGCAGGGCTGCTTTTTTTTGGGCGGCTTGCAGTCCCGGGGGGGCTATCTCCGGCGCCGTACGAAGATCGCGACGACGGCGCAAAGCCCCAGCACGACGGGGTAGTAGAGGCGGGCGATGATCTCGAGGGGCGAGATGGCAGCCAGCCCGGCCGCCATGAGGATCTGCGCGCCGTAGGGGAGCAGCCCCTGTGTGAAGCAGGAGAAGGTGTCGAGCAGGCTGGCGCTCTTGCGGCGGTCGACGCCGAAGCGGTCGGCGAGGTCGGCGGCGATGGGGCCGACGGTGAGGATGGCGATCGTGTTGTTGGCCGTGCAGAGGTTGGCCAGGCAGACCAGCGCCGCAATGGCCCCCTGCGCGCCGCGCGGGCCGTGCAGCCGTCGGGTCAGCCGGTCGATGAGGTAGTCGATGCCGCCGCCGCGGCGGATCGTCTCGAGCATGCCGCCCGCGAGCATCGTGATGATAATCAGTTCACCCATGCCGACCATGCCTGCACCCAGTTCGCCGCACCAGCCGAAGAGGTCGAACGAGCGGGTCGCCAGCCCGATGGCGCCCGTGGCGCCGATGCCGAGCAGCAGGACGATCATGACGTGCAGGCCGGCGAGAGCCGTGACGAGGACCAGCAGGTAGGGGAGCACCTTCACCCACGCCACCGGCGATGGCTCGACGGTGCCGAGCTGCGGGGCGCCCGTGGCGAGGTAAATCGCGAGGGTGAGCAGCGCCGCGGGGGCGACGATGCGGAAATTGACGCGGAATTTGTCGCGCAGGCTGCAGCCCTGCGTGCGGGTCGCGGCGATCGTCGTGTCGGAGATGAACGAGAGGTTGTCGCCGAAGAAGGAGCCGCCGACGACCACGGCGGCGAGGAAGGCGGGTTCGAAGCCCGCTTCGGCGGCGAGGCCCGAGGCGACGGGCATCAGGGCGACGATCGTGCCGACGGAGGTGCCTACCGAGATCGAGACGAAGCAGGCGGCCAGAAAGAGCCCCGCGGCGAGGAAACGGGGCGGCAGCAACTGCAGCGTCAGCGCCACGGTGGCATCGACGGCGCCCATGGCGCGGGCCGACTGGGCGAAAGCGCCCGCCAGTACGAAGATCCAGATCATCTGCAGGATGTTCGTGTCGGCGGCTCCCGCCGAGAAGCAGTCGACGCGCTGCTGCACGCTCTTGCCGCGCAGCAGTACGAGGGCATAGAACGATGCGGCGGCGAAGGCGACCGTGATGGGCATCTTGTAGAAATCGCCGACCAGGATCGAGGTCAGCAGATAGAGGGCGAGAAAGAGCAGCAGCGGCGTCAGGGCGAGGAAACGGCCCCGGGGGCGTGCGGATGCGGCTGTCGGATCGGCGGAACGGAGGTTCATGACGGACGGTTCGGGTTGGACGGAATGCGGCCGGCGCCCGGTGCGCCGGTTTTTTACGCTTGCGCAAAGATACGCATAAGTTGCGCGCAATGCCAAATTTATTTGG
>CAZVGH010000175.1:0-3002 GCA_964626515.1 uncultured Alistipes sp.
AGGAAGTCGCTGTACTTGCGGCCCGTCGGGGCCTCTGCGGCGGGAGCCGCAGCCGCCGTGCCGCTGCCGAGGACGAAATCCTGCGAGGCGAGGGGCGGCAGATAGCCCGACAGCCCCTTGAGCGGCGCGCCCCACATGCCCGGGATGAGGTAGACGACGAACGAGAAGGTGACGATGGCGAGCGCCAGCCGCGTCACGCTGACGTAGGGCAGGTCGCTGTCGTGCGCGAACCGGATCTTGCCCAGCAGGTAGAGGCCCAGCAGCGAGAAGACGACGATCCACACGGCGAGGTAGATCTCGCGGTCGAGGATCCCCCAGTGGTAGACCTGATCGGCCACCGACAGGAACTTCATGCCCAGCGCCACCTCGATGAAGCCGATGACGACCTTCACTGAGTTGAGCCAGCCGCCGCTCTTGGGCAGCGACTTGAGCATCGAGGGGAAGAAGGCGAAGAGGGTGAAGGGGAGGGCGAAGGCGACCGAGAAGGCGAGCATGGTGAGGATCGGGCTCCAGAACTCGCCGGCGGTCGACTTGATGAGCACCGAGCCGACGATCGGGCCCGTGCACGAGAAGGATACCAGCACGAGCGTCAGGGCGAGGAAGAAGATGCCGCCGAGCCCCTTCGTGTCGGCTTTAGCGTCGGTCTTGTTGACCATCCACGAGGGCATCGTGATCTCGAAGGCGCCGAAGAACGAGGCCGCGAAGATCATGAAGACGAGGAAGAAGACGATGTTCGGCAGCCAGTGCGTCGCCAGCCAGTTGAAGATATCGGCCGTCACGGCGTCGCCGCCCACCACGCGCGTTATGAGGATGATCGCGGCGATCGGCAGCGTGTAGAGCGCCACGATGAAGAGTCCGTAGAGGGCGGCGCGCAGCCGTCCGCGGGCAGCGCCGCCTTCACCCTTCAGGAAATAGGAGACCGTCATCGGCACCATCGGGAATACGCAGGGGGTCAGCAGTGCCGCGAAGCCCCACAAAATCGCCTCGATGATGAGCGACCAGAGCGAGCCACCGCCTGCCGCATCCTTGCGGACCGGCGCCGCCTCGGTCGCCGAGAGTTCCGCCGTCGGGCCGTCTGCGGCACCGATGCGGAGCGTCAGCTCGGCCTCTTCGGGGGGCATGCAGCTCCCCGCGTTGCAGATCATCCACTCGAGGGCGGCATGCACCTCGCCGCCGTCGGCCGGCAGCCGCACCCACTGCGCGAAGCGGGCCGTACCCTCGTAGGTGCCGATCTCCATGCCGAACATTTCATCGTGGTAGCGGTGCGCCTCGGTGAGGGGCTCGACCGTGCCGAGCGCCTCGCCGCCCTCGACCGTGAGGGCGATCGCCGTGGCGTTCGGGCCGTCCTTGTAGGGTCCCAGGTCGTACATGTGGAATCCATCGGGAATGCGCGCCTCGAGCACTACGCGGCAGCTGTCGCCCTGCGGAGCATTGGCCTTGATCGACCAGCTCACCGCCTGGGCGGATACCGCATTCGCAACCGCGAGGGCTGCCAGGAAAAGCATCGTTCGAATCGTTTTCATCTCTCTGTTATTTGTTTTCGTTTTGTTCTTCGGTGGTTTCGGCTGCCGGCCGTTCGCGGGCGGCAGACCGTTTGGGCCGCTTACCGCCCGCTCAATTTCTTGTAGTGGCAGTAGAGCAGTTCGCCCCGCTCGTCGCGCAGGTGCATGCCGCCGCCGCGGCAGTAGCGGAACATGTCGCATTCGCCGCACAAGCCGTGCCGCATCCAGCTGCGATCGCGGTACGGCTCGAACCGGCGGCTCCATACCTCCCAGAAACGGTCGCGGTAGATGTTCCCCTGTGCGTAGTCGGCGCGGATCGAGGTGCAGCCCGAAATGGCGCCGTCGACACGGATCGAGGCGACCGAGATCCCCGCGGCGCACTGGTAGAAATGGTCGCGTACTTCGGCCTCGTAGCTGCCGAGAAAGCCTTCGCAGGCGTAGGAGGCTGCGATGCGGCCGTCGCGCCGCGTCGTGCGGATGAAGTCGAGCAGCGTGCGGAACTCCCCGCCGTCCAGTTGCAGCGAGCGGTCGTCGCGGGCGCGCCCCATCGGGAAGATCGAGAAGAGCCGCCATGCGGGCACCCCTTCGGCGATGAGCAGCTCCCGAAAGTCGGCCAGCCGCGGCAGCAGGGGCTCTGTCACACAGGTCACCACGTCGAAGGCGAGCGACGGATAGCGGCGGATGCGGCGGATCGCCTCGACGGCCGCCGTGAAACTCTGCGGGTGGCGGCGGATGTGCGTGTGCTCCTCCTCGAAGCCGTCGAGACTGACGGAGATCGAGCGAAGTCCGGCGGCGACGAGCTCCCGCAGCCGTTCGTCGGTCAGTGCGAGGCCGTTGGTCACCATGCCCCACGGATAGCCGCGGCGCGTCACCTCGCGTCCGGCCTCGGCCAGATCGTCGCGCAGCAGCACCTCGCCGCCCGAGAAGATCAGCAGGACGTCGCGCGGATCGACGTGCGGCGTCACCTCCTCGTCCAGCACGCGCAGAAAATCGGTCAGCGGCATGTCGGGCACCCGTGCGTCGGCGCGGCAGTCGCTGCCGCAGTGCCGGCAGGCGAGGTTGCAGCGCAGCGTGCACTCCCAAAAGAGCGTGTCAAGACGCGGCATCGCCTCCCGTTCGTCGTACAGATCGGCGAACAGGCGCAATGCCAGCCTTTTGCGCAGTCCGGGGCGACACCCTGCCATCGGTTACTCGGACTGTTTCGACGTCGGTTGTTCGGGGCTCGTCGGCGTCTCGTCGGCCGGCTGTTCGGCCGGTACGGGACGCGGCGAGGGTACGCCGTACATGAGCATGATGCGCTCCACGCGGACGCTCTCTTCGGTCGGCTCGCCGTTGTCCGTGATGGCGGCGTCGCCTTTGCGGTCCGACGGTTCGTTCGCGCTGCCCGGGGCGTTCCGGACCGTCGAGCAGGCGGTCGAGAATCCCAGCAGGGCCGCCAGGGCGAGTTTCAGTTTTCGGTTCATGATTTGCTCCGTTATGCCTGTTAGTCTGCAAAGATAC
>CAZVGH010000176.1:0-2998 GCA_964626515.1 uncultured Alistipes sp.
GCGATCCGCTCGGCCTCCATCCAGTAGCGGACGGCCTTGCCCGAGAGGTTCATGTAGGTCGAGGGCTTGAGCAGCAGCAGCGTGCGGCCGCGGTGGCGCAACTCGGCCATATCGCCGTAACGGACCGTCGTAAACGAAATGTCGGACGCCCCGGCAAGGGCATCCAACACTTCGAATCCGATGTTGTGACGGGTACCGGCGTATTCGGCGCCGATGTTGCCCAGTCCAACGATCAAGTATTTCATTGCGCGCTACGGGACTACTTCTCGGCAGCGGCACCGCGCGAAGCACGGGTTACGCGGACTGCGCAGACAGCCGTCGTGGCGGGCGTCACGAACTTGATGTTCTCGACCGAGAGGTCGCCTACGAAGATGGTCTTGCCGACGCCGAGCGACGTTACGTCTACGACGATCTCGTCGGGCAGGTTCTCGACCAGGGCGCTGACGATCAGCTTGCGGGCCGACAGTACGAGCTTACCGCCGACCTTCACGCCCTCGGCGTTACCCGACAGACGGACGGGAATGGCGATGGCTACGGGCTTGCCGGCAGCGATGCGGAAGAAGTCGAGGTGGAGGATCTGCTCGCGAACGGGGTGGAACTGGGCCTCACGCAGTACGGCCAGCTCGACCTTGTCGCCGAAGTGCAGCTCGACGATGTACGAGTTGGGGGTGTAGATGAGGACCTTGATCTCGCGGGGGTCGACCGAGAAGTTCACGGTCTCGCCGTTACCGCACAATACGCAGGGTACCAGACCCTCGCGACGGACAGCCTTGGCTGCCTTCTTGCCGAAGTCATTACGCTCGACGGCATTTACAACGATGGTTTTCATGGATGATGAAAATGTTTAATTAAGGTTAAACCACCGGCGGCTCTCAGCCCGTATCCGTTTCGGATGCGGGTTCCACACCGCCTGTCGGGAGCGCAAAGATAGCGCAAAAAACCGAAAACAAAAATATTCGGCGCCGAAAAACGCGCTGAAACCGTGCGATTTCCTCCGAAGGCGGCCGCCGCGCGACGCGGCGGACCGATAGCGGGGGCACGGCCGGGTCTCCGCATGCGGGCGCAGCATCTGCCGCCTCATGCGGCCGCAGCACCCGCCGCCCCTTACGGACCGGCCGCGGCACTACTCGATCCCGCGGACGTGCTTCTCCCACGCCCAGGCGGCGCGGAGCGTGTCGTCCAGATCGCGCTCGGCGTGCCAGCCGAGCTCCTCGTTGGCGCGCGTCGGATCGGCCCAGATGGCGACGATGTCCCCCTCGCGGCGGCCGACGATCTTATAATTCAGCTTCAGGCCGTTGGCCTGCTCGAAGCGGTGCACCAGCTCGAGCACCGAGACGCCGTTGCCCGTACCGATGTTGAAGATCTCGTACCGCTCCGCACAGCGGCCCTCGACCATACGGCGGATGGCCGCCACGTGGGCGCGCGCCAGATCCGTGACGTCGATGTAGTCGCGGATGTTCGAACCGTCGGGCGTCGGGTAGTCGTTGCCGAAGACCGACAGGCACTCGCGCAGCCCCGCGGCCGTCTGCGTAATGTAGGGCACGAGGTTCTGCGGCACGCCGCGCGGCAGCTCGCCGATGAGGGCCGACGGATGGGCGCCGATGGGGTTGAAATAGCGCAGTGCGATGCCGCGCAGCCTCTCGCTCGCCGCCACCGTGTCGCGCAGTATATCCTCGCACATCTGCTTCGTGTTGCCGTAGGGCGACGTGGCGGGCTTGCGGGGCGTCTGCTCGGTGACGGGCTGACGGTCGGGCTCGCCGTAGACGGTGCACGACGACGAGAAGACGATGTTCGGACGGCCGAACTCGCGCATGAGTTCGACGACATTCATGAACGAGGTGAGGTTGTTGCGGTAGTATTCGAGCGGCTTGCGAACCGACTCGCCGACCGCCTTGTAAGCGGCGAAATGGATTACGGCGTCGAATTCGTAGGCCTCGAAGAGGCGCGTGCGCAGCGCCTCGCGGTCGCAGCAGTCGACCTCGACGAAGGGGACGTCGACCCCCGTGATGCGGCGCACGCCCTCGACGGCGGCCGGGTCGCTGTTCGAAAGGTTGTCGGCGATGACGACGTCGTAGCCCGCCTCGACGAGCTCCACGGCCGTATGCGAGCCGATGTAGCCCGCACCGCCGCTGACCAGTACGGTGTGTTTTTTCATGGATGATGCGTTTTTGGATCGTTCGCGCGGCTCGCCGTGCACCGGAAGCGGCGCGGACGAAGGCCTTGCGTAACGACAAATTTAGCGAAAAAAACGGATTCGCGGCGGCCGTCCAGCAAAAAAAACGCGCCGCGAAACCGTCTGCCGCCCCCGCGCAGGGCCCTTCGGACGTCGTTTTGCCGCTTTTCGTCACAAAACGGCTGAAAATTCGAAATATTTCGCTATATTTGCTAACAATTCGAAATCCGTTTTTCAACCAAACGCTTAAAAACAGGAAACCATGTACGCGAAAATGCAAGCCCACCTGCAGCAGGAGCTCGACGAGATCCGTGCCGCAGGCCTCTACAAAACCGAACGGGTGATCGCGTCGCCCCAACGCGCCGAGATCGAGGTGGCAGGCCGCAAGGTGCTGAACTTCTGCGCCAACAACTATCTGGGTCTGTCGGACAACCCGCGCCTGATCGAGGCGGCAAAGCGGGCCATGGAGGCCCGCGGCTTCGGCATGTCGTCGGTCCGCTTCATCTGCGGCTGCCAGGATCTGCACAAGGAGCTCGAGCGCGCCATCTCGGACTACTTCGGCACCGAAGACACGATCCTCTACGCCGCCTGCTTCGATGCCAACGGCGGCGTCTTCGAGCCGCTCTTCACCGAGCAGGACGCCATCATCTCGGATGCGCTGAACCACGCCTCGATCATCGACGGCGTGCGCCTCTGCAAGGCGGTGCGCTACCGCTACGCCAACGCCGACATGAACGAGCTCGAGGAGTGCCTGAAGAAGGCGCAGGCGCAGCGCTTCCGCATCATCTGCACGGACGGCGTCTTCTCGATGGACGGCAACGCCGC
>CAZVGH010000177.1:0-2960 GCA_964626515.1 uncultured Alistipes sp.
GTTTTCAAAGTCGTTCATCGACTCGACGTTGTCGGCAATGACCGCTTCGTAATAACGAGATCGTCCCCTCGAAGAGCCTGCGCGAGCGCAACCGCCGTGCGGCACAGGCCGTTCGCGAGGCGGCGGAGCAGCCGGCTGCGGCCTCGATGCAGCTCTCGATGTTCCAGCTGGACGATCCCGTGCTCGTACAGATTCGCGACCGCATCAAGGGGCTCGACATCAATTCGCTGACTCCGATCGAGGCGCTCAATACCCTGCACGAAATCAAAACCATAACAGGCTTGTGAAAATGATCCGTTTCGCTACATTGCTGTTGCTGCTCTGCGCGGTCGACACCGCGGCAGCACAATCGAAGTTGCCTGCACGCTACGAATGGGTGCAGACCGCCTACCGCCAGCGGGGCCCTCTGCGCCAGATCCGCAACAGCGGCGAGGGCCACGCTGCCCTGATCGGTTATGCCGATACGCTGGGCAAGGTCGTCGTCACGCCCCGCTATGCCTCCGCCTCGGATTTCTATGCGGGCCGGGCGGTCGTTCGAGAGGTAAAGCACAAAGAGAGCCGCTGGGGTGTCATCGATACGCTGGGCCGTGTCGTCGTGCCTTGTGTTTGGGACGATGCCTGGGTGCCGTGCGACGGCCGGATCCGCGTGCAGCGGGGGCGTGAGAAGGAGCGCCGTTTCGGCTATCTCGATTTGGAGGGCAGAGAGGTAATCCCCGTACTGTACGCGGAAGCTGACAATTTCAGGGAGGGACTGGCCGCCGTGCGTCACGAGAAGGCGGGATGGATCGATGCGGACGGGAAAATGGCGCTGCCGTTCGAATACGACCGAACCGAAAATTTCTACGACGGATATGCGATTGTCGGCCTGCAGGGCAAGTACTACATGAAATACGGCTTCGTCGATCGGACCGGCAAGGCGGTGATCCCCGTCAAATATTACTCCGTGGCGCGTTTCCAGAACGGCCGCGCAGTGGTCAGCCGCATCATCGGCGGCGAGGAGCGTTTCGGACAGATCGACCGCGAAGGCAACGAGGTGCTTCCGCTCGAGTGGAATTCCGTATCGTCGTTCGCGGAAGGGACGGTCTGGGTCGGCAAGGGAACTTATCCCGACTGTGTTTATCATCTGCTCGATGCCGAAGGCAGGCAGGTGGTCCCGTATGATTTCTACGACCTGAACGACAGCGGTTCCTTCGGACACGCTTCGCTGGCGATTCGTCTGGCGGACGGGACGCTGCGCTACGGCGTGGTGGGTCGCACGGGCCGCGTCATTCTGCCGTTCCGCTACGATCATATCACGCTCTATACGGAGATGGGTCCCGACGGCCACGAACTGCCGTGGGCGACGGTCGAACTACAGGGCAGCTCCGCGACGGTGCTGCTGGTAAAGAACGACGCGAAGAAGTAGGGCGGCGCTTCGATGCCAAGAAAACGCCCTCGCCGCAAGACCGCGGCGAGGGCGTTTCGTTCGGGGTATGGCCTATTCGCGCTCTTCGCGAATCAGCGAGCGGATGTTCTGAATCAGCATCTCGACGGCGACCGAGTTGAAACCGCCTTCGGGGATGATCACGTCGGCATACTTTTTCGACGGCTCGACGAACTCCTCGTGCATCGGCTTGACGGTCTCGGTGTACTGCTTGATGACCGATTCCATCGAGCGGCCGCGGTCGCGCACATCGCGCAGGATGCGGCGTGCGAGACGCAGATCGGCGTCCGTGTCGACGAAAACCTTGATCTCCATCAGGTCGCGCAGCTCCTTGTTCTCGAAGATGAGAATGCCGTCGACGATGATGACCTTCGACGGTTTGACGTTGACGCGCTCCTCCGTGCGGTTGTGCTCGACGAACGAGTAGACGGGATGCTGGATCGGTACGTTCTCCTTCAGCGTCTTGATATGCTCGACGAGCATCTGCGTGTCGAACGCCTGCGGGTGGTCGTAGTTGAGCTTCGTGCGCTCCTCGTAGGTGAGTTCGGGGTGGGCCTTGTAGTAGTAGTCGTGGCAGAGCGTTACCACGTCGTCGCCCACGAAAGCCTCCTGCAGACGCTTGACGAGCGTCGATTTTCCCGAGCCGGTGCCGCCGGCCACTCCGATTACCGTAACTTGCATAATATTCTCGCTAAAAGGTTCTTCAATATCCGTCCATCTATTCGCCCTGCCGCTTTTCCGGCTTTCGTCGTTGTTGCGCGCGGCTCAAACCCCGACGCCTCCTGCAGCAGCCGAAACGGCCCTTTTCACTCTCCGACCCGCCGGAAACCGCAAGGCCGAAAGTTCCGGACGTCTGCCAAAAAGAAAAGGACCGCCCCGAAAGGCAATCCTTTTCGCTTCAGTTTTTAGGCGTCGATGTTGGCGTAGTGGGCATTTTTCTCGATGAACTCGCGGCGGGGCGGCACGTCGTCGCCCATGAGCATCGAGAAGATGCGGTCGGCTTCGGCGGCGTTCTCGATGTTGACCTTGCGCAGGATGCGCGTGTCGGGGTTCATCGTCGTCTCCCACAGCTGGTGGGCGTTCATCTCGCCGAGACCTTTGTAACGCTGCACGTGCGTGCCCTTGCCGAACTCCTCGGTGATGGCGTCGCGCTCTTTCTCGGTCCAGCAGTAGCGCTCCTGCTTGCCTTTCTTCACAAGGTAGAGGGGCGGGGTGGCGATGTAGACGTGGCCGTTTTCGATCAGCTCCTTCATCTTGCGGAAGAAGAACGTCAGCATCAGCGTCGCGATGTGCGAGCCGTCGACGTCGGCATCGGTCATGATGATGATCTTGTCGTAGCGCAGCTTTTCGAGGTTCAGGGCCTTGCTGTCCTCCTCGGTGCCGATCGTTACGCCCAAAGCCGTGAACATGTTCTTGATCTCCTCGTTCTCCCACATGCGGTGCTCCTGCGCCTTTTCGATGTTGAGAATCTTACCGCGCAGGGGCATGATCGCCTGGAAGTTGCGGTCGCGGCCCGACTTGGCCGTGCCGCCTGCCG
>CAZVGH010000178.1:0-2942 GCA_964626515.1 uncultured Alistipes sp.
CGTAGGCGTGGTCGGCGTAGATGAGCGACGAGAGGGCGTCGACGGGCTCGCCGTTGAGCAGCACGTCGAGCTTCACGAGGCGGCTCGGCTGGAAGCCCGTGCGGTGGTAGTCGAACGAGGCGTAGCCCTTCGAGATGCTCTTCAGCTTGTCGTAGAAGTCGAAGACGATCTCCGACAGCGGCATGTCGAAATTGACCTCCACGCGGTCCTGCGTGATGTAGTTCTGGTTTTTGAGCGTGCCGCGCTTGTCGATGCAGAGCTTGATGACGTTGCCCAGGAATTCGCTCTTGGTGATGATCTGCGCCTCGATGTAGGGCTCCTCGATCTTGGCGATCTTCGTCACCTCGGGCAGCCCCGAGGGGTTGTGGACCTCGAGCTCCTCGCCGAGCGTCGTCGTGACGCGGTACGAGACGTTCGGGACGGTCGTGATGACGTCCATGTCGAACTCGCGGTAGAGACGCTCCTGGATGATCTCCATGTGGAGCAGGCCGAGGAAGCCGCAGCGGAAGCCGAAGCCCAGCGCCAGCGAGCTCTCGGGCTCGAACGTGAGCGACGCGTCGTTCAGCTTGAGCTTCTCGAGCGAGGCGCGCAGATCCTCGTAGCGATCCGCCTCGACGGGGTAGACGCCCGCGAAGACCATCGGCTTGACATCCTCGAAGCCTTCGATCGCCTCGCGGCAGGGGGTGGCGACCGAGGTGATCGTGTCGCCGACCTTCACGTCGGACGAGGTCTTGATGCCCGAGCAGATGTAGCCCACGTCGCCCGTCTCGATGCGGTCGCGCGGGGCCATCTTGAGCTTCAGTACGCCCACCTCGTCGGCGTCGTATTCGCTGCCCGCGTTGAAGAACTTGACGTGCTCGCCCTTGCTGATCGAGCCGTTGAAGACGCGGAAGTAGGCGATGATGCCGCGGAAGGGGTTGAAGACCGAGTCGAAGATGAGGGCCTGCAGCGGCGCCTCGGGGTCGCCCTTCGGGGCGGGGATGCGGGCCACGATCGCCTCGAGGACCTCCTCGACGCCCGCGCCTGTCTTGCCCGAGGCGAGCAGGATATCCTCCTCGCGGCAGCCGATGAGGTCGATCACCTGATCCTTCACCTCGTCGATCATCGCCGAATCCATGTCGATCTTGTTCAGCACGGGGATGATCTCCAGGTCGTTGCCGACGGCGAGATAGAGGTTCGAGATGGTCTGCGCCTGAATGCCCTGCGTGGCGTCGACCACGAGCAGCGCCCCTTCGCACGAGGCGATCGCGCGCGACACCTCGTAGGAGAAGTCGACGTGTCCCGGGGTGTCGATCAGGTTGAGCGTGTAGGTCTCGCCGTCGCGGGCCGTGTAGGCCATCTGGATCGCGTGGCTCTTGATCGTGATGCCCTTTTCGCGCTCGAGCTCCATGTCGTCGAGCACCTGGGCCTGCATCTCGCGCTGGTTCAGTGTGTTGGTCTTTTCCAGCAGACGGTCCGCCAACGTGCTCTTGCCGTGGTCGATGTGGGCGATGATGCAGAAGTTGCGTATGTTTTTCATGCGATAAGGGTCGATATTCGGGTACAAATATACGGAAAATTATGCGCAGTCCCGCAAAAATCATTATCTTTGACAAATTGTTTCGGGGTTGTGCCGCTCTTTGGCCGGCCGGAATGTTTTTTGCGGGGTTGCCGCCTGCCCGCAGGCGCGCCCGTTCGCGAAGCACCTCCGCGCCGCGTTGCTCCCCCGACAACGGTTTACCTTACATTTTGATACGACAACGCATGAAACGCACGCTCTTCGTACTGCTTCTGGCGGGAACGCTGGCCCTCGGGGCCCTTCCCGCGGCCGCCCGCAAACCCGCCGTGCGGTGGGGTCTCATGGCGGGTCTGAACGCTCCGGACTACTCCTTCCACGACAACCGCGCCGACATCGAGAACAAGCTCGGCTGGCAGCTGGGTCTCATGACCTCGCTCGATTTCGCCCGCTTCTCGATCGAACCGCAGCTGCTCTACATGCAGCAGTCGTTCCGCTACGCGAACGTGGGCGAGGAGCGCTCGGCGACGCTCCGCAGCCGCTCGGTCGACCTGCCGGTTCTCGTCGCATTCGACGTGCTGGGCCCCGTGCGCCTCTTCGCGGGCCCCGTGGTGACGCTCATGAACAAATGCAAGGGGGGCGCAGCAGCCTTCGACCATGCCGAGGGCTTCCGCCTCTCGAGCCTGCGGTCGACCTGCTCCTATACGCTGGGCGTCGAACTGCGCTTCCTGAAACATTTCCGCGCCGATCTGCGCTACAACGGCCAGTTCAAGGCGAAAAAACAGGTGCTGATGCCCGACGGGCTGGAGGGACGGATGCGCTTGCACGCCGTATCGCTCAACGTCGGCTATTTCTTTTAACCCATGACTGAACGGATCGGTAAGGAGATTGCGATCGAGGAGGTCGATCCCCGCGAGCTGTACGGCCCGCAGGGCGCCTACCTCGACCTGATGCGCGCCAAGGCGCCCGAATTGAAACTGATCGCCCGCGGCTCGGCGCTCAAGGTGCTCGGCGCGGAGCGCGAGGTCGCCCGCTTCGAGAAACATTTCACGGCGCTGGTCGCCTACTACCGCAAGTACGGCCACCTCTCGTCGCAGGTGATCGACCAGTGCTTCGCCGACGGCTTCTCGGCCGTCTCGGAGGAGCCCGTAGACAAGGACGTCCTCGTCTACGGCAGCAACGGCACGGCGATCCGCCCCCGCACGCCGAACCAGCAGCGGCTGGTCGAGCTTTACGAGCGGAACGACCTGCTCTTCGCCGTCGGCCCCGCGGGATCGGGCAAGACCTATACGGCCATCGCGTTGGCGGTCCGCGCGCTGAAGGAGAAGGTCGTGCGCCGCATCATCCTGACGCGTCCGGCCGTCGAGGCGGGCGAGAAGCTGGGCTTCCTGCCGGGCGACATGAAAGAGAAGCTCGATCCCTACCTGCAGCCGCTCTACGACGCGCT
>CAZVGH010000179.1:0-2920 GCA_964626515.1 uncultured Alistipes sp.
GCCCTCGCTTATTCGTACCTTTGTCGACAGCGGAGGCTCTCCTCCGCGCCGTTACACAGCATATTCGATCCGATCATGAAAGACTTTACCTACCACACCCCGACCGAGGTCGCATTCGGTCGCCGCGCCGAAGAACGCATCGCCCGTCTCGTACAGAAATACGGAGGCACGAAAGTGCTCCTTCATTACGGCGGCGGCAGCGCCGAACGTTCGGGCCTGCTCCCGATGATCCGCACGCAGCTCGCCGAAGCGGGCATCGGCTGCGTCGAACTGGGCGGCGTAGTGCCCAACCCGCGGCTCTCGAAGGTCCGCGAAGGGATCGACCGCTGCCGTGCCGAAAGGGTCGACTTCCTGCTGGCCGTAGGCGGCGGCAGCGTCATCGACTCGGCCAAGGCGATCGCTTACGGCGTACCCTATACGGGCGATGTGTGGGATCTTTTCGACGGACGTGCGAAGGCCGCCGCGTGTCTGCCGATCGGTGCCGTGGTGACGATCCCCGCCGCAGGCAGCGAAATGTCGAACGGCTGCGTCATCACGAACGAGGAGGGCTGGCACAAGCGCGGCTACTCGAGCTCGCTGGGCCGCTGCCGCTTCGCCGTGATGAACCCCGAGCGCACCTGCTCGCTGCCCGCCTATCAGACGGCCTGCGGTGCCGTGGATATCCTCATGCACACCATGGAGCGCTATTTCTCGCCCGAAACGGATATGACCCTCACCGACGCCATCGCCGAGGCGCTCATGCACACCGTCCTCGATGCGACGCCCGTCGTGCTCGCCGCACCGAACGACTACCGTCACCGCGCCCAGATCATGTGGGCGGGCAGTCTGGCCCACAACGACCTGACGGGCTGCGGCAACGTCGGCGACTGGGCCACGCACCACCTCGAGCACGAGCTGAGCGCCCTCTACGATGTGGCGCACGGCGCGGGGCTGGCCGCGATCTGGGGCAGCTGGGCCCGCAACGTCTACCGTGCCGACGTGCAGCGCTTCGTCCGTTTCGCCGTCAACGTCATGGGCGTCACGAACGACTTCGCCGACCCCGACCGCACCGCCCTCGCAGGCATCGAGGCGATGGAGGCCTTCTACCGCTCGATCGGCATGCCCGTCTCGATCCCCGAGCTCGTCGGCCGGCCTGCGACCGAGGAGGAGATCGACGAGATGGTCCGCAAATGCAGCCGCGGAGGCACCTCGACCGAGGGCAGTTTCCGCATCCTCGACACCGAGGCGATGCGCGCGATCTACCACGACGCCAACCGCGCATAACCCGCCCCGCAGACGACAGACCGCGTCCGGCACGCATGCCGGACGCGGTCTGTCGCGTTCTCCGCACGGCAGTGTCGCCGCGCGTCAGTATTTGCCTTTCCAGAGGGTGCGGATGCGCTCGGCGATCTTCCGCTCGGCGGCGTTCTCCTCGTCGGGTTCGTAGAAGCGCGTCCCCGCCAGCGAGTCGGGCAGGAACTCCAGTTCGGCGAAATGGCCCGCATAGTCGTGGGCGTATTTGTACCCGTCGGAGTAGCCCGCCTCCCGCATCAGCTTCGTCGGCGCATTGCGCAGATGAAGCGGCACGGGGCGGTTCGTCGTGTCGTGCTCGACCTGTGCGAGGGCCTTGTTGATCGCCATGTAGGCCGAATTGCTCTTTGGCGAGGTCGCCAAATAGATCGTCGTCTCGGCCAGCGCGATACGGGCCTCGGGCATGCCGATCTTATGCACCGTGTCGAAGCAGGCGTTCGCCAGCAGCAGGGCGTTGGGATTGGCCAGCCCGATATCCTCCGACGCCAGGATCACCAGACGGCGGGCGATGAAACGAGGCTCCTCGCCGCCGGCCAGCATGCGCGCCAGGTAGTAGATCGCCGCATTCGGATCGCTGCCGCGCACCGACTTGATGAAGGCCGAGATCACGTCGTAGTGCTGTTCGCCCTTCTTGTCGTAAAGGGCGATGTTCTGCTGGAGGCAATCGGTGACGTAACGGTCCGTTAGGATCACTTTTCCCTCCGTGGCACCGACGACGATATCGATGATGTTGAGCAGCTTGCGCGCGTCGCCGCCCGAAAAGCGGAACAGCGCCCCCGTCTCGACCACCTCGATGCTGCGCTCGCGCAGCTCGGCGTCGGCCGTAAGGGCCCGATCGAGCAGGCGCTGCAGGTCGGCATCCTCCAACGATTTGAGGATATAGACCTGACAGCGGCTCAAGAGCGGCGAGATCACCTCAAAGGAGGGGTTTTCGGTCGTGGCGCCGATGAGTGTCACGATCCCCTGCTCGACGGCGCCGAGCAGCGAATCCTGCTGCGATTTATTAAAGCGGTGGATCTCGTCGATGAACAGGAACGGCGCCCGCTGGTCGAAGAAGCGCTGCCGCTTGGCCGACTCGATCACCTCGCGCACCTCCTTGACCCCCGACGTGACGGCCGAGAGCGTATAGAACGGACGGTCGAGGCGGGCGGCGACGATTTTCGCCAGCGTGGTCTTACCCACCCCCGGGGGCCCCCAGAGGATGAACGAAGGGACATTGCCCGTCTCGAAGAACTTGCGGAAGACCCCGCCTGCTCCGACAAGGTGTTCCTGTCCGATGTAATCGGAGAGCTGCTGCGGACGCAGGCGTTCGGCTAACGGTATATTGGGCATCGTGCGATCGGTTTTATCGGTCAAAGATACGTTTTTTCGGGAAGATTTCCTACCTTTACCCGCATGAAACGCATCGGCATCCTTTCGGACACGCACGGCACCTTCGACGAGGTGTTGCGGCATTTTCTACGCGACGTCGACGAGATCTGGCACGCGGGCGACATCGGCTCGCTCGAGCTGGCCGACGAAATCGCCGCTTTCAAGCCCCTGCGGGCCGTCAGCGGCAACATCGACGGAGGCATGACGCGGCGCCTCTATCCCGCCTTCGCGTCGCTCGTCTGCGAGGAGGTGCCCGTCC
>CAZVGH010000180.1:0-2765 GCA_964626515.1 uncultured Alistipes sp.
ACGGCATCGGCCGCGACATGCACATCGGCGACACGATCATCGGCATCAAGGGCCGCGTAGGCTTCGAGGCTGCGGCGCCGATCCTCATCATCGCTGCCCACAAGATGCTCGAGAAGCACACCCTCACCAAGTGGCAGCTCTACTGGAAGGAGCAGGTGGCCACGTGGTACGGCATGTTCCTCCACGAGGCGCAGTACCTCGAGCCCGTGATGCGCGACATCGAGGCGATGCTCCGCTCGTCGCAGCGCAACGTGACCGGTACGGTCGAGGTGACGCTGCGTCCGCAAAGCTACACGCTCGTCGGCGTCGATTCGACCTTCGACCTGATGAAGACCGATTTCGGCGAGTACGGCGAGGTGAACAAGGCCTGGACGGCCGACGACGTGAAGGGCTTCACGAAGATCCTCGGCAACCAGATCAAGATCTACCACAACGTTCAAAAGCGCAACAAGCGATGATCCGCGTCGGCATCATCGGCGGCGCCGGCTACACGGCCGGCGAGCTGCTGCGGCTGCTGGTGCACCATCCCGCCGTCGAGCTCTGCTTCGTGCAGAGCTCGTCGAATGCGGGGAACCCGCTCACGGCGGTGCACGGCGGACTGGAGGGCGACACCGACCTCCGCTTCTGCGACGAGGGGGACCTCGGCGCGATCGACTGCCTCTTCCTCTGCTCGGCGCACGGGCAGAGCTCGGTCTGGATGGCCGAGCACCCGCTGCCCGCGGGGCTGCGCGTGATCGACCTCGCGCAGGATTTCCGCGACGAGCACGACGGCTTCGTCTACGGTCTGCCCGAGTGGCAGCGCGACCGCATCGCCGCATCCGGCCGCATCGCCAACCCCGGCTGCTTCGCCACGGCGATCCAGCTCTCGCTGCTGCCGCTGGCCGCCGCGGGGCTCCTCACGGAGGAGGTGCACGTGACGGCCGTCACGGGATCGACGGGCGCGGGGGTCAAGCCCTCGGCGACGACCCACTTCAGCTGGCGCGCCTCGAACCTTTCGGTCTACAAGGCCTTCGAGCACCAGCACCTGCTGGAGATCGGCCGCAACCTGCGCCGGCTGCAGCCCGCCTTCGACCGGGCGATCAACTTCGTGCCGATGCGGGGCGACTTCACGCGTGGCATCCTGGCGAGCGTCTACACCGACTGCCCCCTCTCGGCCGAGGAGGCGGCGACGCTCTACCGGAACTTCTACGCCGACGCCCCCTTCACGCACGTCGCCGAGCGTCCCGTGGACCTCAAGCAGGTCGTCAACACGAACAAGGCCCTCGTGCACGTCGCCAAATACGGCACGAAAATCCACCTCACGACCGCCATCGACAACCTCCTCAAGGGAGCGTCGGGACAGGCGGTCCAGAACATGAACCTCTGCTTCGGCCTCGACGAAACGTGCGGCCTGAAGCTCAAAGCATCGGCATTCTGACATGGAACTCTTCAACGTCTACTCGCTCTACCCCGTAGAACCGGTCCGCGGCTGCGGGTCGCGCGTCTACGATGCGGCAGGCACCGAATACCTCGATCTCTACGGCGGCCACGCCGTGATCTCGATCGGCCACGCCCATCCGCACTACGTCGAGACGCTGCAACAGCAGGTCGCACGCCTCGGCTTCTACTCCAACTCGGTCGAAAACTCGCTGCAGCAGCGCCTCGCCGCGCTGCTCGGCCGCGCCTCGGGCTATGACGACTACCGCCTCTTCCTCTGCAACTCGGGAGCCGAGGCGAACGAGAACGCCCTGAAGCTCGCCTCGTTCCAGACGGGCCGCGAGCGCGTGCTGGCCTTCTCGAAGGCCTTCCACGGCCGCACCTCGGGTGCCGTGGCCGCCACGGACAACCCGAAGATCGTCGCCCCCTTCAACCGCACCGACAAGGTGGAGTTCGTGCCTCTGAACGACCTCGAGGCCGTGCGGGCGAAGCTCTCGACGGGGGCCTTCGCCGCCGTCATCATCGAGGGCATCCAGGGCGTCGCAGGCATTCACGAACCCTCGGACGACTTCCTGCGCGGGCTGCGCGCCCTCTGCACCGAGACGGGGACGCAGCTCGTTCTCGACGAGATCCAGTCGGGCTACGGCCGCACGGGCCGCTTCTTCGCCCACCAGCAGGCGGGCATCCGCCCCGACCTCATCACCCTGGCGAAGGGCATGGGCAACGGCTTCCCGATCGGCGGCGTGCTGATCGCGCCCCATTTCGAGGCCCGTCCCGGCATGCTCGGCACCACCTTCGGCGGCAACCACCTCGCCTGCGCCGCGGCGATCGCCGTGCTGGAGGTCTTCGAGCGCGAACACCTCGTCGAGAATGCCGCGGCGGTGGGCGAATACCTGCTCGCCGAGCTGCGCCGCATGCCCGCCCTGAAGGAGGTTCGCGGCCGCGGCCTCATGATCGGCATCGAGATCGACGGCTCGGGCGCCGAGATGCGCCGCCGCCTGCTCTTCGAGCACCGCATCTTCACGGGCGGCGCCGGAGCCTCGACCGTCCGCCTGCTGCCCGCCCTCGGGCTCACGCGCGACGATGCGGACCGATTCCTGAACGCCTTCAAAACCCTCATCCGATGAAAAAATTCACCTGCGCCGCCGACATCGGCGACCTGCGCGCGGCGGTGACCGAAGCGCTGGAGATCAAGCGCAACCGTTTCGCATACACCGAGCTGGGCCGCAACCGCACGCTGCTGATGCTCTTCTTCAACTCGAGCCTCCGCACGCGTCTGTCGACGCAGAAGGCGGCGATGAACCTCGGCATGAACGTCATGGTGCTCGACGTCAACCAGGGCGCCTGGA
>CAZVGH010000181.1:0-2718 GCA_964626515.1 uncultured Alistipes sp.
AAAAAACTCCCGTTGTTTCTTCGTAAACAACGGGAGTGGCATTTTTCGGTTTCGATGATTTACATGGCGAAGCGGCCCTCATTGTTCACGAGAGAATAACGGGCGCCACCACCAGGCCTGCATATAAAAGAATGCGTTCATCGGAATAATCTTGTCCTTGTGACTGCAAACATAGTCATTCCGCCGCGCATTTCCAAATTTTCCGGCCGAAAAAAGACGATCGAATAAATTTTTCCAAAAAAACAGTACTTTGTTTTGCACACTATATTTTTTTTTTCATATCTTTGCGTCAGGAAATAAATCAAACAACACAATAGTATGAAAAAATCTGTACTTTTCTCGATCGTATTCCTACTGATTACAGGTATTGTATCGGCAGCCCGACAGTCCCCGCCCACGACGGGCCGCATCGTCAACGCGGCAGGCGCCGCAGTCGACTACGCCACGGTGGTGCTGCTGCGCGACGGCCTGCAGGCCGCAGGCACGACGGCCGACAACGAGGGGCGTTTCACGCTGAACGTCGCGGCGGGCGCCTACACGCTGCAGGTGCAGCACCTGAGCTACGAAACGCTGACGCGCGAGCTGACCGTCACGGGCGGCGATCTGGGCGACATCGTGCTGGAGAACGCCGCCAAGCAGATCGACGCCGTGGTCGTGCAGGCGCAGCTGATCCGCCGCGAGGCGGACCGCTTCATCGTCGACGTGGCCAACTCGGCCTCGGCGATCGGCAAGGACGGCGTCGAGCTGCTCGAGCGTGCTCCGGGTATCTGGATCAACGACGACAAGATCTCGATCAACGGCAAAGGCGGCTCGAAGGTCTACGTCAACGACCGCGAGATCCGCATGAGCGGCGACCAGCTGCTCGCCTACATCCGCAGCCTGCGCACGGAGGATATCCAGAAGATCGAGATCATCCCCGTCTCGGGCGCCGACTACGACGCCGATTCGGCCGCGGGCATCATCAAGATCACGCTGCGCCGTCGCCGCGAGAACGGCATGCAGGGTTCGCTCTCGATGCAGACGCGCTCGGGATACTACATAAGCGAATACAACCCCGCGGGCAACATCAACCTCCACAGCGGCCGCGTCGACCTGCGCGTCTCGGCCTACGGCGATGCGAACAAGAAGACCATGACCAGCAACGAGATGACCCGCTACACGAACGGTTCGCTGCAAAGTTTTTCCAAACAGATCGAGCATGCGAGACACCTCGGCGCCTCGTTCAGCAGCGTGATCGACCTGACGCCCGCCCACTCGATCGGCTTCGGCGGCGACCTCCGGCTCGAGCGCGACCCGCGTGGCAACGACATGCAGGCCGAGATGCTGGGCGAGCAGCCGACCCTGACCGTCTCGCGCTTCGAGACCGTCGACCGCCAGAAGAACTACTCAGCGATGATCAACTACGTCTGGAAGATCGACACGCTCGGCTCGACCCTCAAGGTGCTCGGAGACTACACGCGCAACAGCACGGATATCGACAACGACAACCGCACCCGCCGCAACGCGATCGACTCGCTGCACCGCAGCACGATGTTCACCGCCAACCGGATGGCGACCGTCAGCGCCGCCCTCGAGAAGAACTTCTCGCCGCGCTGGTCGCTGCGCACGGGCGCCAAGTACACCCACTACCGCATGCAGTCGGACGCCCTCTACGAGTACAACACGACGGGCAGCTGGCTGACGAACGAGCGCGAGAGCTTCGACGTCGACTACACGGAGCAGATCGGAGCCGTCTACGGCATCCTGGCGGGCAAGTTCGGCCGCTTCAACTTCGTCGCCGGTCTGCGCGGCGAGTACACGAAGGTGAGCAGCGACGGTTCGCACATCTCGCGCGACTACGTGTCGCTCTTCCCGAACACGAACATCTCCTACGCGCTCGACCGCAAGGGCCGCCACCAGCTCATCGCGCAGTACGCCCGCAAGATCGGCCGCCCGTCGTTCTGGCAGCTCAACCCCGAGCGCGACCAGATCTCGGAGTACCTCTACGTGACGGGCAACCCGCACCTCGATCCCTCCTACACGCACGACCTGAGCCTGACGCTCGTGCTGGCGCACAAATACACGCTGACGACCGGCATGGTGATCCTGACCGACGAGATCCAGCAGATAGTCAATCCGTCGCCGGAGGATCCCAACGTGCTGGTGATGACGAACATCAACTACAACAACTCGCAGCAGTTCTACATCAACGCCAACATGCCGTTCCAGCCGGCCAAGTGGTGGGAGATCAACGCCAACGTCCTCTACCTCTACCGCGGCATGCGCATCTCGGCGGACGATCCCGAGATCTTCCGCCACATGTTCCAGGCCAACGCCTCGACCACCTTCACGCTGCCGCGCAAGTTCTACATCGACCTCTCGTGGCAGTACCACAACCGCTTCTACCTGGTAAACGCCGCAACACACTCCGACCACCTTGTGGACGCCTCGCTCAAGAAGAAGTTCGGCGACCGCTTCACGGCCACCCTCTCCGTCCGCAACCTCTTCAACACGCACCAGACGGCCACCGCGTGGGGCGAAGGGTTCCACCGCACGATCTACCTCTCCTCGCCCTGGCAGGGCCGCCAGTACCGCATCCGCCTCTCCTACAATTTCAAGGCGGGCAAGGCGTTCAGCTCCCGCTCGCTGGAGAGCGACACCGAAGGAAAAAGCCGACTGTAAAATTTAGTTGTTAGACAATTGGTGCCGGGGAATCGGATCAGTGGGGATCCGGTTCCC
>CAZVGH010000182.1:0-2622 GCA_964626515.1 uncultured Alistipes sp.
GATGAATCCGCCGCTGCGCAGCCGCGCAGACCGCGACGCGCTGATCGCGGGCATTCAGGACGGAA
The DNA here is from genome assembly GCA_964626515.1 of uncultured Alistipes sp. Classification (GTDB taxonomy): domain Bacteria; phylum Bacteroidota; class Bacteroidia; order Bacteroidales; family Rikenellaceae; genus Alistipes. The sequence goes on from CAZVGH010000182.1 coordinate 66, forward strand.
CGATCGAGGTGATCGCCACCGATCATGCGCCCCATTTGGCCGAGGAGAAATCGCGCGGTCTGGAGCGCAGCGCCATGGGCATCGTCGGTCTCGAGTGCGCCTTCGGCGTGCTCTACTCTGGGCTGGTACGGACGGGTGTCGTGATGCTCGAACGGCTGATCGAACTCATGTCGGCGGCGCCGCGCCGCATCTTCGGTTTCGGCGGCGGCCTGCGTCCGGGCGAGCCGGCCGACTTTACGGTGCTCGATCTCGATACCCCCTATACGGTCGATCCCGCCGCCTTCCGCTCGAAGGGGCAGGCGACCCCCTTCGCGGGCCGCGAGGTCTGCGGCCGCGCGGTGATGACCGTCGTCGACGGCCGCCGTGTTTATGACGAAACTACGAATACCATATAATTACGCATGAAAGCATTTACGAAGAAAATTGTCTTGGAGAACGGCCGCGAGTTCTACGGCTACGGTTTCGGAGCCGACCGCGAGGCCGTCAACGAGATCGTCTTCAACACCTCGATCGTGGGCTACCAGGAGATCATGTCCGATCCCTCGTACACGGATCAGATGGTGGTGATGACCTATCCGCTCATCGGCAACTACGGTATGGCCGACGAGGACTACGAAACGAAGACCCCGACCATCGGCGGCATGATCGTGCGCGAATACAACGATCTTCCGTCGAACTTCCGTTATACGCGGACGCTGCACGAGGTGCTCGAGGAGTACGATATTCCCGGCATCTGGGGACTCGATACCCGCGCCCTGACGCGCATCATCCGCGACGAGGGCATGCAGAAGGTTATCATCACCGACGCGGCAACGCCCCGCGAGGAGGCGCTGGAGCGGCTGCGCGCCTACGAGATGCCGCACGATATGGTATCGCGCGTGAGCTGTAAGAAGCGCTGGATGTCGCGCGTGCCGAACCATGCCTACGACGTGGTGGCGATCGACTGCGGCATCAAGAACAACATCATCCGTCAGCTCAACAAGGTGGGCTGCAACGTGACGATCGTTCCTTTCGACGCCTCGGTCGAGGAGATCATGGCCTTCCGTCCCGACGGTATCGTGCTGTCGAACGGCCCGGGCAACCCCGAGGACGTGCAGCCGGTGATCGAGACGATCAAGAAGCTGCGCGGCCGTCTGCCGATCTTCGGCATCTGCATGGGGCACCAGCTGCTGGCGCTCTCCTACGGCGCCAAAACGCGCAAGATGAAGTTCGGCCACCGCGGCGCGAACCATCCCGTGAAGTGCCTCGAAACGGGTCTGATCGAGATCACGAGCCAGAACCACAGCTATGCGGTCGATCCCGATTCGCTGGCCGGCACGGGACTCGAGGTGACGCACGTCAACCTGCTCGACGGTTCGGTCGAGGGCATCGCCTGCAAGGCCGACCGCGTATTCTCGATGCAGTATCACCCCGAGAGCGCAGCGGGTCCGCTGGACAGCTGCCACTTGTTCAAGAAGTTCGTACATTTAATGGAGGAGGGAAGAAACAATGCCTAAAAGAAGCGATATCAAGAAAGTGATGGTCATCGGCTCGGGTCCGATCGTGATCGGTCAGGCCGCCGAGTTCGACTATGCGGGTACGCAGGCCTGCCTGGCGCTGCGTGAGGAGGGTTACGAAGTGATTCTGGTCAATTCGAACCCCGCGACGATCATGACCGACACGCACATTGCCGACAAGGTCTACATGGAGCCGCTGACGCTCGAGTACGTTGCCAAGATCATCCGTTACGAGCGTCCCGACGCGATCGTGCCGGGTTTGGGCGGACAGACGGGTCTGAACCTCGCCGTGCAGCTTGCCAAGAAGGGCATCCTCGAGGAGTGCCAGGTCGAGATTCTCGGTACGAGCTTCTCGTCGATCGAGCGCGCCGAGGACCGCGAGCTCTTCAAGGAGCTCTGCGAGTCGCTGGGCGAGCCGGTGCTGCCGTCGGCCGTCGCCACCTCGATCGAAGAGGGCGTCGAGATCGCCGCGAAGATCGGTTATCCCGTGGTGCTGCGCCCCGCCTTCACGCTGGGCGGTACGGGCGGCGGCTTCGTCGATACGGAGGCCGAGCTGCGCGAGATGATGCGCAACGCCCTCTTCCTCTCGCCCGTACACCAGGTGCTCATCGAGAAGAGCATCAAGGGCTATAAGGAGATCGAGTTCGAGGTGATGCGCGACTCGAACGATACGGCGATCGCCATCTGCTCGATGGAGAACGTCGATCCGGTGGGTATCCACACGGGCGACTCGATCGTCGTGGCTCCCTGCCAGACGCTGACGAACAAGGAGTTCCAGATGCTCCGCACGTCGGCCCTGAAGATTATCCGCGAGCTGAAGATCGAGGGCGGCTGCAACGTGCAGTTCGCGCTGGATCCCCTCTCGTTCCGCTACTACCTGATCGAGGTCAACCCGCGCGTGTCGCGTTCGTCGGCCCTCGCGTCGAAGGCTTCGGGCTTCCCGATCGCCCGCGTGAGCGCCAAGATCGCCGTGGGTCTCACGCTCGACGAGATCCGCATCGCCAATACGCCCGCCTCGTTCGAACCGGCGCTCGACTACGTCGTGACGAAGGTGGCGCGCT
>CAZVGH010000183.1:0-2563 GCA_964626515.1 uncultured Alistipes sp.
CCTGCGAAACGGTCTTGATCGGACCGAGCGTCTTGAGGTAGTTCAGGTCGAGATCGCGGATGTCGCCCAGGATGCCGTACACGTAGTTGCGGCCCTTGACCCACTGCTGCTGCGTGGCCTTCACGTCGTCGAGCGTCATCGGCTGGAGCTCCTCGAAGACCTTGCGGTTGATGTCCTCCGTCAGGCCGAGACGGCGGTGGCGGATGTAGCTCCAGAGCACGTCGTTGCGGGTCGTGCGCTGGGTGCGCAGGTTCGAGAGCATGCCCTCCTTGGCGATGGCGAATGCGGCTTCCGATTCGGGCATGTCGTTGATGATGGAGTCGAATGCCTCGATGGCCTGGCGCATCTTGTCGTTCTGCGTGGCGATGAATGCGTAGTAGCGGTAGTAGCCGTCGGCGTTGCCCGGCGACGTGAGGGTCGCCCAGGCCGAGTAGGCCAGACCGCGTGCCTCGCGCATCTCCTGGAATACCACCGAGTTCATGCCGCCGCCGAAATACTCGTTGTAGAGCGTCAGCGCGGGATCGTTCTTGACGTCGAACTGCTCGCCGCGGTTCGAGTATTGGAGGTAGTAGAGCTGCTTGGCGTCGTACTGGGCCAGCAGCACCTCGTTGTTCTCCGTGCGCAGCGGGTTGCTGTACTTGTGCTCCAGCGGTTCGGGCTCGTCGGCCGTGTTGTGGTGGGCGGCAAGTGCCTCGGCGAAGGCCTCCTGCGTCTCGGGACCGTAGTAGAGCACCTCGTGCTGCTTGGTTGCAAGGTCGCGTACCTTGGCGAGCAGCTCCTCCGAGGTGAGAGCCTGCAGGGCCTTGTCGGTGAGCGTCGTGCGGGCGATGAACTCCTTGCCGTAGAAGAGGTAGCTCTGCAGGGCGCTGAAGCAGCGGGCCTGGTTGAGCTTGGCATCCGTGCGGCTCTTGATCATGTCGGCCTTGAGGTTCTCGAGGATCGCGTCGTTCACCACGGCGTTCTGCAGCAGATCCTCGACGATATCGAGGGCCTTGCCCATGTTCTCGCGCAGACCCGAGACGTTGATCGAGCATTGGTTGGCACCAGCGGACATGCTGAATGAGCAGGCCAGGTCATACATCTCCGAGGCGATCTGCTCGGCGCTCTTCGACTGCGTGCCGAGGTACTCGAGGTAGTCGAACGCGAGGTTCAGGGCGGGATCGTCCTCCGTGCCCTTGTCGAAGATATAGGTCAGGTTGAAGAGGTCGTTCGTCTCGTTCTTCTTGTAGAGCACGTGTACGCCCTGCTGCAGGTCGAACTGCGACATCTCCTTCTCATAATCCACGAATACGGGCTCGATGGGCTTCACGGTCGAAGCCTTCACCTCGGTGAGGAAGGCGCTCTGGCTGTCGCGATTGGTCACGATCGGCGTGATCTTCGGGGCGGCGATCTTCTGCTCGTTGGGGTCCTTGCCCTCGCGCTTGTAGACGATGGCGTAGCTCTCGGCGCCGAGGTACTCGTTGGCCCAGTCGATGACGTCCTGCTTGGTCACCTTCGACAGACGGTCGAGCTGTGCCACCTCGTCGGCCCAGTCGGTGCCGTTGATGAACGACTGCACGTACATGTTGGCGCGGCCCTGGTTCTCCTCGAAGACGCGCATCTGGTACATCTTGTACTGGTTGATCGAGGCCTTGAGCAGCTGCTCGTCGAACTCGCCGGCGCGGAGCTTGGCCACCTCGGTCAGAATCAGATCGCGGACCTCGTCGAGCGACTGGCCGGCCTTCGGGCGGCCTGCGGCGAGGAAGGTGCCGTAGTCGGGCTGCGCCGAGGCACCTGCATAGCACGAGAGCGCTTTCTGCTGCTGGTTCACGTCGAGGTCGATCAGACCGGCCTGTCCGTTGTAGAGGATTGCGCTGACGAGCTCGGCCACGGCCGACGACGGATCGGCGGCACCCGGCAGGCGCCAGCCCAGCATGACGTTGGCGGCCTCGGGACCGAATACCTCCTTCACGACGGGCGTCGTGATCGGCTGCTCGGCGGGAAACTCCAGCTTCGGCAGGGCGGGGTTGGGCTCCATCGTGCCGAAATACTTGTCGATCGTGGCGATCATCTCTTCGGGATTGAAATCACCCGAGAGGCAGACGGCCATGTTGTTGGGGACGTAGTAGGTCTTGTGGTAATTCTTGACGTTGGTGATCGAGGGGTTCTTCAGGTGCTCCTGCGTACCCAGCACGGTCTGCTTGCCGTAAGGGTGGTTGGGGAAGAGCGCGGCGTCGAGGGCCTCCCAGACCTTGCGGCTGTCGCGCGTGAGCGACATGTTCTTCTCCTCGTAGATGGTCTCCAGCTCGGTGTGGAAGCCGCGGATCACGGGGTGACGGAAGCGGTCGGCCTGAATCTTCGCCCAGTTGTCGATCTGGTTCGAGGGGATATCCTCGACGTAGACGGTCATGTCGTGCGACGTGTAGGCGTTCGTGCCGTTGGCGCCGATGGCGGCCATCAGCTTGTCGTACTCGTTCGGAATGGCGATCTTCGACGCCTCGTAGCTGATCGAGTCGATGCGGTGGTAAATGGCGGCGCGCTCGGCTTCGTCGGTCGTCTTGCGATAGAACTCGAAGAGCTGCTC
>CAZVGH010000184.1:0-2453 GCA_964626515.1 uncultured Alistipes sp.
CGGCCTGCGGCTCCTCGTCCTCGACCATCGTACCGGCGTTGAAGTCGATCCAGTTCTGCTTGAACTTCGAAAGCTGCGTATTGGTCGAGATCTTCATCGTCGGCACGAAGGCACCGAACGGCGTACCGCGACCCGTCGTGAAGAGAACGATCTGGCAGCCCGACAGCGCCAGCGACGACGCGGCCACGAGATCGTTGCCCGGAGCCTGCAGCAGGTTCAGACCCTGCTTGACGATCGGCTGGCAGTACGACAGCACGTCGACCACCTGCTGGGCGCCGCCCTTCTGCACGCAACCCAGCGACTTCTCCTCGAGGGTCGTAATGCCGCCCTTCTTGTTACCGGGCGAAGGATTTTCGTAAATCGGCTGGTCGTATTTGCGGAAATAGCCTTTGAAATTGTTGATCAGGCAGACCGTATTCTCGAAGACCGACTTGTCCACGGCGCGGTTCATGAGGATCGTTTCGGCTCCGAACATCTCGGGGACCTCCGTCAGCACCGACGTACCGCCCTGCGCGATGAGCCAGTCCGAGAAAAGACCCACCAGCGGGTTGGCCGTGATACCCGAGAAACCGTCCGAGCCGCCGCACTTCAGACCGACGCGCAGATAGCTCAACGGCAGCGGCTGCCGCTTGTCGGCGCGGGTCTTCTCGACGAGTTCCTTGCAGATGCGGACACCCTCTTCGATCTCGTCCTCGACCTCCTGTGCGATGAGGAACTTGACACGCTCGTCGTCCCACTCGCCGATCACCTCCTTGAACGAGGCGATCTGGTTGTTCTCGCAACCCAGACCCAGCACCAGCACGGCACCGGCATTGGGATGCTTCACGAGCGCCGCCAGCGCATGCTGCGTATTGGCGTGGTCCTCGCCGAGCTGCGAGCAGCCGTAGTTGTGCGTATAGACGCGCACGTCATCCAGATGCGAGCAGTCGCACTCACGCTTCACTCGCTCGGCAATCGCCTGCGCCTGCCCGTTCACGCAACCTACCGAGGGGACGATCCACAACTCGTTGCGGATACCCATCGTATCGTTCTTGCGCAGGTAACCCATCACCCGCAGGTCGTCGCGCTTCTCGTAATCGATCTTGTAAGTCTGCGGAGCATAGATGTACTCCAGATCGTCGCGCAAATTCGTCTTGAGGTTGTGCGAGTGGATCCAGGCACCCTGCTGCACGGGCGCAGTCGTGTGTCCGATCGGATAGCCGTATTTAATGACATTCTCGCCCTCGGCCAGATCGCAGAGCGCCACCTTGTGGCCGCGCGTAATATCCTCCAGCAGCGTAATCGGACGACCGTCGATCTCGAGGGTCTCGCCCTTCTTCAGATCGTCGGCAATGGCCACGGCCACATTGTCCGCCGCATTGATTTTCAGCAATCGTTTCATGTTCGTTCGTATGTGTAAAAAGCGATTCGGGCGGGCGGCTCTTACGGTCGCTCCGCCCGAATCCGGTGAAATAATCGGCTTATGCCAGGAACTTCTTCAAGGCAGCGGCCATACCCAGCGACTCGATGTCGGCCAGATACTTGGCAACCGTCGGCACGAAGCCCGGAACCTCCGAGAAGTCGACCGTGAAGATACCGCTCTCCTTGACGATCTTCAAAACCGTACCCTCGAGGTCGGCCTCGTTCCAGTTGTTGCGGATGTAGGCAACGAACTCGGCCGTATCATCGGGCTCGAAACCGCTCTTCGGACCGTAGTAGGCCATCAGTGCGGCGAAGGTGAAGCACTCGTGCTCGGCCACCTTGCCGGCCTTGAACCAGTTGTCCTTGACCGTCGGATAGTTGCGAGCCTCCCACTTCGAAAGCGAGTTGAGCGAAATCGACTTCAGCATGTGCTTGATGTAGGGGTTGTAGAAGCGCTCCAGAATGCCTGCGGCGAACTCCTTGAGCTCGGCCTGATCCTCTTCGATCATCGGGATCACCTCCTCGGCGACCATGTCGTTGACGAATTTCTCGATCTCGGGCGTGTTGAAGGCATCCATCACCGTCTCGCAGCCCATCAGCAGGCCCATCGTGACCATACCCGTGTGCGAACCGTTCAGGATGCGGACCTTCTTGTCGCGGAACTGCTTGATCGAAGGCATGAAGATCACGTGCAGACCGGCCTTGTCGAGCGGCAGCTCCTTCATCACCTCCTTGTAACCGGGACCGCCGATGGCCCACAGGTGGTAGAGCTCGGCCTTCACGACGAGGTTGTCGTCGAAGCCGACCTCCTCCTTGATCTCGTTGATCGTATCACGCGGGAAGCCCGGCACGATGCGGTCTACGAGCGTGTCGCAGAAATGGCAGTTGGCCTCCACCCAGTCGATGAAGTCCTGACCCAGGTTGTTGTACTGGGCATGCTTGATGACGTACTCGTGCAGCGTCGAACCGTTGTTCTCGATCAGCTCGCAGCAGATGATGCACAGACCCTTCGTCGGATCGCCGTTGAAGTGCTTGAAACGCTTGTAGAGCAG
>CAZVGH010000185.1:0-2448 GCA_964626515.1 uncultured Alistipes sp.
CGCCGCAGCCGCCGCCTGATCTGCTTCGACATGGATTCGACGCTCATCGAGACGGAGGTGATCGACGAACTGGCCGAACGCGCCGGGGTGGGCGCCGAGGTGCGCGCCATCACCGAGAGCGCCATGCGCGGCGAGATCGATTTCCGCGAGAGCTTCACGCGCCGCGTGGCGCTGCTCAAGGGGCTCGACGTCTCGGTCATGGAGGATATCGCCCGCAACCTGCCCTCGACCGAGGGGCTCGAGCGCATGATGACCGTGCTGAAGCGCGTGGGTTACAAGACGGCGATCCTCTCGGGCGGTTTCACCTATTTCGGCAAATATCTGCAGCAGAAATACGGCTTCGACTACGTCTACGCCAACGATCTCGAGATCGAGAACGGCCGCCTCACGGGCCGCTATGCGGGCGAGGTGGTCGACGGACGCCGCAAGGCCGAGCTGCTGCGGCTGCTGTGCCAGTTCGAGAACATCGACCCCGCGCAGGCGGTGGCCGTCGGCGACGGTGCGAACGACCTGCCGATGTTGAGCCTCGCGGGCCTCGGCATCGCCTTCCACGCCAAACCGAAGGTGAAGGCCAACGCCCGCCAGTCGATCTCGACGATCGGTCTGGACGGCATCCTCTACTTCCTCGGTCTGAAGGATTCGCAGATCGAATAACCCTGCCGTGACGACCATGCGCCGGCTGCGTCTGCTCCTGCTGTGGGCCCTGTGTGCCGTGACGGGCTGCTACGACGGTCCGTTCGAGGAGCCGCAGGGGGTGCGGCGCGAGCCGCCTGCCGTAACCGCCTCGCTGGCGGAGCTGCGGCGCCTCTATGCGGGCGACCCCGTGACGATCCGTTCGGAGATCGTCGTGGCGGGCGTCGTCACGGCGAACGACCGCGGCGGCAACTTCTACCGCTCGCTCGTGATCGAGGCGGACGGGGCCGCGCTGGAGCTCCTCGCGGGGCTCGACTGCCTTTACAACGATTATCCCGTCGGCTGCCGCGTCACGCTCGTCCTCGAAGGGCTGATGCTCGGCGAGCGCTACGGCATCCTGCAGGCGGGCGTCGCCGCGGCCGCAGGCCCCGAAGGCTTCGCCTCGCAGGCCGCGCTGGACAGCCGCCTCTACCGCGACGCTGCGGCCGCCGTGCCGCCCGAACCGCTCGCCGTCTCTCTGGCCGACCTGCGCCCCGCCCATGCCGGCCGCCTCGTGCGGCTCGAAGGGCTCTTTTTCGCCCCCGTGGAGGAGGTGGCCGAGTGCTGCTGGGGCGGTTACCGCCGCTTCGGGGATGCCGCGGGCGCTTTCATTCACACCTATGTACGCTCCTATGCCGACTTCGCGGCGGAAGAACTCCCCTTCGGCAGCTGCTCGCTGACGGGGATTCTCCAGTACGACGCCGCGGGCGACGGCGGTGCGGGGCGCTACCTGCTCAAACTGCGTGATGCGACGGATTGCCGCTAACCTGCTCTGCGCGGCGTGGTGCCTCGCCGGCTGCTGCGCCTGCACCCGCGCCACGTCGCTCGACCCCGGCGAGGAGCGGGTCACGGGGCTGCGCTCGATCCCGGCCCTGAAGGCGCTGGCGCGCGGCGGAGCGACCCCGCTGCGGCAGGAGATCGCCGTGCAGGGCGTCGTGACGGCGAACGACCGCTACGGCGAATTCGAGCGGCGGATCGTCCTCGAGGATGCCGAGGGCGGCCTGACGATCGCCCTCGAGGCGCAGGAGCTCTACCGCCGCTATCCCGTCGGCCGCCGCCTGACGGTCTATTGCAACGGACTGGTTCTCCTCGATTACGGCGGCAGCATCGAGCTCGTCGCCGATCCCGACGCCCTGTACGGCGCCGTGGGAATCCCGGCGGCGGATCTCGACCGCTATCTGCATGCGGCGGCCCCTGCCGACGAGGCGCCGCGGCCCGCCGAGCGCCGCATCGACGAACTGACCGCCGTCGCGGTCGACACCTATGTGCGGATCGGCGAACTGCGTTTCACCGCCGCGGGATCGTGGTGCCGCCGCGATCCGCTGACGGGCCGCTCCCTGACGACCGAACATACGGCGACCGACCGCGCGGGCCGCACGCTGACGGTGCGGGTGCCCTCGACGGTGCGCTACGCCGACGAGCCGCTCCCGACGGGCGAGGGGGCCCTGTGCGGCATCGTCCGCTGTTTCGACGGCCGCTGCGCGCTGTGCGTCTCCGACCGCGGCATCTTTTTCGGGCAGCCCTGAACCCTCGGCCGTCCTGCCGCTGCATACCGACGCAAAAATCCCCCGAAGCCGAGCGGCTCCGGGGATTTTTCGGTTCGCGGTGTGGCGCGGACTACTTGTTGTAGGCCTTCATCACCGAGATCAGGTCGAGGACCTTGTTCGAGTAGCCCCACTCGTTGTCGTACCACGAAACAACCTTTACGAAGGTGTCCGTCAGTGCGATACCGGCAGCCTTGTCGAAGATCGACGTGCGGGCGTCGCCCAGGAAGTC
>CAZVGH010000186.1:0-1249 GCA_964626515.1 uncultured Alistipes sp.
TGTAGCGGCCCGAGCGGTCGTGGTCGTCCCAGTTCTGCGCAGCCAGCAGCACGGGCACGCCGAGGCAGACCACGGTGGCGGCTGCGGCCGCAGCCGTCGCGTTGCGGCGCATGATTCGGGCGAAGAGGTCGCGGATCGCCAGCACGCCCAGTCCGAGCCAGATCGAGAAGGCGTAGAACGAACCCGCGTAGACGTAGTCGCGTTCGCGCGGCTCGCCGGGGGCGGAGTTGAAGTAGACCACCAGCGCCACGCCCGTCATGATGAAGAGCCACAGCACGATCGAGAAGTTGCGCTGGTCCCGGTTGAGCTGGTAGAACAGACCGATCAGTCCGAGCAGGAAGGGCAGGAAATAGTAGGTGTTGCGCCCTTTGTTGTCGGCCACCTCGCGCGGCAGATTGTTCTGCGGACCCAGATACGCCTCGTCGATGAAGCGGATGCCCGAGAGCCAGTTGCCGTCGAGAATGGTGGCGCCGATCGGCTGGATGTCGCTCTGACGACCGACGAAATTCCAGAGGAAATAGCGCCAGTACATGTAGCTGAGCTGGTAGTTGAAGAAGTAGTTCAGGTTCTCCAGGAAGGTCGGCTCGACCACCGTGCGGGTTTCGTATCCGTCGTAATAGGTGTGCTTGCGGCCGAAATCGGGCACCTCCTCGCGCCGCGGGCGGCCCTGCGCGTCGCGGACCACCTCGCCGTTTTCGTCGCGCACGATCTCCGTCTTCGTGCGGTAGGCGCCCCACTGGATGTAATCCTGCTCGCTCTTGTTGTAGCTCCACATGCGGGGAAAGAGGTGCATGAAGCCCTCGGGATAGGTGTAGCTGGCGATCGTCGTGCCCTGCTTGTACTTGCCGTCCTCGTCGAGGTACCAGACGCTCCGTTCGTTGTAGCCCGTCGGAGGTGCCGAGTAGTAGGCGCCGTAGAGGAGCGGGCGGTTGCCGTACTGGTCGCTGTTCAGGAAGGCGAGCAGCGCATGCGGGTTGCTCGGGTTGTTCGAGTTCATCGGCGGATTGGTCGCGGCGCGGATCGTCACCGTGGCATAGGACGAGAAGCCGATCAGGATCATCGTCGTCGAGAGCAGGATGATGTTCCACACCACGCGTCCGCGGCAGTGCGTGCGCCACGTCGCCCACCCGAGGCCGCCGATCAGCGCCAGCGCGAAGAGCGCCATGCCGAGGTTGACGGGCAGGCCCAATGTATTGACGAAGAAGAGGTCGACCATCGCCCCGACGTAGACCGTATAGGGGATGATGAC
>CAZVGH010000186.1:1349-2406 GCA_964626515.1 uncultured Alistipes sp.
GCGGAAATAGTAGATGAAGACGAGCGCGGGGATCGTCAGCAGGTTCAGGATGTGGACGCCGATCGAGAGGCCCATGAGGTAGGCGATCAGCACGATCCAGCGCGCCGAGTGCGGCTCGTCGGCCTCCTCCTCCCACTTGAGCATGAGCCACACGACGAGGGCCGTGAACATCGACGAGAGGGCGTAGACCTCGCCCTCGATGGCCGAGAACCAGAAGGTGTCGGTGAAGGTGTAGGCCAGTGCGCCGACGGCGCCCGAGCCGAGCACGGCCCAGACGTCGGCCTTCGAGAGCGTCCGTCCGTCGCGCGTCAGCAGGCGGCGCGCCAGGTGGGTGATCGTCCAGAAGAGGAAGAGGATGCAGAAGGCGCTCGCAAAGGAGTTCATCGCATTGACGCAGATGCCCACGTAGTCGGGCGACGGGGCGAAGAGGGTCGCCAGACGCGCCAGCATCATGAAGAGCGGCGCTCCGGGAGGATGGCCCACCTCGAGTTTATAGGAGGTGGCGATGAACTCCGAGCAGTCCCACAGACTCGACACGGGCTCCATGGTAAGCAGATAGACCGTCGCGGCAACGGCGAAAACCGCCCAGCCGACGAGGTTGTTCCAGCGTTTAAAAGATGTCATGACGTGTGTATGATTTCTGTTCGCGACGGGGCGCCGGCAAACGGCCGCGCACCCGACAACTCCGCAAAAGTAATCAATTAACGCCGAACGTGCAATCTTATTGCGCGCGTTTCTCGATCAAATCGTCATCTTTTCGGGCGGAGGATTTCCGCGGTGCGCGAAAATTTACTACTTTTGCACCATTAGACACTCAACGCCATGAAAACCGAACTTTCGCTTTACAATACCCTGACGCGCCGCAAGGAGCGTTTCGAACCGCTGACCGAGGGCCGCGTCGGCATGTACGTCTGCGGACCGACCGTCTACGGCGATCCCCATCTCGGTCACGCCCGCCCCGCCGTGACGTTCGACCTGCTGTTCCGCTACCTGCGCGCCGAAGGCTACAAGGTGCGCTACGTGCGCAACATCACCGACGTCGGCCACCTCGAGCACG
>CAZVGH010000187.1:0-2248 GCA_964626515.1 uncultured Alistipes sp.
AGAAATACAACGCCGTGATCGACGAGATCGTCACGCTCGTCGGCCAGGGACGCCCCGTGCTGGTCGGCACGACGTCGGTCGAGATCTCGGAACTGTTGAGCCGCATGCTCAAGATCCGAGGCATCAATCATAACGTACTGAACGCCAAGCAGCATGCGCTCGAGGCGCAGGTTGTGTCGGAGGCAGGTCGCCCGGGACAGGTGACCATCGCCACGAACATGGCCGGCCGCGGTACCGATATCAAGCTGACGCCCGAGGTGAAAGAGGCGGGCGGTCTGGCGATCATCGGCACGGAGCGCCACGAGAGCCGCCGCGTCGACCGCCAGCTGCGCGGCCGCGCCGGCCGTCAGGGCGACCCGGGTTCGTCGCAGTTCTTCGTCTCGCTCGAAGACGACCTGATGCGTCTGTTCGGTTCGGGCCGCATCGCCGCCATGATGGACCGCATGGGTCTCGAGGAGGGCGAGGTGATCCAGGCCGGCATGATGACCCGGGCTATCGAGCGGGCCCAGAAGAAGGTCGAAGAGAACAACTTCGGCATCCGCAAGCGCCTCCTGGAGTACGACGACGTGATGAACTCGCAGCGCGAGGTAATCTACGCCCGCCGCCGCAACGCCCTCTACGGCGAGCGCATCGAGATCGACCTGAACAACATCATGTACGACTTCGCCGAGAATTTCGTCGAGACGCACCGCGGCGTGGAGTTCGAGGATTTCCGCTTCGAGCTGATCCGCGAGATCGCCGTCGAGCCGTCATTCGACGCCGCCTTCTACGGGGATGCCAAAGACGAAGCGCTCGTCGAGCGGATCGTCGCCGACATTCAGGCAGCGACCGCACGCCGTGCGAAGACCGTCGCCGACACCGTGCGCCCCGTCATGGAGCGCATCTACGAAGAGCGCAAGGAGCAGCTCGACAGCAACCTCTATTTCCCGATCACCGACGGCCACCTCGGCTACAACGTCCCCGTCAACCTGCGCAAGTGCCAGCAGACGGACGGCGCCGAGATCTACCGCGTCTTCTCGAAGGTGGTGATCTTCACGACGATCGACGACGCATGGCGCGAGCACCTGCGCGAGATGGACGACCTGCGCCAGAGCGTGCAGAACGCCACCTACGAGCAGAAAGACCCGCTGCTGATCTACAAGTTCGAGTCGTTCGGGCTCTTCTCCAAGATGCTCGTCAAGGTCAACCGCGACGTGCTCTCCGTGCTGAACAAAGCCTACATCCCCGTCCGCGACCAGAACGCCGAAGCCGTCCAGCGCGAACGTCAGCAGCGCGCCAAGGTCGATGTCAACAAGCTGCAGGCTTCGCGCATGCAGGCCGCTGCGCAGGCGGGTCAGGGCGAGCGACAGAAGCCCATGCCCATCCAGGCCGAGAAGAAAGTGGGCCGCAACGACCCCTGCCCCTGCGGCTCGGGCAAGAAGTTCAAGAACTGCCACGGAAAAGGCATCTGACAGCCAATTAAAAATTAAGAATGAAAAATTAAAAATGGAAGAGTTGTCCGGATAGTCGCTCTTTTCTGAAAAACGGAGACCCGGAGATGCCGACGCATTGATTTTTAATTCTTAATTTTTCATTTTTAATTACGAACTATCGTTTTGGGCTACAACGAAGAAAAACAACGGCAGCTGGACCTGCGCTACCTGCGCATGGCGCGCATCTGGGCCGAAAACTCCTACTGCGTGCGGCGCAAGGTGGGGGCTCTGATCGTCAAGGACAAGATGATTATCTCCGACGGTTACAACGGCACCCCCTCGGGTTTCGAGAACGTCTGCGAGGACGACGGGGGCAAGACCAAACCCTATGTCCTCCACGCCGAAGCCAACGCCATCACCAAAGTGGCCAAGAGCGCCAACAACTGCGACGGCTCGACGCTCTACATCACGGCCGCGCCCTGCCTCGAGTGCTCGAAGCTCATCATCCAGGCCGGCATCCGACGCGTCGTCTACAGCGAAGACTACCGTTCGGAAGAAGGCCTCGGCCTCCTGCGCAAGGTCGGCATCGAATGCGTGCAATACGCAAGCGAAATGCTCTGACGTCGCCGCAGCCATGAAACGCATCGTCATCATGGGTGCCACCTCGGGGTTGGGCCAGGAGGTCGCCCGCCTCTGCCTCGCCGCAGGCTGGCGCGTGGGAGCAGCGGGCCGCAATGCCGAGGCCTTGCAAAAGCTCAAGGCGCAAGCTCCGGAGCAGGTCGAGACCGCCCCGATCGACGTCACCCGCGACGACGCCCCGCAGCGCCTCGCCGAAC
>CAZVGH010000188.1:0-2219 GCA_964626515.1 uncultured Alistipes sp.
ACGACACGCCGTTGACCTCCTGCGAGAGGTTGCAGGCCAGCACCGACATCGAGAAACGCTCGTTGGGATCGTTGGGGTTGGTCTTGCCGAGGTTGATGAACTGCTCCCACGTAATGCCCAGCACGTCGGGATAGTGCGACATGTACTGACGCATCATCGACTCGGGGAAGGCGTCGTGACCCGCGGGAACGGGGGTATGGGTAGTGAAGAGCGACGACGAGCGCACCACCTCCAGAGCCTCCGAGAAGGTAAGGCGGCGCTTTGCGATGAAGTTGCGTATGCGCTCGATGCCGATGAATGCGGCGTGGCCCTCGTTGCAGTGGTACACCTCCTGTCTGATGCCCATCTTGGTCAGCGCGCGGATACCGCCCACGCCCAGCAGCAGTTCCTGCTTCAGACGGTTCTCCCAGTCGCCGCCGTAGAGATGGTAGGTTATCTGGCGGTCCTCCTCGCGGTTGGCCTCGTAATCGGTGTCGAGCAGGAACAGATCGGTGCGGCCCACCTGACACTTCCACACACGGGCCGAAAGGGTGCGGCCCGGGAAGGCTATCTGTATCGACACCCAGTTGCCGGCCTCGTCGCGCACGGGCGATATGGGCAGCTTGAAGAAGTTCTGCGCCTCGTAGGTGGCTACCTGACTGCCCTGCGCCGAAAGCTGCTGGGTGAAGTAGCCGTAACGGTAGAGCAGACCCACGGCCACCATGGGCACGTTCTTGTCCGAAGCCTCCTTCAGATAGTCGCCGGCCAGAATACCCAGACCGCCCGAATAGATCTTAAGCGACGAATGCAGACCGTACTCCATCGAGAAGTAGGCTATCCGGGCGCTCTTCGGGTCGGGTTTCTCCGACATGTATTCGTCGAGCTGCGCCGACACGGCGTCGAGCCGCGCGAGGAACTCGCCGTCGCGCTCCAGTTCGTCGATACGCTCCAGCGGGAGCTTGTCCAGCAGAGCAATGGGATTGCGGTCCACCGTATTCCACAGCACCGGGTCGATGCTCTCGAACAGGTCGCGCGCCTCCTGCGTCCAGCTCCACCACAGGTTGCGCGAGATGGTCTCCAGCGCGCTCAGACGCGACGGCAGACGCTTCTCCACCATCATGCGGTGCCACGAGGGTTTGTTCGAGGTGAGCTGCTGGCGCACGAAGTTGATCTGCTCGGTGTAGGTGCCCCCGTCGCCCGACAGCGTGCGGTTGGTGCGGGCCACCGCATTCTCGATAGCCTCGGCGTAGGCACGCTCGTAGTGCGTGAAGAAGTTCTCCCACAGGGCCTGCTTCGATATTTCGCGGGCCGAACGGCGCACGGCCTCCACCTGCTCGGCATCGAGATGCATGAAACGCAGCGTGGCGTCGACGAGCTGCTCGGCGGCATAGGCGTCGTTGTTGTCGTCGCGGCGGATGACCTCCACGCCCGCATGCTCGGCCAGCTTCACTGCCCACAGTCCGAAGCCCGAGAGGTTCGAGGTGAGGGTGGGCACCGAGAAGGCCACCGACTCCAGCGGAGTGTAGCCCCACGGCTCGTAATACGACGGGAACGCGGTGAAGTCCATGCCCGTCAGCATCTCGTAATAGTTGCGGTTGAACACGCCGTCGTTCGAATTGAGGTACGACGGAACGAAGATCACCTTCACCTTCGAGTCCTCGCGCTCAAGTATGCTGCCGCGGATGGCCTGCGAGACGGGATCCCACTGGCGGTTCTCCAGATAGTGGGTCGAGAATCGCCACTGGGCCGGATCGACGGGCTGCGAGGCGTCCTTCAGATGACGCACCAGATCGGCGCGGGGACCGTTGTTGGCCGCAGGCACCGTTATGTAGGCCAGAATCTCGCGGTCTAGCGAGCACGAAGCCAGACGCTTGAGCGACTCCATGAAGATGTCGAGACCCTTGTTGCGGAACTCGTAACGGCCGCTCGTGCCTATGATGAGGGGATCCTTGTCGAACTTGTGCCCCAGACACGCCTCGGCCACCTCGATCATGGCCTTGCGCGCCTCGCTGCGCTTGGCGGCCATCTGATCGGCCGGCCACACGAAGTCGTTCTCGAATCCGTTGGGGGTTATGTGCGTGACCTCGCGGCCGAGCAGATACTTGCACTCGTTGGCCGTGATGTCGCTCACGGTGAGGAAGGCGTCGTGATAGAGCGCCGCCATCTTCTCGATCGAATGCTTGGCCGTCACGTTGAAGCGGCGGGCTATCTCGTCGGCGTTGAACCGGTGCAGGTCGGAA
>CAZVGH010000189.1:0-2133 GCA_964626515.1 uncultured Alistipes sp.
GTACGAAATAAATGCATTTATCATCATGGCAAACCGAAAAAACGAAGCGCTGACGCGCGGTGAAGAGGAGATCATGCAGCTCCTGTGGCGGCTCGGCGAGGGCAACGTGAACGACCTGCTGGCCGAAATGGCCGAGCCCAAACCCAAGTACACGACCGTCGCCACCTTTCTGAAGATCCTCGAGGACAAACACTACGTGGCCCGCAAACCGAACGGCCGCGGATACAGTTATTATCCGCTCATCGAGAAGTCGGACTATGCCGACCGGCTGATGACCTCCGTGCTGGGCAACTATTTCGACGGCTCGCTCGTGCAGCTCGTCTCGTTCTTCTCGAAGCGCGAATCGATCCCGCAGGGCGAGATGGAGGAGATCGAAGCGATCCTCCGCCGGGTCCGCAGCGAGGAGCGGCGCGACGAATAAACGATCCGCAGACCCCATGAAAGAGCTCCTGCAATATGCGGCCGAGTCGATCGTCTCCACGGGCATCCTCTACGGCTGCTACCGGCTGCTGCTGGACCGCCGCGTCGGCTACGGGTTTTGTCGCGCCGCCCTGATCGGCTCGCTCCTCCTCGGTGCGGTCATCCCGCTTGTCAAGATTCCCGTATGGCCGGGCCGCGTGATCGAGGTGCAGCCCGTCGCCGATCTGCCGTATGCGGCCGAATTCCTCCCCGCAGAGCCTGCGGCCGCGCCAGCGTTCGACCAGCGGACGCTCCTCCTGCTGCTCTATGCCGCGGTGGTCGCCCTGTTGCTGGGGCTCATGGTGCGGCAGACGGTGCGGATCGCCCGCCTGCACAGGGGTGCCGTCGTGACCCGCAGCGGCCGCTATCGGCTGGTGCGGACCCTGCGCCGGATCGCCTCGTTCGCCTTCCTGCGCTCGATCTACCTGTGGCAGCAGACCCCCGAAGAGGAGGTCGCGGCGATCGTCGCCCACGAGACGAGCCACATCGCCCGCCGCCATACGCTCGAACGCCCGATCGTCGAGCTCCTCAAGGTGCTGCTTTGGTGGAATCCCTTCGCCTGGCTCACGGCCCGCTTGCTGGTCGAGGTCGAGGAGTTCGAGGCGGATCTCGATGTGCTGTGCGCCGGTTTTCGGCGTGATACCTATATGACGACCATCTATCGGCAGCTGACAGGCTATAGTCCGGACATAGCGAACGGGCTGCCGCATTCACTCACCAAAAAACGATTCGAAATGATGACTACGCACATTCAGAAAAAGGGGACGCTGCTGCGCATGGCCGCCGTGGCGCCCGTATTGGCCGGATTGGTATGCGCCTTCTCCTTTACGGCACACGCCACCGAATACCGCATGCTTGAGCAATCCGCCGCCGGGGAGCCCGTCGCAGCCGAGCTTCCGTCCGTCGGGCTGCCGGCCGATTCCCGACAGCCTGTTGTCCCGGCCGAGGAGCAGCTCGGCACGCTGACTGTCTACGCGATCGGCAACGGCAAGGCGCTGCAGGGCGCGATCGTTCGCGTACGGGGCACCGCGCGGGGAGCCGTGACCGATCCTCAGGGCAAGGCGACGCTGCAGATCCCGTCCGGCGCCGAGGTCGAAGTCGTGTACGTCGGCATGAAAAGCAGCACGTTCTCCGTTCGCTTCGATCCTGCGGCGAAACCCTCGATTACAAAGATTGTGACGCTCGAGCCGGAGGCTTCGGCCCCTCGTGAAGCGACTGCCGCCGAGCCGGAGATCGTCTATCTGGTAGACGGTACGATCGTCTCGGCCGAAGTGTTCGAGGCCCTTGATCACGACCGTATCGCTTCGATCGACATCGTCGCGCCGGATGGGAATGCCGACGGATCGGCATCGCGTCGGGTTCTCTTCGTGCGGCTGAAGCCGACCGGTGAAATCGGTCGGGAGATCGACAAGATCGTCGTGACGGGTTTCGCGCCCCGACAGGAATCGTCGAACGAGGAGCAGGCCGAGGCGGAGGAGCGTCCGTTCGTCGTGGCCGAGGTGATGCCGAAATTTCAGGACGGCGACCTCAATGCCTTCCGCAGCTGGGTCAACGGGCAGGTGCGTTATCCCGAGAGCGCTCTCGAGCGGAAGATACCGGCGTGCCGCGTCGTCGCATCGTTCGTCATCGACCGCTCGGGCTCGCTGACAAACATCCGCATCCTGCAAAGCCCCG
>CAZVGH010000190.1:0-2102 GCA_964626515.1 uncultured Alistipes sp.
ACGGCCGTCGACATGATCCGTCCTTACGATTTGTATATCGACGACTGCGAGTTCGTCGACTTCGGCGAGGGCGGCTTCTTCGCTGTCAAGGGCACGCAGTCGACTTTCGCCGGGCGGGTCGAAATCCGCAATTCGCTTTTCCGCAACCTCTCGGGCGACGCGATCCACTACGCTGCCGAGCGCGACGACAAGGGGCGTTACAATGCCGACGACATGCTCATCGAGAACTGCTCGTTCTACCGTATCCTCGGCCTGCCGATCAACATCTACCGCGGCGGCAGCGACGAGTCGACCGCCGGACCCTACGTTTATGTCCGCAACTGCAACTTCGAGGACTGCTGCAACAAGGAGCGCGGTTCGGTCGTGCGCCTCGTGGGGCCGCAGGTGCTCGAGGTCGCGGGCTGCAACTTTTCCGACAGCGGCCGCGGCGGCTGCACGATCCGTCTCGACGAGGCCACGTGGGAGAAAGTCCGCATCGCCGACTGCAACCTCTGGAATTCGGGCCGCATCCTATCGATGACGGGCAGTGCCGTCCAAGGCGGCATGCGCGCCGAGAAGCCGGCCTATGCCGACCCCGACCGCTTCGACTTCTCGCAGCGCCCCGGTTCGCCGCTGGCCGAGGCCGGCATCGGAACCAAGAAATAACTTGCCGATCATGAAAAAGATACTCTGCATCGCTCTCTTTTCGCTCTCGCTTCTCACGGCGTCGGCCGGACACCCGTCGCTGATGCTCACGCAGCGCGGCGTGGAGATGATGCGCGCCGACCGGGGCAAGGTCCCCGCATTCGACGCTTCGATAGCCCGCACGCTGGCGGGTGCCGATGCCGCACTGGCGTCGCCCGTTGTCGTACCCGAGCCCCGCGACGGGGGCGGCGGCTACACCCACGAGCGCCACAAGCTCAACTACTACGAGATGGTCGACTGCGGCATCGCTTGGCAGCTGACGGGTGACGAGCGCTATGCCCGCCGCGTCGTCGACCTGCTCCGGGCCTATGCCGAACTCTACCCGACGCTGGGCTTCCACCCCGTGCAGCTGTCGAAAACGCCGGGCCGCATCTTCTGGCAGACGCTCAACGAGAGCGTGTGGCTCGTCCATGCCTCGATGGCCTACGACTGCGTTTACGAGTACATGACCCCCGTCCAGCGCGAGCGGGTCGAGCGCGATCTGTTCCGTCCGCTGGCCGATTTTCTGATGAACGGCATGGAGGGCAACCGCGAGAATAACAAAGTCTTCAACAAGATGCACAACCACGCCACGTGGGCCACGTCGGCCGTGGGGATGATCGGGTTGGTCATGGGCGACGACGATCTGGTCGATCGGGCGCTCTACGGCTCCGACAAGACGGGCCGCCACGGCGGCTTCGTGCAGCAGCTCGACCACCTCTTCTCGCCCGACGGCTACTTCACCGAGGGCGCCTACTACCAGCGCTACGCCATCTGGCCTTTCATGGTCTTCGCGCAGTGTCTGCAGAACAACCGCCCCGAGTTGGGTATCTTCGACTATCGCGACGGCATCCTGCGGAAGGCCGTGTCGACTCTCCTGCAGCTGGCCTACGACGGCCGGTTCATGCGTTTCAACGACGCTCTTGAAAAGGGCTATGATGCGCAGGAACTGGTTTATGCCGTCAATATCGCCTATAACGTCGATCCCTCGAACAAGGAGTTGTTGGATGTGGCGGCCCGCTATCAGGCATGGGTGCTGCCCACGGATGCCGGCTACGTCGTGGCTCGCGACATCGCCCGCGGCGAGGCGCAGCCTCTGCGTTTCGCGAGCGCTCTCTATCGCGACGGCCGCAACGGCGACGAGGGCGGGGTAGCAGTCATTCGCTCGACCGACCCGGCGCTCAACAGCGCCGTGACGCTCAAGGCCACGGCCCACGGCTTGAGCCACGGCCACTACGACAAACTGACGCTGGCCTACTACGACAACGGCCGCGAGGTGCTCTGCGACTACGGCGCCGCGCGCTGGCTCAACATCGAGGCCAAGTACAAGGGCCACTATACGCGCGAAAACCGCACGTTCGCCATGACCACCGTGGCGCACAATACGCTGGTGGCCGATGAGCGGTCGCACTTCGACGGCGACTACGACGAGTCGATGA
>CAZVGH010000191.1:0-2054 GCA_964626515.1 uncultured Alistipes sp.
GGGCATATTGGTCGTAGGCCGTGGTGAAGATCACGGGCGCCGTGATCTCGACCGCATCGAGGATGCGGAACGACTCGCCGTCCGCCAAATGGATATCCATGAAGAGCAGATCGGGCGCAGGATGCGTGCGCAGCCACTCGACGCTCTCCCCGACGCTCTCGAGGATATCGAGGACCTCGAGCGTCGGAGCCACCTGCTTCAGAATGGCCACAAGGTTCTGCGCGGCGGCGGTTTCGTCTTCGATTACAAGGACTTTCATGCTTTCTCGGGGGTTACGAGCGGCAGACGGACCGTGAAAGTCCGACCGTCGTTCAGGATTTCGATGCGGCGGCCCGTCAGGAGACGCCAGCGGTTGTCGAGGTTCTTCAGGCCGATGCCCGTCGACGGTTCGGGATCGAGCTTCGGCACGATCGGGTTCGAAACCTCCAGCCAGCCGTCGTCCGTCGTGCGGATCGTCACGTGCAGCGGTTTGTTGCGCGTGATCGTGTTATGCTTGACGGTGTTGCCGATCAGCGGCTGCAGCGAGAGGGCAGGGAGCAGCAGGGTGCGGCAGCGGGGATCGATCGCAAAGTCGAAGAAGAGTTTGTCGGCGTAGCGGATGCGGTACTGCGAAGTGAAGGCCTCAGCGAATTTCAGTTCGTCGGAGAGCGGAATCAACGTGCTCTGGCTGTTCTGCAGGATGTACCGGAAACAGTAGGAGAGCTGCTCGATATAGCCGAGCGCCTGCTCCTGCCGGCAGTCGCGCACGAGCATCGAGAGCGAGTTGAGCGAGTTGAAGAAGAAATGGGGGCTGATCTGGCCGACGAGCATGTCGTAGCGGGCCGTCAGCGATTCGTTCTTCAGCTGTTCGATCTCGAGGTCGACCGCCTGCTGACGCCAAATCAGAAGACGGATCCAGGCATAGAGCATCGAGACGATCAGCGTAAAGGAGCATTTGAGCAGCTGGATGGGATCGAGCGGACGCGCGGACAGCACATTGATGTAAAGTTCGTTGTGGTTGACGACCGGCGCCAGCATGAAGGTCGCCACGACGACGACGGCCGAAAGCAGCACGGTCCAACCGAGGCGCACGGGCGACGGCCCGGCAACGCACCCGCGCAGCAGCACGCTGATCAACAGCCACGAGCAGATGAAATAGAAGAAGAGCTGAGAATATATCTCGAGCGCACGGGCCGGAGAGCTGAAGAACTTGCCGTAGTTGAACTTGTTGCCGTTGACACGGTAGATGCGGTTCAGCACGGCGTGCCCGTTCGGATCGCGCGGCAGGCTGACGTCGACCTTCATGCAGTCACCCGATTTCAGATCGAACCAGCGGATACGCTGCGCCGAGACGTAGACGCTGTCCCGCCCGTCGAAGACCAGATAGCCGTAGCCGTCGGGCGAGACGGACAACAGTCCTTCGCCGGGCTGCTCGATGTCGGGCTCCGGGGCGCGGGGACGCCACTCGTAGCGCTGGTTGTCGAAGATCAGCAGCAAATAGGAGAAATTGACCACCAGACTGATGGCCAGCGCCACCAGCAGGTGGATGACGGTATTGACTTTCTTGCGTTTCATGGCGACAGGCGGGCAACGGATCGAATCAGGCCTCCTCCCCGCCGTCGTACCACGAGGCGTAGAGTTGATAGTCGCGGGCCGTGCGGCGGACGATCTGTTCGCGCTGCTCGGGGGTGATCTGCTTCACCTTGCGGGCGGGGACACCGGCGTAGACCGAGTCGGGTTCGAGCTCAGAGCCCGCCAGCACCAGCGCTCCGGCGGCAATGATGCAGCCCGAGGGGACATGCGCGTTGTCGAGCACGACGGCACCCATGCCGATCAGACAGTTGTCGTCGATGCGGGCCCCGTGGATCGTCGCGTTGTGTCCCACCGACACGTCGCTGCCGATGATCGTCTGCGAAGGACGTGGCGAGCGGTCGTAGAGCGCATGCAGCACGGCGCCGTCCTGAATGTTCGTGCGGTCGCCGATGACGATGCGGTTGACGTCGCCGCGCAACACGGCACCGTACCAGATCGAGCAGTCGCGGCCCACGGTCACGTCGCCCAGCAGCACGGCCGTC
>CAZVGH010000192.1:0-2018 GCA_964626515.1 uncultured Alistipes sp.
ACAGCGACGAGATCAGACCGATGTTCGGGCCTTCCGGCGACTCGATCGGGCAGAGGCGGCCGTAGTGCGTGTAGTGCACGTCTCGGACCTCGAAACCGGCGCGGTCGCGCGACAGACCGCCGGGGCCGAGGGCCGACAGACGGCGCTTGTGCGTGATCTCGGCCAGCGGGTTGATCTGGTCCATGAACTGCGAGAGCTGCGAGGTGCCGAAGAACGAGTTGATCACCGACGAGAGCGTCTTGGCGTTGATCAGGTCGACGGGCGTGAAGACCTCGTTGTCGCGCACGTTCATGCGCTCGCGGATCGTGCGGGCCATGCGCACGAAGCCGATCGAGAACTGGTTCGAAAGCTGCTCGCCCACCGTGCGGACACGACGGTTCGAGAGGTGGTCGATATCGTCGACCTCGGCCTTCGAGTTGATGAGCTGGATGAGGTATTTGATGATGGCGATGATATCCTCGCGCGTCAGCGTGCGGACGGCGGGATCGATCTCCATGTTCAGCTTCTTGTTGATGCGGTAGCGGCCCACGTCGCCCAGGTCGTAACGCTTGTCCGAGAAGAAGAGCTTCTCGATCACGTCGCGGGCGGTCGCCTCATCGGGCGGCTCGGAGGCGCGCAGCTGTCTGTAGATGTAGACCACGGCCTCCTTCTCGGAGTTGCAGGGGTCTTTCTGGAGCGTATTGTAGATGATCGAGAAGTCGATGCCCGAGGCATTCTCCTTGTGCAGCAGGATCGATTTCGTGCCGCTCTCGAGGATCTGGTCGATGTGCTCCTCCTGGAGGACGGTTTCGCGGTCGACGATCACGTTGTTGCGCTCGATCGAAACCACCTCGCCCGTATCCTCGTCGACGAAGTCCTCGACCCACGTCGTCAGGACGCGTGCGGCGAGCTTGCGGCCGACGGCCTTCTTCAGGTTGGCCTTGTTGACCTTCACCTCGTCGGCGAGGTCGAAGATCTCGAGGATCTGCTGGTCGGCCTCGTAGCCGATGGCGCGCAGCAGGGTCGTTACGGGGAGCTTCTTCTTACGGTCGATGTAGGCGTACATCACGTTGTTGATGTCCGTCGCGAACTCGATCCACGAACCCTTGAAGGGGATGATGCGGGCCGAATAGAGCTTCGTGCCGTTCGTGTGCATGCTCTGGCCGAAGAAGACGCCCGGCGAGCGGTGCAGCTGCGAGACGATGACGCGCTCGGCGCCGTTGATGACGAACGTACCGCGCTCGGTCATGTAGGGGATCGTGCCGAAATAGACGTCCTGCACGACGACGCCGAAATCCTCGTGCTCGTCATCCGTGCAGTAGAGCTTCAGCTTCGCCTTGAGGGGCACGCTGTAGGTAAGACCGCGCTCGAGACACTCCTCGATCGTGTAGCGGGGCGGGTCGATGTAATAGTCGATGAACTCCAGAACGAAATTGTTCCGGGTGTCCGTGATCGGGAAATTCTCCTGAAACACCTTGTACAGCCCCTCGTTCTTACGATTTTCGGCTGTGGTGTCCATCTGGAAAAAGTCACGGAACGATTTCAGCTGCACCTCCAGCAGATCGGGATAAGGCACCCGGTTCTTGACCGTCGAGAAGCTGATTCTGGCTTGTGTTTTGGCTGTGGACATCGGTATAAATCCATTAATTCGTTTACGGCGGTCGCTTTGCGGCAGGACCAGGGCCGTGGCGGGGATGGGGCGGATCGGCCGTTGCGTCGGGCGACGCGCATCGATCCGTCTCGTGCGGTACGCGCTCAACCGAAGAGCCCGATGCCGGGATTCACTCTGCGGTCGATCAAGAATGCGTCGTAGCGTCTTCTGCTGCTTGCTCCGTGCAACGCGCGGTTGCGGAGTGTTCGGTGTCGTGCGGCGCAGCAGAGCCGCACATGCGTAGCTGGTTCGGTCCGTGATCTCCGACGCATCGTCCCGCCGACGGGCATCGGATTTCCGGGAGCAGCTCCCGGGACCGCGGCGGCACCGACCGCCGTTCGTTTCGAAGGATTCCCCGCCTTCGGTCGGGTTTGTCGATTGCGGTCGA
>CAZVGH010000193.1:0-1993 GCA_964626515.1 uncultured Alistipes sp.
ACTCGCTGAAGGTCAGCGGACGGTTGTCGCGGGCCGCGGGGAGGCGGAAGCCGTATTCGACCAGATTCTCCTTGCGCGCGCGGTCGCCGCCGAACATGGCGTGGACCTGCGGCAGGGTGACGTGGCTCTCGTCGACCACCAGCAGGTAGTCCTCGGGGAAATAGTCCAGCAGACAGAAGGGGCGCGTCCCTTCGGCGCGTCCGTCGAAGTAGCGGGAGTAGTTCTCGATGCCGGGGCAGTAGCCCAGCTCCTTGATCATCTCGAGGTCGTACTCCACGCGCTGCTTGATGCGCTGCGCCTCGGTCATGCGGCCCGCCTGCTCGAAGAAGGCGATCTGCCTGCCCAGATCGAGGTAGATCTGCTGTACGGCCTGGAAGATGCGCTCCTTGGTCGTGACGAAGAGGTTCGTGGGGTAGAAGGTGATGCTGTCGAGCGAGGCGATGCGCTGGCCCGACACGGGGTCGATGGTGTGGATCGCCTCGATCTCGTCGTCGAAGAAGAGCACGCGGAAACACTGGCTGCCGAACTCGCCGAAGGCGGCCATGACATCCACCGTGTCGCCGCTGACGCGGAACGTCGCGGGTGCCAGATCCCGTTCCGTGCGGGTATAGAGCGCCTCGACCAGCCGGTAGAGGAACTGTTTGCGGTTGATGATCTGCCCCACCTCGATGCGGATCGCCGTGGCGTGGAAATCGGAGGGGTTGCCGCAGCCGTAGAGACACGAGACGCTCGACACGACGATCACGTCGCGCCGCCCCGAGAGGAGCGTCGAGACGGCTTGCAGACGCAGTTTCTCGATATCGGAGTTGATCGAGAGGTCTTTTTCGATGTAGGTGTCCGTGGTCGGCAGGTAGGCCTCGGGCTGGTAGTAGTCGTAGTACGAGACGAAATACTCGACGGCGTTGTCGGGGAAGAAATTCTTGAATTCGCCGTAGAGCTGCGCCGCGAGGGTCTTGTTGTGGCTCAGCACGAGGGTCGGACGCTTCAGCTCGGCGATGACGTTGGCCACGGTGAAGGTCTTGCCCGACCCCGTCACGCCCAGCAGCGTGTTGTGCTGCGAGCCGTGGCGGATCGCGGAGGTGAGCTGCGCGATCGCTTCCGGTTGGTCGCCCATCGGGGCGTAGTCCGATACGAGTTGAAAATCCATCGTCGCAAAGGTAGCGCATCGTGTGCGAAAAACGAAACATTCGAAATGAAAAATGCGTGCCGCCGTCCGATTCGCCGTCCGCCCGTTTGGCGGTTCGGACGAAATCGGTTATCTTTGTACGGAGCAGGCGGCCGGCCGCCCCGAAACCCTCTAAACAGAATACGGAGATGGATATTGATGCTTTTCGTTCGCTTTGCCTCGCGCTGCCCGAGGTCGAGGAGACGCTGCCGTTCGACGACGTGACGCTGGTCTTCAAGGTCGCGGGGAAGATGTTCGCCGTGATCGGGCTCGACGATCCGAGCTGGTGCGTCGTCAAGTGCGACCCCGACCGGGCCGTGTTGCTGCGCGACCGCTACGCCGAGGTGTCGGCGGCCTGGCATTTCAACAAACGCCACTGGAACAGCATCGCTTTCGGGGGAACGCTGACCGATCGGCAGATCGAACAGGAGGTCCGCCACTCCTACCTGCTGGTGGCGCGGCAGACCGTCACGCCGAAATCCCGCCGCCTCGAGCTGGCGGAGCAGATCGCCGCCGCAGGCATCGTCGACGACAGCGAGCGGTTCGAGGAGTAGCCGCCGCCCTCTCTGCCGCCCTGTTTTCTCCCGCATCCCGCCCTCTCTCTTTGCGATTGCCTCGCCTCTTCGGCATAGTCTTGATATGCCGTTTCGTCATTTTTTTTGCACTTTCGGCTTGATTTGTTTGCCTCGGATTTGCTTTTTTTGCCGAATAAACCGTATCTTGCAAAACAATTAATCGTGTGTCAATGAGAAAAATCGGATTTTTGATTGCGTTGTCGCTCTTTTTGTTGGCGGCATGCAGCAAGGAGGAGAGCTGCGCACCCCTGCC
>CAZVGH010000194.1:0-1992 GCA_964626515.1 uncultured Alistipes sp.
GTGATCGACGTCGGGCTCTGCACCACGCCGGGCACCGAGATGGCCGTGATCGTCAACCGCGCCGACGGCGGCATCATCATCACCGCCTCGCACAATCCGCGCCAATGGAACGCCCTGAAGCTGCTCAATGCCGACGGCGAATTCCTTTCCGACGCCGAAGGCAAGCAGGTGCTGGCCCTGGCCGAGGCGGGCGACTTCGATTACCCTGCAGTCGATGCGATCGGCCGCGTGCTGCAGCGCACCGACTTCAACGACGAACATATCCGCCGCGTGCTGGCCCTGCCGGCGGTCGACGTCGAGGCGGTGCGCGCACGGCGTTTCCGCGTGGTGGTCGATGCCGTCAATTCGGTCGGCGGCGTCGTGATTCCGAAGCTGTTGCGCGAGCTGGGCTGCGAGGTGGTCGAACTCAACTGCGAACCGACGGGCGAGTTCGCCCACAACCCCGAGCCGCTGCCCGAGAACCTGACGGCCGTTTCGGAGACGGTCGTTCGCGAGCAGGCCGATCTGGGCATCGTCGTCGATCCGGACGTCGACCGCCTGGCCTTCGTCAGCGAGGACGGCTCGATGTTCGTCGAGGAGTACACGCTGGTGGCCGTAGCCGACTACATTCTGTCGCGCACGGTCGGCAACACGGTCTCGAATCTCTCCTCGTCGCGTGCGCTGCGCGACGTGACCGAGCGTCGCGGCGGCCGTTACGCCGCCTCGGCCGTGGGTGAGGTGAACGTCGTGCAGAAGATGAAGGAGGTCGGTGCCGTGATCGGCGGCGAAGGCAACGGCGGCGTCATCTATCCCGAACTGCACTACGGACGCGATGCGCTGGTCGGCACGGCACTCTTTTTGACTTATCTGGCCAAAACGGGAGCGACGATGACCGAGTTGCGCAAGAGCTATCCCGCCTACTTCGCCTCGAAGAACAAAATCGAGCTGACGCCCGCCATCGACGTGGATAAAGTGCTGCTGGAGATGAAGCGGCGTTATGCCTGTGAGCAAGTGACGGATATCGACGGTGTGAAGATCGACTTCGCCGAGAACTGGGTGCATCTGCGCAAGTCGAATACCGAGCCGATCATCCGCGTCTATACGGAGGCGAAGACGATGGCCGAGGCCGATGCGCTGGCGCAGCGCTTTATCGCCGAACTCCGCGAAATCTGCAATTTATGAAACGAATCCTCTTTCTGCTGTCGGCGTTCGTCGCGCTGACGGCCTGCGGCGGCCGCGGTGAGCGTGCCGTCTCCGCCGAAGCGACCGAAACCGCCTCGGCAATCGCCGTTGCGAACCTCGCAGGAACCTATGTCGGCGTGCTGCCCGCAGCCGACTGCCCGGGCATGACCGTCGAGCTGACGCTCTGCGACGACGGCACCTACGTCAGCCGTTCGGAGTACCTCGAACGCGATGCGCGCTTCGAGGAGCGCGGACGCTACACGGTCGAGGGAACGCAGCTGACGCTCTCGGCGGGCGAGGGCGAAGCCGCGGAGATCTTGCGCATCGAGGCGGACCGCCTGCGCTGGCTCGACAGCGAAGGCAACCCGGTCGAAGGTCCGCAGGCCGACTGTTATCTACTGACCCGAAAAACCACCGAACAATGAATCAAGTAAAGAGTTACATCGAAGCGAACAAAGAGCGCTTCCTGAACGAATTATTCGAGTTGCTCCGCATCCCGTCGATCAGCGCCGAGGAGGCGCATCGGCCCGACATGCGGCGCACGGCCGAGTGGCTTGCCGCGGCGCTCGTCAAGGCGGGCGCCGACCGAGCCGACGTCATGCCGACGGAAGGGAACCCCGTCGTCTATGCCGAGAAGATCGTCGATCCGAAGGCCAAGACGGTGCTCGTCTACGGGCACTACGACGTGATGCCCGTCGATCCGCGTGCCGAGTGGCGCACCGACCCGTTCGAGCCCGTCGTCGAGAACGGCCGCATCTGGGGCCGCGGTGCCGATGACGACAAGGGACAGCTGTACATGCACGCGAAGGCGTTCGAGGCGATGTGCGCGAC
>CAZVGH010000195.1:0-1959 GCA_964626515.1 uncultured Alistipes sp.
TCGTCTGCTCCTCGTCGCCGAACGACTACAAATACCGCAACCGTGACAAGAAGGAGAACATTTACGACGACGAGCACCGGATCATCGGCCAGTACTACCCGACCGAGCGGAACCGCAACGCCTCCTACCGGGATCTGCACCTGCTGCAGGAGCTCTACTGCAACACGGGGCGCGGCGACCGGTTCGGGCTCAACGCGTGGTACATCGACTCGAACCGCGACCTGGCGATGCTCTCGACCTCCTACGCCGACGACCAGCAGTTCGAGAACACGCAGCGCGAGCAGACCTTCCGCGGCATCTTCTCGTGGGACCGGCTGCGCAGCAACTGGAAACTGGGGGCGAAGGCGGGCTACATCCACTCGTGGATGGCCTACGACTACAAGAACGACCTCGGGAACGGCACGATGGCCGTCATGACCCGCTCGCGCAGCACGGTCAACACCTTCTATGGACAGCTCGAAAGCGAATACAGCATCGGCAGCCGCTGGCTCTTCACGGGGACCCTCTCGGCCCACCAGCATCTGGTCCGCAGCGCCGACAAGAACATCATCCGGCAGGACGGCAACACGGCGATCGTGGGCTATGACCAGGGGCGCATCGAGCTCTCGGGAGCCTTCTCGGCCAAGTGGCGCCCCGTCGACCGCTTCGGCCTCTCGCTCGTGCTGCGCGAGGAGCTCTACGGCACGGCGTGGTCGCCCGTGATCCCCGCCCTCTTCGTCGACGGCGTACTCTCCGAGCGGGGCAACATCGTGGCGAAAGCCTCCGTATCGCGCAACTACCGCTTCCCCACCCTGAACGACCTCTATTTCCTCCCGGGCGGCAACCCCGATCTGCGGAAGGAGCGCGGCTGGACCTACGACGCGGGGCTCTCGTTCGCCGTGGGAACGTCGGAGCGGTACCGGCTGACGGGATCGGCGACCTGGTTCGACTCGCACATCGACGACTGGATCCTCTGGCTCTGGACCGTCAAAGGATTCCTCTCGCCCGTCAACATCAAGACGGTGCACTCCTACGGCGTGGAGCTGCACGCCAACCTCGCGGCGGCCCTCTCCGAGGAGTGGCGGCTGGAGACGGACGCCACCTACTCGTGGACCCCGTCGCTCAACGTCGGCGAGCCGATCACGGCGGCCGACCGCTCGCTCGGCAAGCAGCTCCCCTACATTCCCGAGCACTCGGCGACCTTCACGGGGCAGCTCACGTGGCGCACGTGGTCGCTGCTCTACAAGTGGTGCTATTACAGCAAGCGCTATACGCTGACGAACAACGCCAACACGCTGACGGGCGGGCGGCTGCTCCCCTACTACATGAGCAACGCGACCCTCGAGAAGCGGTTTTCGCTCCACTGGGCCGACCTCTCGCTGAAGGGGAGCGTCAACAACCTGCTCAACGAGGAGTATGTCTCGGTGCTGTCGCGCCCGATGCCGCGCATCAACTTCGAGTTCTTCGTCGGCATCCGTCCCAAATGGGGCAAAGAGAAGACGAAGCGCCCGCACGGCGAAGCGCCCCGTCCGTAACCGAATACCGATGATGAACCTGCAGTTCCTACGAAGAATCCTGCTGCCCGGCGCCCTTGCGCTGCTGGCAGCCGCCTGCGGAGGCCGCACCGTCCCGGCGGAGGCCTTCGACCGCACCCTCTACGCCCCCCGCTGCGCCGCGGGTTTCGAGATCGTCGGCGCCGAAGGGGCGGCGAGCACGATGCTGCGCATCCGCAACCCCTGGCAGGGCGCCGAGGGGGTCGAGACACGGCTCTTCATCGCCCGCGGCGGCGAGGAGGCCCCGGCGGCCTTCGACGGGCAGGTGCTGCACGGCGACGCCCGCCGCATCGTCTGCATGTCCTCGACGCACGTGGCGATGCTCGACCTCCTCGGTTCCGACAGCACGATCGTCGGCGTCTCGGGCATCGGCATAACGTCTTTCGGAAGATCTTCTATCTTGTTATAGCCTTCGAGCACTCCCTTG
>CAZVGH010000196.1:0-1945 GCA_964626515.1 uncultured Alistipes sp.
ACTTTTTCAGCAGGTTCATCACGTTGTGATACCAGCCGATGTGGCTCTCGATGATCTCGCCGCTGCGCGGATCGACGATGCGCGGACCGTAGGCGTTCTCCGTGTCCGAGGGGAGGTAGCGCAGCACGCTGAAACGGGCGTCCTCGAGGCTCATCGTCGGATCGTCGGGCCACTCGCGGGCGACGATCGCGTTCTTGAAGCCGGCCGCCTCGAAGGCTGTGTTCCAATCCTCGATACCGGCCTTGAGGTAGGGCACCCACTTGGCGGGGGTCGCGGGGTCGATGTAGTAGACGATCTGTTTTTTCGGCTCGGTGAGCTCGCCGCGGCGGTAACGTGCGGGATCTTTCGGCTCGAGGCGGTAGCGCTGTACGATCGCCTTGCGGCGCGTCGTCTGGCTATCGTCGGAGAACTGCGTCAGCGGGTTCTGGAAATACCCCACGCGCTCGTCGGCGAAGCGCGGCTGCATCGGCTCGGCCGGCAACAGCACCATGCTGGTGTTGAGCTTGACGGTCGCCGCGCCGGTGCTCACCGCCGGGTAACGGCCCGCGCTGACGCCGTAGGTGCGCAGCGTGACCACCTCGATGTTGAGCGGGAAACTCTTCATCGTGTCGATCATCGAGCGGTCGGCCTGCAGGCTTCCGATGCTGAGTTCGTTGCGGTCGCCGGAGGTGAAGCCGCACATCTTGTTGTCGCCCATGAACCATTTCGAGACGGCGATGAGCCGCGCGCCCGTCTCGGGATTGCGGCCTGCGACCTCGAATTTGCAGAGAATGGGATCGACGGACGCCTGCTCGAGCGCCGGGGCAAGACGGTCTTCGGGGTCGATGACCTGCGACTTGACGTATTCGCGCAGGAAGATCGTCTTTTCGTCGAGCGCCTCCCAGTAGACGACGCTGCGGTTGACCTCCTCGCCGCCGAGCATTTTGAAGCCCTGCGGCACGGCCTTGAAGCGCGTGACGGCCAGCATCAGGCGGCCCAGCAGCGAGTCGGGCACCTCGAAATACCAGTCGTTCTTGATGTGGCGCACGGCGAAGAGCCCTTCGCGGCTGCTCACCTCGTCCTTGAGCAGTTTCGTGTAGGGGGTCTCCTCGGCGGCGGGTGCGGGGGTGCAGCAGGCGGCGGTGTCGCGCGCGATCCGCTGTCCGGTGTCGCCGGCCGCGGCATGCGCCGGCACGAGGCCGGCGCATGCGAGCAGCAGAACGAGCGACGTTATAACGGTTCGTTTACACGCATCTTTTCTCGCCTCGGCATTGCCTGCGCAAGCGCGGCACAGCTCTCGGCTTATCGAAAACATTCGTTTCTTAAACATTGGTAGGTTCGGATGTTTATTCGTCGGTGTTGAGGGTCAGGTTGGGGTTCTTCTCGCGCACGGAGAGCGGGAAGGGGATGATGTAGAGACGCGAATCGGGCTTCAGCGTATAGGTCTTCTGCTCGACGCCCGGGGTGACGAGCGGGAAGACGCGAGTGATCGTCTTGGCGTACTCGGGCTCGGTGTTGTAGCGCTTGAGGTCCCAGAAACGGTTGAAGCCGAACAGCAGCTCCTTGCGGCGCTCGTCGATGATGTGACGGATCACCTCGGTCTCCGAGAGACCGGTCGGGAGGATTGCCTCGTTGCCCTTGATGCGCTTTACGCGCAGCTTGTTGAGCTCCTCGACAGCCTCCTTCGTCTGGTGCTGGCGGGCATAGGCCTCGGCCAGCGTCAGGTAGACTTCGGGCGTGCGCATGCCGTTGGCCATGTACTGGAAGAACTTGTAGGTGATCTTCGATTTCCACAGACCGGCACCCGAGCCCTCGTCGTAGGTATAGCGGTTCGTCGAGTTGACCTCCGTGTCGAAGAAGAGGCTCAGACGCAGGTCGTTTTCGCCGAAGAGCTGCACCAGCTCGGGGCTGATCATGCCGTGGCAGTAGGCCATGTTGTCCGAACCGCTGCCGATGAAGGCGTAGT
>CAZVGH010000197.1:0-1944 GCA_964626515.1 uncultured Alistipes sp.
GTCGTGGCGCTGGTACGGACCCAACGACCCCGTCACGCTTTCGAATATCCGTCAGGCGGGTGCCACGGACATCGTGCACGCCCTGCATCACATCCCCAACGGCGAGGTATGGCCCGTCGAAGAGATCCGCAAGCGGCAGGCGCTGATCGCCGAGGCGGGGCTCGTCTGGTCGGTCGTCGAGAGCGTTCCCGTGCACGAGCACATCAAGACGCGCGAGGGGGCCTATCCGACCTACATCGAAAACTACAAGCAGTCGATCCGCAACCTCGCGGCCTGCGGCATCAAGTGCATCACCTACAACTTCATGCCCGTGCTGGACTGGACGCGCACGAACCTCGCCTACACGGTGGAGGACGGTTCGAAGGCGCTGCGCTTCGAGCGGGCCGCCTTCATGGCCTTCGACCTCTTCATCCTGCGGCGCGAGGGTGCCGAGCAGGAGTACACGCCCGAGGAGATCGCCCGCGCCAAGGCGCGCTTCGAGGCGATGGACGAGGCCGAGCGCGAGCTCGTCACGCGCAACATGATCGCCGGACTGCCCGGAGCCGAGGAGAGCTTCACGATTGAGCAGTTCCGTGCGGCGCTTGACCGCTACAAGGGGGTCGACGCCGAGACGCTGCGCGGCAACCTCATCGCCTTCCTGCGCGAGATCTGCCCCGTGGCCGACGAGGTGGGGGCCGAACTGGTGATCCATCCCGACGATCCCCCGTATCCGATCCTCGGGCTGCCGCGCATCCTCTCCACGGCCGAGGATTTCCGCAAGCTGGTCGCCGCCGTGCCCAACCGCTCGAACGGCCTCTGCCTCTGCACCGGTTCGTTCGGCGTGCGCGCCGACAACGACCTGCCGGCCATCATGCGCGAGTTCAAGGATCGCGTGGGTTTCGTGCACCTGCGTTCGACGCGCCGCGATGCCGACGGCAACTTCCAGGAGGACAACCACCTCGAGGGCGACGTGCCGATGTACGAGGTGATGAAGGCCTTCCTCGAGATCCAGCAGGAGCGCAAGGTGTCGATTCCGATGCGCCCCGACCACGGGCACCAGATGTGCGACGATCTGAACCGCCGTTCGAATCCGGGCTATTCGTGCTACGGCCGCATGCGCGGTCTGGCCGAGCTGCGCGGTCTGGAGATGGGCATCGCCTGCTCGCTCTACGGGAACGACAAGCGGTAGGATAGGCCGGTACGGACCGACCCTACGTGCAGGGCCGCCCTTTTTCGGGGCGGTCCTGTTGCGTTACGGAGGTTTGAATTCAAAATTCTAAATTCAAGATTCAAAATGATTCGAAGGTGTGTCGCCCGCGAGGCCGGTGTTCAGCCCCGCAGCCGAGCGGAGCGGCGTGCACGAGCGGCAGCGAGTTGCAGCCCTCCGCCCGGGGGGGGGCGGCTGCGGGCTGCACGACGGCTTATGCCGTCGCAAATGAAAAATGAAGAATTAAAAATAATTGAGGGGTTGTCATCCGTCCGCAAATCTTGAATCCTGAATTTTGAATTTTGAATTTCGGCCCCGCCGCTCGCCTTTTGGGCAGAAAAACAAAAGATCCCGAACCGCTGAAATCGCACGTAAACTACTGATTCTATGGATGTATTTGTGAAATTAGAAACATGGCCGCAAATAGGCCTTGCAGCGATAAGCGTGCGGGGGAGGGCTCTGCGGAGCGAGGTCGTCGAAGCGCGACTGCGCATGAAATCGCGCCGCGGCGAACCTTCTGAAAAGTGTCCGGGCGTGATCGTGCTTTCTATTTTAAAAAGACACGGTGAAGACCCGTCGAAAGAGCCGCGACAGACCGTTTTTCGAAGAAGGCGGCAGCCCGCGACCGCTGCGGTATACCGAAAAAAGTCATGAAAATCTTTCTGGTAGCTTGGATATAAGAAAAGTTTTCGTATCTTTGTTATGTTGTCTTTTTAAAATAAAAACACACCGAATCGTTCCCACAACGATCATAACCA
>CAZVGH010000198.1:0-1817 GCA_964626515.1 uncultured Alistipes sp.
ACGGGCTTGATGAGGTAGTCGGCGATCTTCGAGCCGACGGCCTTGTCCATGATGTTCTCCTCCTCGCTCTTGGTCACCATGATGACGGGGGTCGTCGGGCGCGCCTCCTTGATCTTGGGCAGCGTCTCGAGACCCGTCATGCCGGGCATCATCTCGTCGAGGATAATCAGGTCGTAGGCCCCCTCCGACGCCATGTCGATCGCATCGTACCCGTTGTTGCAGGTGTCGACCTCGTAGCCCTTCCCCTGCAGGAAGAGCACGTGCGGCTTCAGCAACTCGACTTCGTCGTCGACCCAGAGAATTTTTACCATAACGCGCGGATTTTCGGTTTACAAAATTAGTTATTTTTCCTTCAAACGCAAAAAGCGGCGATTTATTGAGCCGCCGGCCGGCAAATGCGACGGAAAAGCGGCGGCGGGCGCGGCATGCCCATACAAAACAAAAATCGGCAACCGTACGCACATACGGTCGCCTTCCGAATACGTTGTCTGCCGCCGTTATGCCTGCCAGCGCGTGCAAAGCGCACCGACGCGCTTCGAGAGGCGGTTCATCTCGCTGTCGAGGTGGTCGTGCGTGACGGTGGCGTAGATCTGCGTCGTGCGGATATTACTGTGGCCCAACAGTTTCGAGATCGTCTCAATCGACATGCCCTGCGAGAGCGTCAGCGTCGTGGCGAAGGTGTGGCGTGCGGCATGGAAGGTGATGCGCTTCGAGATGCCGGCCAGCTTCATCAGGTGTTCGAGGCAATGGTTGCACCAGCTGTTGCTCGGCAGCGGGAAGATCGCCTGCGAATACTCGGCGGGCATGTATTTGCACAGAATGGCGTAGGGCAGGTCGAAGAGGCGCACCTGCACGCGCGAACCCGTTTTGCGGCGCGTAGTCTCGATCCACCACGAGCGGCCGACGCGGCGGATGTGGTGTTTGCGCAGCAGCTTCATGTCGATGAACGAGAGGCCCGTGAAGCAGCTGAAGAGGAAGCTGTCGCGCACGAGCCGCATCGACGGGGTGAGGGTCGCGAGGCTGCTCAGGCGGTTGAGCTCCTGCGCCGAGAGGAAGTTGCGCTCGACGTGCTCCGAGCGCAGCTTGTAGTCGGCGAAGAGGTCGGCCACGGGAAGGCCGCGGGTGCGGGCCTGCGCGAGCACATGTTTGAGAGCCGTCAGGTAGACCCAGACCGTGTTCTTGCGCCTTCCCGCCTCGCGCAGCAGGTAGCCGTGGAAGGCGACCAGAAAGTCGTGGTCGAGCTCCGTAAGCGCCAGGTCTTCGCGGCCGTACTGAAACGGGAGGAAGCGTTCGAGATGCACCTCGACGCTGCGGTATTTGTAGTAGGTCGAGCGGCTGCGGTCCACCCCCACCTGCCGACTGACGGCCTCGTTGTGCCGCCGCAGATAGCCGAGCAGCGTTTCTTGCGCGAGGTCGGTCGCGAAATAACGCTTGCGGAGCTGCAGCGGCGTCACGACGCCCGTTTCGCGGCGCAGGGCCTCATAGCACTGTTCGATCCGCAGCCGCATGGCATCGAGCTCGCGGTTGACGAAGAGGATCTCCGACGTTCGTCCGATGGCGCGATTCTGGGCGACGTCCCACGCCGCAGGCGGCAGCGAGAGCCGCGTCGCGAACTGCGTGCGGGCTCCGTTGATGGTGATTCGGCCCATGATGGGGGCGCTCCCGTTACGCAGCAGGGAACTGCGCTTGAGGTAGAACAGGACCTTGAAGGTGTTTCTCATGATATAAAAATTTAGCGGGCATCCGACTTGGACGCTCGCTACGAAAATACGAACCGAACCGCACATAGCAAAAAAAAGCCGAATCGTCCCTGTTTC
>CAZVGH010000199.1:0-1811 GCA_964626515.1 uncultured Alistipes sp.
CGACGAAGTGAGGGTCAGCGCCGGTGCGATCGTGCGATAGTAGGATTTGTCGGCCACGTGGGGACTGCGGCCGGTGCCGTACTGCGAAAAGAAGCGGTAACGGTGCGGCTCGGCGGTGCGCAGCGGTTTGGTATAGCGTTTGGGCGCGCCGTCGTCGAGGGTGTAGAAGATTTCGGACCCGTCGTCGGTCATGGCGGTGAACCGGCCGTTTTCGTAGCTCAGCGTCGGCGGGAAGAGCCGGAAACCGACGCCCATGGCCGTCAGGCGGTCGTAGTGCTCTGCAGTCAGCTCCTTGTAATAGCTCTCCCACCCCTCTGCGTTGCCGCTCCAGGCGAGGCGCGCGAGCGCGCAGAGGCGCGGGAAACACATGTAGTCCAGGTAATCGCACGTCTCGGGTCGGTGCAAGACGTAGATTTCGCTCCAGAACGCCCCCTCGAAGCCTTCGATGCAGGCCTTTTGCTCCTCGGTGAAACCGTGTGCCGCAGGGTCGAACTCGTAGGTCTTGCGTGCGTCGAAGATCGCCGCCCAGCTGTGGCCCTCCTCGCGGGGCGACTGCCGCATGTCGAAGTAGAACCACTGGCTCGGCATCATGACCGTGCGGTAGCCTCGCGAGGTGGCGGCTCGGCAGCTTTCGACGCTCTGCCAGCCGTGTATACGGCTTTCGCGGGTGAAGCTGCCGCTTGCCGCCGCCTCGTCCCATACGGCCGGCCGCTTGCCGCGGGCTGTGAGCATGGCGGCGAGTCGCTCCATGAAACGGTCCTGCAGCCGGCGGGGGTCGTCGATGCCCGATCGCCGCATCATCGCCCGGCAATGGGGGCACCGCTCCCACTGCGATGTTTCGACTTCGTCGCCGCCGATGTGGATGTAGTCCGACGGAAAGAGGTCGCAGATTTCGCCTAAGATATCCTCGAGCAGGGTGTAATTCTCCTCGCGGGCCACGCACCAGGCCGAGCGGTAGTCGGTGCCCGCCGTCGCGACGGTATCGGCCGCGTAGTCGCAGCGGATTTCGGGGTGCAGGGAGCCGATGCAGCGACTGTGGCCCGGGAGGTCGATCTCGGGGATGATCTCGATGTTGCGGCGGGCCGCGTAGTCGATCAGCCCGCGCATCTCCTCCTGCGTGTAGTAGCCGCCGTACTTTTCCGACCATTTGCCGTAGACCGCCGCCACGGGCGAATCGCCGCCGCGGAAGCCTCCGATCGCGGCCAGCTCGGGGTGCGATTTGATCTCGATACGCCAACCCTCGTCGTCGGCCAGGTGGAGATGCAGTTTGTTGATATTATGATAGGAAAGCAGGTCTATATAGCGTTTTACCTTAGCACTGTCGATCCAGGTGCGTGCCACGTCGAGCATCATGCCGCGGTAGGCGTAGCGCGGGGCATCTTCCACCGTAGCGCAGGCCAGCGTCGTCCCCTCGGCGATGCCCCTGCGGGCGTAGATTTCGGGCGGCAGCAGGCGGAAGAGAGCCTGCAGGCCGTTGAATGCGCCGCCGTAGCTCGTGGCACCGATACGGATGTATTCCGGCGCGATCTCCAACCGGAAAGCCTCCGTCGGCTCGCCCGGCTCGAGGGTCAGCACCACCGAACTCGCGCCGGTGCGGGACTGCTCGACGGTACAACCCAAATATTCCGTCGCATACTCCGCTATGGGCAGCAGCGCCGGGTCGGCGGCTAAAGTCGTGGCCGACGTGAAGACGAATTCGCCCTCGCCGGGCGTTCGGGGGCCGGGGGCAGGCTGTGCGGCGGCCGAAGCGGCGAGAAGCAGGAGAATCGGCAGGAACGGTTTCATCGGCGGAAAAAATTGTGTTCGGCAAA
>CAZVGH010000200.1:0-1799 GCA_964626515.1 uncultured Alistipes sp.
TGAACGTGAACGAGAGCTGGTAAACGCATGCGAG
Source organism: uncultured Alistipes sp. (assembly GCA_964626515.1). GTDB lineage: Bacteria > Bacteroidota > Bacteroidia > Bacteroidales > Rikenellaceae > Alistipes. The sequence continues at coordinate 35 of CAZVGH010000200.1, forward strand.
CGCCAGAAGCGCCGCGATGAGTTTGATGAAACCTTTACTTTGCATCGGTAAAAATGAATTTGTTATGATTTGTTCTTTCGTTCGCAACTTTCCGCCCGGCAAGTCCGAGCGGCCTGCCTGCGGGAAAAAGCTCTGTTTTTTCACCAAAAAGCCTAATAGCGTACAAAGATAGAAAAAACAATTCACAATTCATAATCCGAATCCTACAATTATCAATAAAAAGCGCCGCCCGGCTTGACCGGGCGACGCTTCCGCATGAACTGCGGGGAGCTTATTTCACCTCCTCGAACTCGACGTCCTCGGGCTGAGAACCGCCATCGGCGCCCTGCTGGGCACCGGCATCGGCCTGCGGACCGCCCTGCGCACCTGCGGCGCCCTGTGCCTGCTGCTGGGCGTAGATATCCTGCGAAGCGGCCTGCCATGCGGCGTTGAGCTCGTTGATCGCTGTATCGATCGCGGCGAGGTCGGCGTTCTTATGCGCCTCCTTGAGCTTGCCGAGCGCCGTCTCGATAGCGGCTTTCTTATCGGCGGGGAGCTTGTCGCCGTACTCCTTGAGCTGCTTCTCGGTAGCGAAGATGTTGGAGTCGGCGGCATTGATCTTGTCGATGCGCTCCTTCTCCTCCTTATCCTTGGCCTCGTTGGCCTTGGCCTCGTCGCGCATGCGCTGGATCTCCTGCTCCGTGAGACCCGACGAAGCCTCGATGCGGATCTTCTGCTCCTTGCCCGTACCCTTGTCCTTGGCCGAGACGTTGAGAATGCCGTTGGCGTCGATGTCGAACGTCACCTCGATCTGGGGCACGCCGCGCGGAGCGGCCGGAATGCCGTCGAGGTGGAAACGGCCGATCGACTTGTTGTCGCGGGCCAGCGGACGCTCGCCCTGGCAGACGTTGATCTCCACCGAGGGCTGGTTGTCGGCCGCCGTGGAGAAGACCTCCGACTTGCGGGTCGGGATCGTGGTGTTGGCGTCGATGAGCTTGGTCATCACGCCGCCCAGCGTCTCGATGCCGAGCGACAGGGGCGTGACGTCGAGAAGCAGCACGTCCTTGACCTCGCCCGTGAGGACACCGCCTTGGATAGCGGCGCCGATAGCGACCACCTCGTCGGGATTGACCGACTTGTTGGGCGCCTTGCCGAAGAACTCCTCGACGATCTTCTGAATCGCGGGAATACGCGTAGAACCGCCCACGAGGATCACTTCGTCGATCTGCGAAGCCTCCAGTCCGGCATCGCGCAGGGCGAGTTTGCACGGCTCGACGGTCTTGCGGATCAGGTGGTCGCACAACTGCTCGAACTTGGCCCGTGTGAGCGACATGACCAAGTGCTGCGGGATGCCGTTGACGGGCATGATGTAAGGCAGGTTGATTTCGGTCGTGGTGGACGACGAAAGCTCGATCTTGGCTTTCTCGGCGGCCTCCTTGAGGCGCTGCAGCGCCATGGGGTCTTGCCGCAGGTCGATCTGGTGCTCGGCCTTGAACGCCTCGGCCATGTAGTCGATCAAGACGTGGTCGAAGTCGTCGCCGCCCAGATGCGTGTCGCCGTTGGTGGATTTCACCTCGAAAACGCCGTCGCCCAACTCCAGAATGGAGATATCGAACGTACCGCCGCCGAGGTCGTAGACGGCGATCTTCATGTCGTTGTCCTTCTTATCCAGACCGTAGGCCAGCGCTGCAGCCGTAGGCTCGTTGATGATGCGGCGCACCTTCAGACCGGCGATCTCGCCCGCCTCCTTGGTAGCCTGGCGCTGCGAGTCGGAGAAGTAGGCCGG
>CAZVGH010000201.1:0-1757 GCA_964626515.1 uncultured Alistipes sp.
CGCACGTCGGGCCGCATGCTGCTCGAACAGGAGCAGCAGCTCGCCGAGAACCGCCGCTCGCTGAACCGTCTCGAGATCCGAGCCATGCAGACCGAGAACGAGAAGCTGCACAACCTGCTGGAGCTCAAGCGCCGCGAGGTGATGAGCATCGCGCTGAACATCAACGAACAGAAAGAGTTCATGGACCGCCTCTACGAACGGGTCAAGCAGGCCGAGGCGACGGCCGACGCCGCCGAAAAGGACCGCCTGCTGGGCGAACTCCGCACGGAGCTGAACCGCCGCATGAACTTCTCGAACGAAATAGACGGGTTCTACACCCGGGTCGAGCAACTCCACCGCGATTTCTGCATCCGTCTGACGGAGAAATTCCCGCGGCTCACCGAGCAGGAGCGAAGGCTGACGATCCTGCTGCGGCTGGGATTCTCGACCAAATACATCGCCACGCTGATGAACATCTCGCCCAAGAGCGCCGAGATCGGCCGCCACCGCCTGCGCGGCAAGCTGGGGCTGCAGCGGCAGCAGAATCTGGCGGCGTTCATCAAGACCATCTGACGATCGCACACGAAGACTTACCGAAACACAAACCTAAAACCTTATCGCTATGAAAAAACTTCTACTTCCTCTGGCACTCCTGCTCGCAACGGGCGCATCGGCCCAGGAGCGGCAATCGGCGAACGAACAGCCCGACGTCGAGTACAACCAGTACGGCGTCGCCGTCAAGATCGACCCGCTGAAGGTCGAAGCGCAGGACGGCTTCCTCGTCTTCCGTTCGAAAGACACGAAGTACAAGCTGTGGTTCGACTGCCGCGTGCAGGCCGACTTCGCCGCCTTCTACGGCGAGGACAAGGATTACGATCCGATCGGCAACGGCGCCTCGATCCGCCGCGCACGCTTCGCCGTGAAGGCGCAGATCACCAAAGACTGGTACGGCGAGGTCGATATGGACATGGCCAACGGCGTCTTCGAACTCAAGGATGCCATCATCCGCTACGACGGTTTCCGCAACACGGAGATCCAGATCGGTAACTTCAAGGAGTTCTTCTCGCTCCAGCGCAACAACACGTCGCGCTACCTCCAGTTCATGGAGCGTCCGATGGCGACGCAGGCGCTGGCTCCGTCGCGCCACATCGGCGCCAACATCAAGTGGGCGAAAAAATGGATGTGGCTCTCGGGCGGCGTCTTCTTCCAGACGATCGACGCCCTCGAGACGCGCACCTACGTCGAGGACAACAACAAGGACTACGGCCGCAACGAGGGTATGTCCTACACCGGCAAGGCGGTCTTCATGCCCGGCTGGAACAGCAAGGACTGGGGTCTGCACCTCGCCGGCGCCCTCTCCTACCGCCAGCCGAAGAACGACACCGATCCGAAGGCTTACGGCACGACGCGCTTCAGCACCCGCAACAGCACCTCGATCAACCGCAAGAAGTACATCGACACGAACACGATTCCGAACGTCGACTTCGACCTGCTCTACACGGCCGAGGTAGCCGGCTACTACAAAGGGCTGCGCTTCGAGACCGCCATGGTGGCCGACGACACCCACATTCAGAAGAGCGCTCCCGAGACGGTCGACACCCGCACGAAGCACTTCTGGGGCTGGTACGCACAGGCCGGTTACCTGCTCTTCGGCGGCAGGCAGCGTTACGACTCGAACGGCGCCAAGTTCACGCGCGTCGAGCGCGGCCGCAGCTGGGGAGATCTGGAGCTCTGCTTCCGCTACGACTACCTGACCCTCAACTCGAAGAACATCAAGG
>CAZVGH010000202.1:0-1754 GCA_964626515.1 uncultured Alistipes sp.
TGCTCAACTGGAGCCTGAACAACTACCTCGGTCTGGCCAACCTGCCCGAGGTGCGTCAGGCCGACGCCGAGGGTGCCGCCCGCTTCGGCATGGCCGCCCCGATGGGCGCCCGCATGATGAGCGGCCAGACGGTCTATCACGAGCAGCTCGAGCGCGAGCTGGCCGAGTTCGTCGGCAAGGAGGACGCCTTCCTGCTCAACTTCGGCTACCAGGGCATGATCTCGATCATCGACTGCCTGCTCACGCCGCGCGACGTGGTGGTCTACGATGCCGAGGCCCACGCCTGCATCATCGACGGACTGCGCATGCACAAGGGCAAGCGCTTCGTCTTCGGCCACAACGACATGGAGTCGCTGCGCCTCCAGCTGCAGCACGCAACGGATCTCGCCGAGGAGCAGAACGGCGGCGTGCTGGTCATCACCGAGGGCGTATTCGGCATGAAGGGCGACCTGGGCAAGCTCGACGAGATCGTCGCGCTGAAGAAGGATTTCAAGTTCCGCCTGCTCGTCGACGACGCCCACGGCTTCGGTACGATGGGTCCCGGCGGCCGCGGTACGGCAGCCCACTTCGGCGTGGTTGACGGCGTAGACGTGCTCTTCAACACCTTCGCCAAGTCGATGGCCGGCATCGGCGCCTTCGTCAGCGGTCCCCGCTGGCTCGTCAACCTGCTGCGCTACAACATGCGTTCGCAGCTCTACGCCAAGTCGCTCCCGATGCCGATGGTCATCGGCGCCCTGAAGCGCATCGAGCTCATCCGCAACCATCCCGAGTATCAGGAGAAGCTCTGGACGATCGTCCGTGCCCTGCAGTCGAAGCTCGTCGAGAACGGCTTCAACATCGGCGTGACGAACTCGCCCGTGACCCCCGTATTCCTCAAGGGCGGTATTCCCGAGGCGACGAACCTCGTGGTCGACCTGCGCGAGAATCACGGTATCTTCTGCTCGATGGTGATCTACCCCGTCATTCCGCGCGGCGAGATCATCCTGCGCATCATCCCGACGGCGGCCCACACCCTCGAGGACGTGGACTACACGATCGAGGCCTTCAAGGCCGTGCGCGAGAAGCTCGAGAACGGCACCTACGCTGCGATGCCGATCCCGATGCGCGCCGACGAAGGATTCAAGGTACGCTAATCTCCGGGGAGGCCCCCCGCACACCGACGGCTCCGTCTGCACGGCAGACGGGGCCGTTTTCGTCCGGACGGCACGGGCGGGCGGCTCCTCACGGACGACTCTTTGCAGACGGGCGGCTCCTTGCGGGCGGCTTCCGCGGTAGCTTTTTGCAGGCGGACCGCGGCGGCGGCACAAAAAAAACAGGCGAGGTTGCGATCGTTGCGTCGAAACCCCGCCTGAAACTGCGGTTGTATGCCTCGGGAATCCCCTCGGCGCTATTTTACAACTGCATGATTTTCAGAAATCCGCACCGAAGCACGGCTCTCCGACAATCAGCTACTTAACTGCATTAACTACTGCCTCGAATGCCTTCGGCTCGTTCATCGCCAGGTCGGCCAACACCTTGCGGTTCAGCGCGATACCCTTTGCGTTGACTTTACCGATGAACTGCGAATAGGTCATTCCCTGCGCGCGGACCGCAGCGTTGATACGCGTGATCCACAGCGAACGGAACGTCCGCTTCTTGAGCTGGCGGTGCGCATAAGCGAACTGCAAACCCTTCTCGACCGTGTTTTTCGCAACGGTCCATACGTTTCCCCTTGAACCAAAGTTACCCTTGGCAAGTTTCAAAACTTTCTTTCT
>CAZVGH010000203.1:0-1545 GCA_964626515.1 uncultured Alistipes sp.
CGTTCGCGGCGGGCCTTGTTGCGCGTTACGTACCGCTGCAACTGCTGGAGCAGCCGGGCAGGGTCAATTTCACGACGCAACTCGCCGCCCTGTGCGATGGCGATGCCGCCCGTCTCCTCGGAGACCACCACGATGATCGCATCCGAAATCTCGCTCATGCCGATCGCTGCGCGGTGGCGGGTTCCGTAGGATTTCGGCACGGGGCTCTGTGTCACGGGGAGGATGCACTTCGCCGCCACGATGCGGCCGCCCTCCACCAGCACGGCGCCGTCATGCAGCGGTGCATTCTTGAAGAAGATGTTCTTGAGCAGCGAGACAGAAATTTTCGCGTCGATGGCGATGCCGCCGTCGGCAATCAACTGCAGATCGCTCTCCTGACGGATGACGATCAATGCACCCGTCTTCGTTTCGGCCATCTCGCAGCAGGCCGTCGCGATCGGGGCCAGGTCTGGCTGTTCGCGCCGATCCTCGCCGATCGAGAAGATGCGCGTAATGAAATTGAACTGTTTCTGCCGCGTGCCGATGATCTGCAGGAAGCGCCGCAACTCGGGCTGGAAGATGATGAAGAGCGCCAGCACGCCCACCGAGATCACCTGTCCCAGGATCGACGAGAGCAGCTCCATGTTGAGTGCGCGGACGACGACCCACATCAGGTAGACGAGGATGATGCCCGAGAGAATGTAGGGGGCGTTCGTGCCGCGCGTCATGCGATAGATCCAGTACATGATGGCGGCAACCAGCACGATATCGACGAAGTCGATGAAGGTAAACGGAACGAAATCCATACGTTAAGTGCGATCGGTTCGGGATCGGAATGTTCGGTATAAAAGGGGCTGTCCGCATCCCTGATTCGTCGGACAGCCCCGTGTGTTCGTCGGCGGGGTTTTGGCCGCGGGCGCCGTGCCGTCTTTTGCGGACGGCGGTCCGCTTCCCCTCCCCGAGAGCTTCGCTATTTCTTCTCGGCAGCGTAGAGTTCGTTCACCTTGGCCAGCACGGCGGAGGTGATGTCGAGCGTCGAATCGGCATCGATGAGCGCCGAGGCGTTCACGATGAGCTTGTATTTCTTGTCGGCGTTGATCGCATCCACGGCGCGGCGCAGCAGATCCTGTGCGCGGTTCGTGAAGACCACGTTCTCCTCCTCGAGCGTGCGGGCCTCGTTCTGGGCCGACGTCTGGTAGGAGGCGGCGCGCTTCTGAAGGCTCTCCTGCGTGCTCTGGGCGTCACGCGTGGTGATGAGGCCCTTCTCGTACTTCTCCTGCAGCTGGGCAGCCTCGGCCTGGAGCGCACGCTCCTTCTTGGCCCAGCTCTCCTGCGCCTTCTGCGTCTTCTCCTGGAGCGCTACGCCTTCGGTCTGGAAGAGGTCGCACTGTGCCAGAACGGCTTCTACCTGTACGTATGCCAGATCCGAAGCGCCGATTTCACGGGCGGCAACGCCCTCCGTCGCGGTCATTGCGCCGTTCTTCGAATCGCAGGCCGCCAATGCGCAAGCCGCAGCGAGCGCGCAAACAAAGATTTTTTTCATGTTGTCTATTTTTTATAACAATT
>CAZVGH010000204.1:0-1541 GCA_964626515.1 uncultured Alistipes sp.
AACTGGCATCCCACGGCCTCGATTCCCGACTACGAGCTGCCCGTGCAGCGGGCGGGCAAGTACGTACCCCTCCTCTCGACGGACGAAAAGCGTTTCGGCGGCCGCGAGACGGCCGATATGCAGGGCGAGCACTTCACCTTCGAGGTCGAAGGCGAGGACGGCAAGCGCTATCCGAGGCTGAAGATCTACAACGTCGCCCGCACGGCGACGGTCTATCTGCGGAAAAGATAGGTCGTTGTCCGGGCAACGAAGCTGCGCTCCCTGCCCGGCCGTCGTCTCGAACTCCGACTGCTTCGCCCGCCGACAGCTCGTGGCTGCTCTCCGGCGAGGACTGCATCCGCGTCCGCTCGTGCGGGTCCGTCAGCCTTGGCTGCGGAAATGTCTGCCCGAAAAGGCCCTGCGCCTCTGCGCCGATTCGAATCATCATCTTATAATTAAAAAAGGGGAACGGTTGAAACCGTTCCCCTTCGTGTGATGCGATGACCGTGCGTGTTACTCGGCCATCAGGATCTCCAGCATCTTGATGGCGGCCGTCGAGATCTTCGTACCGGGACCGAAGATGGCCGCTGCACCGTCGCGGTAGAGCTCGTCGTAGTCCTGCGCGGGGATGACACCGCCCACGATCACGAGGATATCCTCGCGGCCCAGCTTCTTCAGCTCCTCGATGATCTGCGGCACGAGGGTCAGGTGACCCGCAGCCAGCGACGATACGCCCACGACGTGTACGTCGTTCTCCACGGCCTGCTTCGCAGCCTCGGCGGGCGTCTGGAACAGCGGACCCATGTCGACGTCGAAGCCGATGTCGGCATAACCCGTCGCTACGACCTTTGCACCGCGGTCGTGTCCGTCCTGACCCAGCTTGGCGATCATGATGCGCGGCTGGCGGCCCTCCTTCTTGGCAAATTCGGCGCACATCTGCTTGGCGCGCTCAAAGCTCTCGTCGTTTTTCACTGCTGAACTGTAAACTCCCGAAATGGAACGAATCACTGCCTTGTAACGACCGACGACGACCTCGCAGGCATCCGAGATCTCGCCCAGCGTGGCGCGCACCTTCGCAGCCTCTACGGCCAGCTCGAGCAGGTTGCCCTGCTTCGTGCGCACGCACTCCGTGATGGCGGCCAGCGCGCGGTCTACGGCCGCCTGGTCGCGGTTCGCGCGCAGCTCCTTGAGGCGCTTCACCTGGCTCTCGCGCACGGCCGTGTTGTCGACGGCCAGAATGTCGATCGGCGCCTCCTTCTCGAGGCGGTACTCGTTCACGCCGATCACCTTCTGCTCACCCGAGTCGATGCGCGCCTGCGTGCGGGCCGAAGCCTCCTCGATGCGCATCTTCGGAATACCCGTCTCGATGGCCTTGGCCATACCGCCGAGCTTCTCGACCTCCTGGATGTGCTCCCAGGCCTTGTGGGCGATCTCGTTCGTCAGCGACTCGACGTAGTACGAACCGGCCCACGGGTCTACCTGACGGCATACCGAGGTCTCCTCCTGAATGTAGATCTGCGTGTTGCGGGCGATGCGGGCCGAGAAGTCGGTCGGCAGGGCGA
>CAZVGH010000205.1:0-1526 GCA_964626515.1 uncultured Alistipes sp.
AGAATTTCTCGCTCGGGAAGAGCGGCGTCATGTATTCGAACTGCACGCGGTCGCGAATGTACTCGGGCTTCAGACCGTTGATCTCGTTCACGCGCACGAGCGGGAAATACTTCTCCCCCTCTTTCGGCGGACGGATCGCGCCGTTGACGGTGTCGCCCGGCTTGAGGCCGAAGAGCTTGATCTGCGACGGCGAGACGTAGACGTCGTCGGGCGAATTGAGGTAGTTGTAGTCGGCCGAGCGGAGGAATCCATAGCCGTCGGGCATGATCTCCAGCACGCCCTCGCCCTCGATTTCGCCCGCATAGTCGTCCTTGGTGATGATCTCGTCGTCGAGGTCGATGTGGAGCGCGGGATGCGACTGGCTGCCCGCCTCGGCGGGAGCCGCCGGCACGGGCGGTACGGGCGGCAGGTCCAGCGGCGGCAACTCCATCTGCGGGATTTCGGCCGCCGGAGCAGGCTGCAGTTCAAGGCGTATTTTCGGTTTGCGGCCGCGCCGTTTCGGCTCGGCGACGGGGGCGGCCGGTATCTCGGGCTGGACGGCCGTATCGGGAGCTGCGGCGGGGGTACTCGTCTCGGTGGCGGGTTCGCTGCTCGTCAGCCGGGGACGGCGGCCGCGGCGCGGCTTCGCGGGCTGCTCCTGCGGTTCGGCGGCTGGCGTCGGCCGGGATGCGTCGCCGGTTGCGGACGGACCTGCGGTGATGCGGGCGATCAATTCGCGCTTTTTGAGCTTCGAGCCGTCGATACCGAGTGCCGAGGCGATTTCACGGAGTTCGGAGAGGCTTTTGCCCGAGAGCGCTTCCAAGTCTTGCATATATAATAAGGTCGTTGTTGATGATTCCCGAACGACGGTTCGGGCGTGTCGATGATTTCGCTGCAAAGATAATACAATTTTCGAAAAAAAACAGGCTGCCGGTGTGTTTCGCTCCCCTGCGGCGGTTTTGCGGCCGGACGGTCGCGGCCGTTTCGGCCTGCCGCTTGTCAGTCCGCCTTCCTGCGCGGTCTGCCAAAGTGGCAGACGGAACCCCGCCGTGCTGACAAAAATGCTGCCAAGCGGCGCTTGGCACATCAATTGAAGGAATCTTGTTCGTCCGCCCGTGCAGACAACAAAACAAATCATACACTCATAAACAGAAAGAACCATGAACGTAAAACCCTTATCGGATCGGGTGCTCATTCTCCCGAATCCTGCTGAAGAGAAGACCGCCGGCGGTCTGATTATTCCCGACACGGCCAAGGAGAAACCGCTGGCCGGCAAGGTCGTAGCCGTAGGCCCCGGTACGAAGGAGGTCACGATGGAGGTCAAGGAGGGCGACACGGTCCTCTACGGCAAGTACTCGGGTCAGGAGATCCAGGTCGACGGTACTGAGTACCTCATCATGCGTCAGAGCGATATTCTGGCAATTATCTAACCGCTTAAAATTCCACAACGATGGCAAAGGAGATCAAATATAACGTAGAGGCTCGCGAGCTCCTCAAGGAGGGTGTCGACGCGCTGTCGAACGCCGTGAAGGTAACGCTCGGTCCCA
>CAZVGH010000206.1:0-1514 GCA_964626515.1 uncultured Alistipes sp.
ATTCGTCGAGCATCGACTTCTTGGGGAACGCGATGCCGTAGATGCGCGTGAGCATCTTGTTTTTTTCGTTGCCGCGCCAGTAGGCTCCGGCTACCGACGTCAGCTTGATGGCCTTGATGTAACCCGTGTTGGGGATGTGCGGGCCGCGGCAGAGGTCGGTGAACGCTCCGTTGGTGTAGAACGAGATCGTGCCGTCCTCCAAGTCGGAGATCAGCTCGACTTTGTATTGATCGCCTTTGGCCGTGAACGTCTTCAGCGCCTCGGCCTTGGGTACTTCGCGGCGGACGAGCTCTTCCTTGTTCCGGGCCAGTTCCTGCATCTTCTGTTCGATCTTTTCGAGGTCGGCTTCGGTGATGGGCGTCGGACTGTCCACGTCGTAGTAGAAGCCGTTTTCGATGGCCGGGCCGATGCCGAACTTGATGCCCGGATAGAGCGCTTCGAGCGCCTCGGCCAGCAGGTGCGACGAGGTGTGCCAGAAGGCGTGACGGCCTTCGGCGTCGTCCCATTTGAAGAAGCGGATCGAACCGTCCGCGACGATCGGGTGTTGCAGGTCGATGGTCATGCCATCGATCGAGGCCGCTAACGAGTCGGCAGCTAAACGAGGGCTGATGCTCGACGCGATCTCGAATGCGGTTGTTCCTTCGGCGAACTCTTTGACGGAGCCGTCGGGAAAGGTGATGTGAATCATACGGTTTTTTGTGTTGTTTTTGTTTGTCGGCTTCGCGGCGCTTCCACAATTACGAGACGGAATACGTCGCCGAAGACCGGGTTTTGTTTCGTCTTTCGGGGCACCCGGGGTGCCGTGCGCGGGGTTCGGGCGTTGCGGGTGCCGGCCCTTCGCCGAACAAGCCGACATGCTGCCGAACAGCCGCCGGGCCGTTCCTGCGTGTCAGTTCTGCTGCGGCTTTTCGCTGTCGGGCAGCTCGCGGACCGACGGATCGCGGCGCGAACGCTCGCGCTCGGCCTTGGGCAGCGGATCGGCCGAACACTCGGCCCAGGTGCGACGGCGGCGGACGATGTCGATCGCCGCATAGAGGGCGTTGCGCATCGACTGCGGTTCGGCGATGCCGCGTCCCGCGATGTCGAAGGCCGTGCCGTGGTCGGGCGAGGTGCGCACGCCGTTCAGCCCCGCCGTGAAATTCACGCCGTCGGGCGAAAGGGTCTTGAAGGGCGCGAGCCCCTGGTCGTGGTACATGGCCAGAATGCCGTCGTATTTCGCATAGCCGCCGTTAGCGAAGAGGCCGTCGGCCGCGAAGGGTCCGAAGGCGAGTACGCCCGCATCGAACGCCTCGGCGATGGCGGGGGCGATGATCTCCTGCTCCTCGTGTCCGAGCAGCCCGCCGTCGCCCGCGTGGGGGTTGAGCGCCAGCACGGCGATGCGGGGCGCGACGATGCCGAAATCGGCGATCAGTGTCTGCTTGAGGGCCTTGAGGTCGGCGACGATCTTCTCGCGGGTGATGTTGAGGGCGATCTCCGCCACGGGGAGATGCTTCGTGACGAGCCCCACGCGCAGC